>JAAEQF010000259.1 GCA_024231695.1 FCB group bacterium
TATGAGATTTATCGTCCCATCCTCGGTCCATGTGGCAGAAGTCGCAGCACATGCGGTAACTGCGCCCATCGCATTGAAGGTAAGTGAAAGATCACCCGGCAAACCGGTACTTCCTGTCTTAAGCATTACAAATCCGTTGGCTCCGGCCGCCGAGAAACCGTCACTGCCACCGGTTTGTTGCTTGAACCAAGTGTAACCCTCGCCGATAAGACACCGAAGAGAAAGGTCAACTGAGTAGACTCTGTCCTCATCCACGCCGTTGGACAGCGTCAGGGTGAAGCTCCCATCAACGCCACTTTGCCAGTTCGAGGCTTCAAAGCCGCTCCAGTGGAGCTTGGCAATGGTGTGGTCCCCATTCTGATATTCGAACCAGACGGTCGGGGAACCAGTGAAACCGCTGAAGCCTGATCCGGTCCAGGTCCACGGATTCTCAGATGTAGGAGAAACAGATTCTGATAGCTCGGGGTAATTACTTTGCTCTTCGAAAAGCGTGATCCCTGTGTGGTCAAGTGACGATTCAGCTGTGATTGGAATCGCCACTACCAGCAGTAGCATAAAACGGATTGCCAATCGCCACATATGTATACTCCTGACAAGCAGGGTTGGGATGACTAAGTAATATACGATAATCCGACCGGATTGTCAAGCATCGACCGGAATTGGGCCGTGCAAGTGGTTGTGCCCTATAAAAAATGTAAGTATGATATCAATCTAAAAAGTTCTACCGACTCGTAGACCTATTATCATAAGTGATTGCGGTACTTGCTGTTATATAGTGGCGGGGTTGACGAGACTCGAACTCGCGGCCTCCTGCGTGACAGGCAGGCGTTCTAACCAAACTGAACTACAACCCCACCAAACTTGGTAGTGATCTTTATGTCTATCTTAATCTATCGTCTCTTTTGCATGGGCCCTTAATTATGGTGGGCAGTACTGGACTCGAACCAGTGACCCCCTGCGTGTAAGGCAGGTGCTCTAACCAAGCTGAGCTAACTGCCCCTCAAACTGAGCAGCCACATCTTTCAAGACCGTCTATTCGCCCGTATCTTCTCCCGCTTCAGTCGTCTCTCCGCCGGTTTTCCAAATAATCCCGGCCGGAAACAGGACACAATATCCAAGTACAAGAAGAATCGGAGCCAGGGTAATCGAGCCGGAGCCCAAAGACACATACCCGATGATAATGAACAACAATGCCGCTCCCATCAGGAGGTAATTGGTTCGACCAAACGGTAGGCCCAGTACGCTTTCTGTCTTCTTGTCTTTTGCCATAAGCCGAAATAATATACGCGGAATCGAGACCTTGTCAAGTGAATTGTCAGGCTATTTCAGATAATCTCTCCGAGGCCTTCATATTTCCCAAAACCGCCAATCCTATACCCCAAATAAACATTAATAGCAACCGAACTTCCTCATCGGCGAAAAAGGCCTCAAATTGAGCCATCACCATAAAAACCAGCGAGGCCAAAAGCGCTCCCAAAAGCAGCCCTTTTTGAAACCCTTCGGGACAGCGCCGATAACCCTTATACAAATAAAGCAGGATTAGAAGCCACATTAATCCGAAAGCTACCATGCAGGGCAGGCCTGATTCGGCGGCCACATTGAGAATATCATTGTGGGCATGAGACAATTCTCGGCCGGTTCGGTTTTCACGATAATTTATATAATTGGCCTTGAAATTTCCGGGACCGACACCGGTCAAAGGTTCGGCCTCAATCATGACCAGCGTAGCCTTCCAGATGGATATCCGGGAATTGGCGCTCTCGACCTTAAATTCGGTCCTGTCAATATTTTTAAACCGGTTTAGAAAATCGGGCGAAATCACTACACCGGCAGCCAGCGTTAAAAGCAATGCCAAAGAAACCCATTTACGATAACGGGCGTCGATAAGCATTACCAGAGCAATAATCCCGATTACCAAAGCAATTATTGTCGAGCGGGAATAGTTAAACAGGATACATACTAGAGCAATTTGCGAAGCCGATAGATAATAATATTTTCGAGCATTGACTGTCGCTGAAAAGGCCACCGCTACCATGAAAATGGACGAAATGGCAAAAAATCCGGAAAATGTCAGATAGGTGGAAAAATTCCCGATGGCCCGGTAACCGAACGTCATATAATCCAGTAAAACCTGATGGTAAAGATCAACACCAACAAAGTGCTGCCAGATACCATACCCACCCATAATTATCAGACCGGTTGCAAAAACATCAAGCAGGCGAGTCAGTCTTTTGATATCCCGGAACATTACCGCCCCGACGATCATCATCAGAAAGAGCCAATCCTCCTTGATCATCAGTAGATCGGTACCGGCGACAACCATGGAGACAAAGTGCAAAGCAACATACACAATAATTGCTGCGATGATTATCCTTGGCAGGAAAAACAAGTTTTTCCGATCAGGAGTGGCGGCGATGTACCCAATAAATCCGGCCAAAGCCAGGCCGAAAAACATTTGTGAGATAGCTATTGAGGCCGGAGCGAACAGGGCATACCCCATCAGACCGATCCAGGTTAAAATCAGAACCGCCTTTTCCGCTTTCATGCAAACAGATCCCATTCTATGAATTGCACCAGATTATGGATAATGAATGTATGTTCCTCCTGAATACGCTGGACCGAGTCGGAAGGCACTATTATAGATCGATCGGAAAGCCTTTTCAGCTTGCCGCCCTTACAGCCCAACAGCGAGAAAACCTTAACGCCTTTACGCCGGGCTACTCGAGCCGCCTTGATCAAATTTACCGAATTGCCGGAGGTGGAGATTGTCACCAGAATATCTTTCCTGGAAGCCAAACCCTCGACCTGCCGGGCAAAAATCAAATCAAAACCATAATCATTACCGGCCGCAGTCAATAGCGATCCGTCGGTAGTCAGGGCCACTGCCGGAAGTGAGGCCCGTTCGAATTTCCCGGTCAGGCGTACCACCATCTCGGTAGCAAAATGCTGACAATCGGCAGCCGAACCGCCATTGCCGGCCAGATATAGCCGCCCGCCCTTCCTTAAGGCGCGAGCTATTTCGGCAGCCATTTCAATTATATCATCTCCGGCTTTCTCAAGCAGGGCTGTTTTGGCCGCCACGGCGTTGGCCGCGGCGGTAATCAAAAATTTCCGTTTGTCGTTTTTATTCATAAGTCCCTATACCGTTGTCCGTGCGGCAGTATGGACGGCATCAGACATTTCAGTCAAAAAGCCCTCATCACAACTCTCCTCGACGGCCGTACCGACAACAATAAACGACGCCCCTGCCGAAACTCTATCGGCCGCCTGCTGAGGTTTTCGAATACCGCCGCCAACAACAACCGGCAATTCAACATAACCTGATACCGCCGCCACCATCTCCTCAGGCACTCCCCGATCCGATCCCGAACCGGCTTCAAGGTAAATCATCTTCATTCCCAGATATTGCGCCGCCAATGCATGAGCCATAGCTATGTCGTTTTTGCCACGTGGAATCGGCATCGTCCCCGATATGTATTGAACCGAGGTTACCGTCCCGGATTCAATCAACATATATCCGGTCGGAATCGTTTCCAGACCGAAGGTTTTAACCGCCGGCGCCGCCTTGACCTGTTCCTCGATTAAGTAGGTCGGATTGCGCCCGGAAATCAGCGACATAAAAAGAATACCATCGGCATGACGCGAAACCTGACCGGCATTACCGGGGAAAATTATTACCGGCAAATCGGTGGCCCCTTTGATATCGGTCATACGCGCATCAAAATCATGTCCGGTGATAAACGAACTCCCGGCCAGAACGGCATCGACGCCGCACGCTTCAGCCGTCTCAGCCGTCTTGATCAACTGCCCGCGATCGATTCGATCCGGATCCAGAAGCAGAAAAAAACCGGCGCCCTTCTCTTCCCTGATACTCAACAACCTCTCAAATACAGACATAAGCTCCCTGTGTCTACGGTTGACATTCCTTGATCTTCATCCTTGATTTTTCAATCAAATCATCATAGGAGATATCATCCGGCAAACTTCCCCTGGCAAAATTGGCCTTGCCGCCGCCACGCCCGCCAAGTTCGCGAATAAGACCCCCGAAAAGACGGCCGACATCGTAACCGGCCTCCGTGGCCGGTTTGGAAGCCGAGGCAATAAACGCCCGCTTGCCGCCGATAATACCGATAGCCAGGGCCAGAACGGGTGTCCCCATCCCCTTCTGATTGTCCGACCAACCGGATATTGAATCCTGATCTATTTCACCAAAATCATTATGCAAAAATTCGACCGCTCCGATTTTTTCCGCGTTACCAACTGTCTGAACACCCCCGCCTGAAAACCGTTCGGCCTTAAGCTTTTTATTCTCTTTCTGCAAATCGTTCAGGCCCGATGCCGTCCGGCGTACCGCTTCGATTACCTGATCGGCCGGGACGTTCAACAAAGTGCCTATCTCATCGACGACTGTTTTATTGCTCCGGCTCAGTAAGGCCGCTTCCCGACCGGTTACCGCTTCGATTCGGCGCACGCCCGAAGCTATCGCCGCTTCGACCGTAATCAGGCATGACCCAATTTCGGCCGTATTGGTCACATGCGTTCCACCGCATAACTCGCTGGAAAAATCTCCGGCCGAAACGACTCGCACCGTGTCGCCGTACTTTTCGCCGAATAAGGCCATCGCACCCGACTTCATCGCTTCCTCGGCCGGCATCTCTTTGGTCACCATCGGTATCGCTTCAAGTATTTTCTCGTTGACTATCTTCTCAATCTCGGCAATTTCCTCCGGAGTCAGGGCTTTGAAATGGGCGAAGTCGAATCTTAACCTCTGATCATCAACCAGCGATCCCGATTGCTTGACATGATCCCCGACAACTTGCCTTAAAGCGGCATGAAGTAGATGCGTAGCCGTATGATTGCGCATAATATCCAGGCGGCGATTCTTGTCAATCCGGGCGGTGACCGGTGTGCCTTTTTCGATGTGATCAGTGTGGCTGCTAACAAATTCACCACTATGAATATATGCCCCTTGATATTCCCTGACTCTTTTTACATCTATTTTAAAATTGCCGCCTTCTATTAACCCAACATCTCCAATTTGACCACCTGATTCTACATAAAAAGGTGTTCTTTTTAGTACAACAGCAATTTCGCCCGGCGCTCCAGAAACTACACTGTGCTCAACCTCTGTTTCCAATTCGAACGAATTTTCACCGCGTACAAATTCGGTAGGTTCTTCAATATTGAATGCGTCCAATTGGTCTTTTGTTAACTGAGTTGATATTGGCTCAAACCCCGCCCCCGCCCGCGACTGCTCCTGCTGGCGAGACATCGCCGCTTTAAACCCATCCATGTCCATCTTCAAACCGGCCTCTTCGGCCATCAACGCCGTCATATCCGCCGGGAATCCAAAAGTATCATACAGCTTAAAAATATCCTCGCCGGGGATAGTATCCGAACCCGTCGCCTTGACTTTTTTAGATAGCGTGCTAAACAACTCCAACCCGGTATCGAGTAGCTCTCCAAACCGTTCCTCTTCCGACCGGATAACCGCCTCGATATGTTTTTGCTTTTCACCCAGTTCAGTAAAATGGCCGCCCATGATTTCGATCACCGTCGGCACCAATTTGCAGATTATCGGTTCCTTGTAACCAAGTTTGCGGCCGTGGCGAGCCGCTCGGCGCAGTATCCGCCGCAAAACATACCCGCGCCCCTCATTGGATAGCCCGCCGCCGTCGGCCAACGCAAAGGCCAACGCCCGGACATGATCGGCCATGACCCGATGCGAGACACCTTTGGGGCCGGTCTCATATTTGACGCCGGTGATATCGGCTGCCAAAGCCGTCAGAGGTGTGAACAGATCGGTTTCATAATTGGTATCGACACCCTGCATAACCGCGGCGATCCGTTCCAGCCCCGCTCCGGTATCGACCGAAGGTTTGGGCAGATCTTCCAGCTTTCCATCGCCGACCTGATCGTATTGCATGAAAACCAGATTCCAGAGCTCGATAAAGCGGTCATTTTCGTTATTGATCCAGGCCTTGGGAATGTCTTTCGAAAGATGTTCGCCCATATCGAAATGTATTTCCGAACAGGGCCCGCAGGGGCCCGTATTTCCCATCGACCAGTAATTGTCTTCTTTGCCGAAACGAAGGATTCGCCCGTTTTTAAGCTCCGGCGCCACCTTTTCCCACAATTCAAATGCCTGATCGTCGTCGTTGTAAACCGTAGCGTACAGTTTGTCGGTCGGAAGTTTCAGAACTTTGGTAAACCATTCCCAGGCATAGACGATCGCCTCTTCCTTGAAATAATCGCCGAAAGAGAAGTTACCCAGCATTTCGAAAAAAGTATGATGACGGCTGGTCCGGCCGACGTTTTCGAGGTCATTATGTTTGCCTCCGGCCCGGATACATTTCTGCGATGATACCGCGCGGGCATAGGAAACCTTGCGCGAACCGGTAAAAACGTCCTTGAACTGGTTCATCCCGGCGTTGACGAAGAGCAAAGTCGGGTCATCGAGTGGGATCACCGGCGCCGAGGGTTGATGAACGTGATCGTTCGCCTTAAAAAAATCTATGAACGAATTGCGGATGTCTGTGCTTTTGATAATAACCACCTTGTTTACTTTTGCGTCTTGCCGAAAACCATGTCAAATGCCGCTTTGGACGCGCCATACGATATGGCTCGCCGCGACAGATAAGTATATGCTTTCCGCCTTTTCGTTTCAAGATCAAATTTCGTAAAAGCCGCCCGCCTCTTTTCCAGTAATTCAACCGCCATTTCTATTTCATCACTGTCTTTCAGGGCTTCGGTAACGACTTTTTCGGCGATATCGCGCGGGACCAGCCGCTTCTGAAGATCGGCGATCAAGAAACCGCGCCCGGCCGGTTTACGCCTGATAACCGACCTGACCCGCATTTGGCCATACCGGAAATCATCCAACAGATCCAGCTGGCGAAATTCCGCAACGATCTGCTTGATCAAGTCGAGGCCAATCTCCTTTTGCCGCAGTCGTTCCTTGAACTCCCCAACCGAATAGTTGCGGCGAGCCAGAAGCGATTCGGCGCAATAGAGGGCAAACCGTTCCAAAAGCAGAGTTTTCA
>JAAEQF010000260.1 GCA_024231695.1 FCB group bacterium
GTCGTCATAATTTTACCTCCGGTATGACAATATATCATACCGAAGGGTTTTTCAAGAATTTTTTTTGGATTCGATGATAATCAGCCGCGCGGTTCTTTGCGTGGGCTGAATTAGCATGGTTGGGGAATAAAAATTTGATGTCTTGGAGGCTTCAGCGGATAGCAAGACCCCGGTTACGTAAGTAGTCCTTCAAGTCGCCAATTCCAATAGTCCCAAAATGGAACACAGAGGCGGCAAGCAAGATTGTAGCGCCTGCTTCCACGGCCTGATAGAAATGATCCAATTCCCCTGCACCACCGGAGGCGACCACATCGGCCGAGACCACTTCTTTAATGGCTCTGATTATCGGCAGATCATAACCGGTTTTCACGCCGTCACCCGCTTTGCTTGTAGGCAGGATAACCGGAATACCGTATCCGTCAACGCGCTTTGCCCATTCAATCGCATCTGCGCCAGTGGCTGTCCGGCCACCATCAATATAAACTTCATAGCCTGAGGGCATAGCCGCGTTCTGGTCAACGTCGATGGCCACCGTCACCTTCTCAGCGCCAAGTGTTTTGACCATTTCTTCGATCAGTTCAGGCTTCCGAAAGGCAGCAC
>JAAEQF010000261.1 GCA_024231695.1 FCB group bacterium
CCGCGACCTCGCGCCGGGAGGCGGCCGGGAAGCTCGCCGCCTTCACCGCCGGAGAGGCGTCGTCGGGGCTGGTTGCGGGCAGCGAGCCGGTGGGCCGGCGACCGCAGCTGGTGATGGTCTTCTCCGGCCAGGGATCGCACTGGTGCCGCATGGGCCGGAGGCTGTTCGCGCGTGAGCAGCGGTTCGCCGAGATCATCCGGCGTTGCGACGAGCTGCTGCGCGATCTCGCCGGCTGGTCGCTCGTCGACGAGCTTTCGGCACCGGAGCCCAGCTGCCGCTTCGCAGAGACCGCGGTGGCGCAGCCGGCGATCTTCGCCGTGCAGGTGGCCCTGGCCGCCCTCTGGCGATCGTGGGGCATCGTCCCGCACACGGTGATCGGACAAAGCCTCGGCGAGATCGCCGCCGCCCACGTCGCGGGTGCCCTCAGCCTCGCAGAGGCGCTGCGGGTGGTTTTTCACCGCAGCCGGCTGATGCAACGAGTGGCGGGACAAGGTGCCACAGCCCTGGTGGGGCTGTCCGCCGACAACACGTCTCTCGCGCTGGCCGGTTTCGCGGATGAGCTCTCCATCGCCGGCAGCAGCAGCCCCGAAACGACGGTGGTCTCCGGCGATCCGGAGGCGTTGCGCCGCTTGATCGCTTCCCTCGAAAGCCGG
>JAAEQF010000262.1 GCA_024231695.1 FCB group bacterium
CGGCCTCCTGGGGCGTCCAGCCCCTGGAGACGAGCCGCCGGGTCAAGATCGAGGAGAACCTGGCCCACCTGATGCGGGACACCGGTGCCGACCGGGCCTTCGTCCTCGCCTTCCAGCCGGGGCCGCTGTTCACCCTGGTAGCCGGGCGCCTCCCCGAGCTGACCCGGGAGGTCCAGCAGGACCTGGAGATCAGCCAGGTGGGTAGCGTGATCCGGGAACGCAGCTTCGTCTTTGTGCCGGAGGTGGCGAAGAAACGGCAGGCCTTCGAGCACCTGCTGCGGTTTCTTCCCTGCGGCTCCTTTGCCGGGGTGGCCTTGGACTACCGGGACCACGCCGACTACGGCCTCTTCGTCACCGGCCGGGAGGCGGAGCAGCTCCACGGCGTCACCGAGGGACGGCTGCGCACCACAGCGCTCCAGATCGGAACCCACCTGGCCGAAGAACGCCTGGACCAGGTACTGACGGAGAAGCAGAGCCTGCTGCTGGCCGGCCTGCTGGCCGACAGCTTGCTGCACGAGCTCAAGAACGAAATCCAGGCCCTGGACGGCCACGCCGCCATCCCCCTGCTGCTCATCAAGAAACACCGGAAGGACCTGCGTTCGTTGGAGGCGAAGGAAATCATCGGCCTCAAGGAGGCGGTGGTAGGCATCCAGCAGGTCTCCGGCCAGCTCCAGGACCTGGTGCTCCTCTTCCACCACATCGCCGCCCGGCCCCACGAGGAGACGGTGGGCCTCAACGACACCGTGCTGCGGTTGCAGAAAACCATCCAGCCCCTGGCGCACAAGCAGGAAGTGCGCATC
>JAAEQF010000263.1 GCA_024231695.1 FCB group bacterium
ACTACGACGCAACCGGCCGGGTCACCCAGATCGATCATGAGGACGGGACGTCCGAGAGCTCGACCTACAACGACGACAATACGGTAGCCACTCGCACCGGCCGTGACGGCGTGACGGTCACCTTTAGTTACGACACCGCCAACCGTCTGCTCAGCGCGGTGCCGTCGGCGGCGGCGTTGCCGGGCAGCCTGGTGGCGCTCGACGCGGGAGATTTCTTCGACTACGACGAGCTGTCGCGGGTCACCGGAGTACGGCGCGGCAGCGCGGGCGGCTCGGGCGTCGATTCGGCATTGACGGTCGCCTTCTCGGACTATGACCTGGCGAGTCGTCCGGGCTCTGAAATCGTCGGCGGTCGTGAGCCGCTCGGACGGCAGTACGACAGCTGGGATCGTCCGATCGCGGTTACCTTGCCCGCGGGCGTGGGCCGCAGTAGTGGTGGCAGCTTTTCCGGCTTCGAGCGCCAGTACGACAGCCTTGACCGTGTCTCCGACATCGGTGGCATCGGGCAACTGACCAATGCGGTGCTGGGCGTCGCCTGGAGTTGGGGCGGTGCTGGTCGTCTCTACGGCAGCGACTC
>JAAEQF010000264.1 GCA_024231695.1 FCB group bacterium
CGGCTCGCCCCCGGTAGTGGCGCCGGCTCCGTTGCAGGTCGGGCAACTGTCAGGGACACTGACGCGGATTTTTTTGGTTACTCCGCGCGCCGCCTGCAGAAAAGTAATTTTGATTTCGGCCCTGAGGTCTCTTCCCTTCTGAGGTCCGGTGGGACGGCGAGGGCGGCCGCGTGGCCTTCGAGTCCGCATATTGCCGCCGAAAACGGAACTGAAAATATCACCCAATCCGCCCATGCCGGACAGGTCATCATAGCTGAAACCATTGCCGAACATATTGGAAAAATCGCCCTCGGTATAAAACTGGCCGCGTCCTCCGCCGGGAAAACCACCGGCCATGCCGGGGCCACCGCCGAAACGGCGCATGTTGTCGTACTGCTGGCGCTTTTTATCATCGCCGAGGACATCATAGGCCGCGGAGATTTCCTTGAAACGCTCCTCGGACGCCTTGTCGCCTTTATTGCGGTCGGGATGATATTTCTTGGCCAGTTGGCGATACTTTTTCTTGATCGCCTCTTTGTCGGCCTTTTCATCCACGCCGAGAGCTTTGTAATAATCAACAGCCATCTATTTTTCACTTCTTTCCGGTCGCAACCGAAAAATAACGGTCAGGTGCAGGTTATCCACCAAAAGCTGCAGGCGATAGCCGTTGTGCATACCGGGCGGGATATCGATCCCGGTGGACTGGTTGTAGGCCTGTTCTCCCGTTCCGCCGCAATGTTTGCATCGGACCAAAAGAATCTGGCCGAAACCATAGCATTCGCGGCATTTGCGTAACAGCGGCAGTTCCAGCTTGATCCGTCCCCCCCGGGCCGCCTCGACCGGAGTCAGTTCGATAAACAGGTTCAAAAATTCCGGCAAATCGATGTCGAAGAAAGTCAGAAAGCCATCGCGCAGATCATCGAACAGATCCTGCACTTTGTCTTTTTCACGGTCGATCCTGACTTTCAGGTGCCAGTCGAATTTTTCGTCCGAACTGAGTCCGCCGTACCCGGAAAGCTGTTCGTAAGCCAGCAAAATCCGTTTGAACTTCTCGCCCGAGCCGCCGATAATATCGGGATGATATTTCTTGGCCAGCGAGCGAAAAGCCCGTTTGATTTCATCCGGTGAAGCCTGCGAATCGAGGCCCAGCATTTTAAGCGGATCGGTCATCATGCCGTAAGCTATATCACCATTCCCTTCCGGTCAATCAATCTCTAAACAAAAGGCTCGCTCGGCCCAAAGACCGAACGAGCCCGTATTACCCAATCAGGAGAGCAATGAGTTACTTATCTTCGTCAACCACCTCGAAATCGGCATCGACCGAACCGTCGGCATCGCTGGCATCGCTGGCATCGCCAGAGTTCTCATTCGGTTCCGGACCGGGCTGATCGGCACCGGATGAATCCGGACCGGGAGTAGCGCCTGCGGCCTGAGCCTGCTGATACATCTGCTGAGCCGCGCCGTGCCAGGCGGTAGTGAGATCATCGGCGGCCGCTTTGAGCTCATCGGTGTTCTCGCCTTCCAGAGCCTGCTTGACCCGTGCCACCGCGGCTTCAATCTTGGCCTTGGTGTCGGCATCGATTTTATCACCGGCTTCGGCCAGGTTTTTCTCGGTCATGAAAACAGCCTGATCGGCCTGATTTCGAATCTCGATCTTTTCCTTTTTGGCGTTATCCTCGACCTCGTTGGCCTCGGC
>JAAEQF010000265.1 GCA_024231695.1 FCB group bacterium
AGCACTTAGCGGAACTGCATATCGGGGAGTATCATATGCCTTTTAATAAAGTAGCAAAAATTTGGATGAACGGTAAATTAGTCGATTGGGATAAAGCCCAAATTCATGTACTGTCGCATGTTGTGCATTATGGGTCGTCGGTTTTCGAGGGCCAGCGCTGTTATAATACGCCCAAAGGACCGGCCTGTTTTCGGCTCCCTGAACATACTGTCCGACTGTTCAATTCGGCCAAGATTTATCGCATGGAAATACCATTCAGCAAAGAGGAAATCAATCAGGCTGAGCTCGATTTGATCGCTGTCAACGGCCTCGAATCCTGTTATATCCGCCCGATCGTTTATCGCGGCTATGATAGCCTTGGCGTTGATCCGCGCAGCTGCCCGGTAGATGTGGCCCTCGCGGTCTGGCCGTGGGGCAAATACCTTGGGGAAGAGGCGATGGAAAAGGGCGTCTCGGTCTGCATTTCCTCATGGCAAAGAAATGCGCCGAATACGACCCCGATGATGGCCAAGTCGGGCGCCAATTATGCCAACTCGCAATTAATCAAACAGGAGGCTCTCTCACGCGGATATGTCGAGGGGATAGCTCTGGACACGCGCGGATTTGTCTCCGAAGGGTCCGGCGAGAATGTCTTTATGTTTGCCGGTGGCAAGCTGGTTACGCCTGACCTGGGTTGTTCGGCCCTGCCGGGTATCACCCGCGATACGGTCATGAAACTGGCCGGTGAGATGGGGCTTGAAGTTGTTGAGCGGCCTATCCCGCGCGAGGCGTTGTATCTGGCCGATGAAGTATTTTTCACCGGGTCGGCGGCCGAGGTTTCACCCATCTCCAAAATCGATGACATTGCAATTGGTGAAGGGAAAGCAGGACCGATTACCAAGGAATTACAGAAGCGGTTTTTCGACGTGGTCGAGGGCCGGGTTGAAGATAAATATGGCTGGTTGACTTATGTACCGGCTAATGTGTCGGTCAAGGCTTAAAGGGTATTGTGATGAAGATCGCTATTGGTTCCGATCACGCCGGCTTTGAGTTGAAAGAAAAAGTTAAAGCAATACTCGAGGCGTTGGGGCATGAGATAAATGATTTTGGAACCGATTCTACCGAATCGGTGGACTATCCCGATTTTGGCCTAAAGGTCGCCAATGCGGTTGCCTCAGGTGATGTCGATCGCGGTGTGACTATCTGCTGCACCGGCAACGGCATGAATATTTTGGCTAACA
>JAAEQF010000266.1 GCA_024231695.1 FCB group bacterium
AAGTGGGGTCCGGGTGGCCATTGGAGCAATTCCGGAGCACCTGGGGTGCCACCAGGAGCTCAAAAAGTGGATTTTCATGCCCCAAAAAGTGAGGTTTTTGCCCCAGCCCAGGCCCCGCAGCTGCCACCAGGGTGCCAAAATCACCCTTTTTGACCATGAAAATCAACTTTTTGGGTTCCTGGTGGGAGTATGGAGGTCGGGAGTGGTTCCTGGGTATACAAGTGGGGTCCGGGTGGCCATTGGAGCAATTCCGGAGCACCTGCGGGCCACCAGGAGCTCAGAAAGTGGATTTTCATGCCCCAAAAGTGCATTTTTTTCACCACCCCAGGCCCCGCAGCTGCCACCAGGATGCTAAAATCGACCTTTTTGACCATGAAAATCCACTTTTTGGGTTCCTGGTGGGAGTATGGAGGTCGGGAGTGGTTCCTGGGGGTATACAAGTGGGGTCCGGGTGGCCATTGGAGCAATTCCGGAGCAACTGGGGGCCACCAGGAGCTCAAAAAGTGGATTTTCATGCCGAAAAAGTACTTTTTTTTGACCCAATCCAGGGCCCGCAGCTGCCACCAAGGTGCCAAAATCAATATTTTTTTGACCATGAAAATCCACTTTTTGGGGCTCTGGTGGGAGTATGGATATCGGGAGTGGTTACTGGGGGATACAAGTGGAGCCCGGGTGGCCATTGGAGCAATTCCGGAGCAAATCCAACCCACAAGGAGCTCGGAACCACTCCCGACCTCCACACTCGCACCAGG
>JAAEQF010000267.1 GCA_024231695.1 FCB group bacterium
GTTTTCGGAGGTGGTCTGATCCACAGCGCGATACACTGTCGGTCCGTCAATGATCTCATAAAGGATGCGTTTGGTTTCAACCGTTTCGCTCTTAAAGTGAGCGAATCCAAAATCAGCCCAGACGACGAACATCTCGACATTGGGGATATGAAGGGTCCCGCGCCCGAAAAGCATGAAGCCGGGATCGGCATAGCGGGTAAACGATCCTTGAGGAAAATTACCGCCGGCCGAAAGGGCCACTTCGCCGAAAACACCAGCATTGGATATGCAGGGCGTTAATAGAAGGAAAATTGCGACGATGACTGAACATAAGGCTTTCATAATCGCCTCCGATTATTTTAAGTATTCTTATATTGACCAAAAGTTGAACTTCTCAGTGGTGTATAATCAATGTATAATACGCGCTTGATTTCGTCAAGCCGATTATCTGGTATAAGCCGACAGACCGTCTAAAAACAATTGCACCGACAGAGCCACCAACACCATTCCCATCAGTCTTTCAATGGCAATCAAACCTCGCTTGGATAAAAACCCAGCCAGAAAGGTCGAGGAAAGCAAGACAATAAAAGTCGCCGTCCAGGCGGCGAAAGCAGCGATTAAAAGTCCCACCAGAGCTTCTACTTCAGCCGATGCAAACAAAAGTAATACGGCCAGCATCGACGGCCCGGCGATA
Organism: FCB group bacterium; assembly: GCA_024231695.1. Taxonomy (GTDB): domain Bacteria; phylum Zixibacteria; class MSB-5A5; order GN15; family JAAZOE01; genus JAAEQF01. The sequence goes on from JAAEQF010000267.1 coordinate 674, forward strand.
AGCGGCACGGCCAGTGGAACCAATAACGGTTCGCTGTCGATATCGTCCTCAGTTTTTGTTTCACGCGATGGGAAAACCATCCGCAAAGCAATCAAAAAAAGGATGATCCCGCCGGCAATACTGACCGATTCCTGACGCAGACCCAAAAAACTCATGGCGTAGCGGCCGCCGAGAATGAAGACAACGATAATAAGAAGAGCCAAAAGGAGTTCGCGGATGAGGACTTTACGCCGCCGCTCTTTGGGGACGCGGTCCAGCACCGACAGAAAAATTGGCATGTTCCCGAACGGGTCCATGATCAGAAAGAGAGTGACAGCAATAGAGAGGATATCCATATTTGACTCCGGTATAATAAATGTGTTCGTCCGGAATAATAAGCAATGGGTATAGTCAAAGTCAACTCACTCGTGCGGTGGCGGACACACTTGTGTGCTTTTGGCTGTCACCATTATGACCACAGGCGATGCCTGTTTCTGGCTGTCGCCAGTTTGACCCAAGTAAGCATCCACGGTGAGGCAAGCGAAGCGAGCCGAACGGAAAACACACGAGTGTGTGGCTTTTGCCACCTACGGGCAAATGGGGCAGGGGGCGAAGCCGCCCTTGAAAACATAATTGATATAAAAAAACCCGGCGGCTTTGAAAAAAGCCGTCGGGCCGGTTTTACTGTTGGGATTTACTTAGCTTACCCCAACAAAAGTTTAGTTGAGGCGGTAACTAAGTAGCAGTCACCTCACATAAATTCGATTTCAATAGACCACCTCCTTTCTTGTGTAACCGCAATAAATGCATTTGTTGAAATTATACAAGCGAAAAATGCCGGAAATCAGAGTCTTCCGGTCGGCAGTTTCAACAGGCAATGGGCCGTAAACCGATCAACGATTATCAATCGGTACGATTATCAATCGGGAAGATTGTCGATTATTACCGGTTCGATTTTGTCGGCCGGTTCGAAACCGAAGATGCGCGAATAGAAATAAAGTTCGGCTTCAAGTGATCTTTTGATATTTTCGGCTCGGCGGAAACCGTGCTGTTCGCCCTCGAAAGCGACATAGGCCACCGGAAGTTTTTTGTCTTTCAAAGCCGCGACCATTTGTTCTGCCTGCGAGGGAGGTACTACTTTGTCTTCGAGTCCCTGAAAGAATATTACCGGGCTGTTCAGTTGATCGACATAATGAATTGGTGAACGCTCCCTGTAAATATCCTTTTTCTCCGGATAAGGCCCGACCATGCTGTCCAGATAGCGCGATTCGAATTTGTGGCTGTCGCTGGCCAGCGTTTCCAGATCGCCGACACCGTAACGGCTGCATCCGGCCCGGAAGATGTCATGAAAGGTCAGGGCGCAGAGGGTAGTGTAACCGCCGGCGCTTCCACCTCGGATAATAAGTCGTCTGCCGTCAGCTTCTCCCTTTTCGACCAAGTATTGCGCGGCGTTGACACAATCATCAACATCGACAATACCCCAATTACCGTTCAGGCGTTGCCGGTACGCCCGGCCATAGCCGCTGCTTCCGCCGTAATTGACGTCGATCAAGCCAAAGCCGCGACTGGTCCAGAATTGAGTTTCCAGGCTCAGGCAGTCGGATGCGGCCGAGGTTGGTCCCCCGTGACTTTTGACAATCAACGGCGGCAGTTCTCCTTCGAGACCGGTGAAGTCTTTATTGCATGGTGGATAAAATAAAGCATAAGCCGTTTTGCCGCCGGTGGTCGGGAACTCAATCGGACGAGGAGTCGAAATATAACCGGAGTCTAATTTACTGTCTCCCGCCTGACGAATGATTTTCATATCCCGGCCATCCTGATCAAGGCTGATAATGGCGGTTGGTTTGGAGGGCGAGGTACCGATAGTGAAGATGCGGTCTTGGCCAATACAAAGGCATCCGCCGTCGGTCGGGGAATAGGGCAAATAAAAAGTCTGCAATTTGCCATCATTCGGGTTCAGGCGGGCCAGATACCATTTACCTGAATCTGTATAGGTGCAAAGAATACTGCTGTTTGATTCAAAGCAGTAAGTACGTTCGCCGAAAACCCATTGAGGAATGCCGAATTCAGCCTCTTTTTCACAGAGAGCTTCGACTTGAGCATCTTTAAGTCGATACAGGTTCCACCAGCCGGTCCGGTCGGAGATGAAGTGCAGGATGCCATCCGGTGACCATTCAGGTTGAAAGATCGATTCGTCTTTTCCTCCGGCAATTATCACCGGATCGGCCAAAGAGCCGTCTTCGTTAATTTCTGCTGTCCATAAGGAGGTACCGTCCCAGGGCATATTGGGATGATCCCAGCTCAGCCAGGCCAGAGTGGCGCAATCGGGGCTGAGTCGCGGCGTGGAGTAAAAGTCATTGCCCTCTATGAGAGTTTCGATGTGGCCGTTTCCATCAAGATTTACCGCCACCAGGCGGCTGACCGGTTCCTTGTTTTCGACTCCGTGATCCTCGCCGACACAGATCAACCTATTGCGATGGGAATCGATAATGGCATCGGCAAAATAGAGCGATCCTTCGGGAGTAATTGGCCGCGGAGCAGAACCTGAGTCGATCAAGTATAATCTTTGGTCGGAAAAATTAGAAAAGATAACCGTCTTGCCCGAGACCAGATAGGCGCCGCCGCCGTATTCATTTACTCGAGACCGGACATTGTAGGGCGCGGGCGTAACATCGACCGTTTTCCCCTTGCTGTCGCGCCGGACTAGAACGACCCGGCCGCCATCGGCGGGCCTTAGTTCCAGCCAGTAGAGATTGTTGTCATCCACGGCCAGACTGCCGAGTCTGATTGATTTGGCCACAAGAAAGTCGGCGCTGAAGGGCGATTTCCAGGATCCGTATGAAGCCATTTTCGGGTTTGACATCGGTTTTCCTTTCGTAGAAAATTGACAACCAATTTAAATGGTACGCCAAAATGGCTGATTTATCAAGTTGAATGAGAGATGGCCGGGAATGAGGTATTTGGTCCGGGAACAAAGAGAGACCGGAAACAGTTTGCTATCACAAGGCTGGTAATGTACTTTCAGGGTCACAAGTCCTAAGCAACGGGCCGTATTATTTCGTATTAGGAGAGAAAAAAATGAGCGACAACAATAAACTTGGTTTCAACTCGAAGGCTGTCCACGCCGGCTATCACGTTCAGTCTGGACCGGTTAATCCGCCGGTGGAGAGGTCCTCGACCTATGTCTTTGACAATTGCGAAGATGGCGCCCGGAGGTTTGCCAGCGCCGATAAAAAGGGCATTTATTCCCGCCTGTATAACTCCAATTGTGAAACACTGGAAAAAAAGATCGCGGCTTTGGAAGACGGCTTCGGAGCTATCACTACGGCTTCGGGAATGGCCGCCGTCGAGGCCGCCTATTTTGCTTTTCTGGAGCCCGCAAGCCATATAGTGGGTACCAATTCGGTGTACGGTCCTTCGCGGTCCATTATTGAAAAAGAGGAATTTTATAAGAAGTGGGGCGTCAGTTCCACGTTTTTGGATACGTCCGATATCGACGCCGTGCGCAAGGCGGCCCAAACACCGAATACGCGGATGATTTTTCTGGAATCACCAGCCAATCCAACGCTGGCCATTACCGATATCGCCAAAGTAGCCGAGATAGCCCATGATTTAGATATCCCGCTGGTTATCGACAATACTTTTTGTTCACCCTATCTTCAAAATCCGCTGGCCTTGGGCGCCGATGTGGTCATGCATTCGATGACCAAATCTATCGGCGGACATGCCAACGCCGTTGGCGGTGTTCTGGTGGCCAAAACCGAAGAGCTTTACCGGCTTTTGCGCAACAGCGTCGTCAATCGCGGGGGCATACTTTCCCCAGACTGTGCCGACTTGTTCAATACCGGAGTGAAAACTCTCGGGCTGCGAATGGAAAGAATGCAGGCCAACGCTCAGGTGATTGCCGATTTCTTGAAAAATCACGACAAGATCGGCTGGATCAAGTATCCCGGTTTTGCCGATCATCCGCAGGCCGATCTGATCGGGCCCGGACGGCAAATGCGGGGTCCCGGCTGTATGCTGACTTTCGGAGTCAAGGGCGGGTACGAAGGCTCAATGGCTTTGCTCAACAATCTTAAACTGGTAATTCTGGCCGTTTCGCTTGGCGGAGTAGAAACGTTGATACAGCATCCGGCCTCGATGACTCATGCCGGTGTGCCCGAAGAGGAACGAGTCAAAGCGGGAATCTCTGCCGATTTGGTTAGGCTGTCAATTGGCATCGAGGATGTTGATGATTTGAAAGCCGATTTCGAACAGGCCTTGGATAAGGTATGAGCGACAGGAAAAAGTCAACAAGGATAATATCCTGGAATGTGAACGGCATCCGCTCTGTGGAGAGAAAAGGTGCTCTGGACTGGTTCCTGAAGGAAAAACCGGAAATACTATGTATTCAGGAAACGAAAGCTCAACCCGATCAAGTACCGTCTTCCATAAAAGATATTCCCGGTTACCACAATTATTTTAATTCGGCCGAGAGAAAAGGCTATAGCGGTGTGGCTGTCTATACCAAAGAAGAACCGTTGCAAGTGCAGCATGGTCTGGGTTTGAAGCAGTTCGATGTGGAAGGCCGCGTTCTCGCCGCCGAATTCGAGAAATTTATCCTCTTCAATGTTTATTTTCCCAACGGCAAGGCCTCGCCGGAACGGTTACTGTATAAGATGGATTTCTACGAGGCTTTTTTGAAGCAGATGAAACCTCTGTTGAAAGCGGACAAGGGAGTAATTGTCTGCGGCGATGTCAACACGGCTCATACCGAAATCGACCTGGCCCGGCCGAAAGAAAATGCGACTTCTTCGGGCTTTTTGCCCGAAGAGCGCGCCTGGATTGACCGTTTTCTCGATACCGGGTTTGTTGATACGCTGCGAGAGTATTCATCTGCCCCGGAACAATACAGCTGGTGGGATTATAAAACTCGGGCTCGCGAGCGGAATGTCGGCTGGCGGATCGATTACTTTTATATCAGCAAAAATATCCGCCGTCTTATGAAAAATGCGTTCATCCGTAATGACCTAATGGGATCGGATCATTGTCCAATTGGAATCGATCTGGAATATTAGGGTCGAGCAAGGGAGCGACTATGTCGTCGAAAAAGAAAAAGAATGTGGAACATTTCAAACCGCTTAAGGCCTACAACAATCCTGATTTCCTTAATAGTCCGGCGGCACGCACGGTGCGAGTGATGACCGAAATGGTTGAACCGGCTGATCGTTTTCGGCGACACAATGTCTGGAATACGGTTGTCTTTTTCGGTTCGGCGCGTACTCTCCCCAAAAGTGAGGCTGAGCAGAAATTGAGAGAGTCGAAGAGTAAGTTAAAGCATAAGCCCTCTTCGAAAAAACTACGAGCCGAGTTTGAACAGGCCGAACGTGATCTGATTATGTCTCGCTACTACGAGGATGCATCTCAGCTGGCTGAGAAACTGACCACCTGGTTCGATGAAACAGATACTCAGAATCGTCGTTTTCTGGTTTGCACCGGCGGCGGACCGGGAATTATGGAAGCGGCCAATCGGGGGGCCAAAAAGGCTGGCGGGCATTCGGTAGGACTCAATATCAGTCTGCCTTTCGAACAATATCCCAATCGGTATCAGACGCGTGATCTTTCTTTTGAATTTCATTATTTTTTCATTCGCAAATTTTGGTTTTTCTATTTGGCCAAAGCGCTGGTGGTTTTCCCGGGTGGCTTTGGAACGCTGGATGAGTTTTTCGAACTGTTGACTCTGATTCAAACCGGTAAATCCAAAAAACATATGCCGGTGGTTCTATATGGGGCCGACTATTGGAACAAAATTCTCAATATCGAGGAGATGGCCAAGTGGGGAGTCATCGATCCAGCCGATTTGAAATTGTTTAAAACCTGTAATAATGTCGATGAGGCTTTCGAATATTTGAAAAAAGAAATAACCAAACATCATCTAAAACCATTTGCAAAGGCCCGGCGGAACCGGAAAAAGTAGCCTTTCCGGGCTTCGCATCCCGCATTCAAAGCACGATTATTCGGGAAAGCTTTTTTTCGATTCCAGGTCGGAATGTCATAAAATTTATTGACAAAAAAATGGTAATGCCCTAAATTGTTGATAGACGCTGATCTGCACCACGCTCTACATCTGTCTGCAAATTAAATATGGTCACTTGCACACGCGGAGGTGGCTTACGAAAAACAATCATCAGGACTCGACTCGCGAGATATTTAATATAGACTTTGCGTTCAGAGAAAAGTTGAATGCCGTGGCCGAGGGGTTCCGGCATAACTACTGCTATCAATGTGGCGCATGTGTGGCTGATTGTCCGGCCAATATCTACTCCGGCAGTTTTAATCCTCGTCTGATTCTTCTGAAAGCCATCCTTGGATTTGAAGATGAACTGATCCGCACCGATTCGGAGATATGGGATTGCACAAATTGTTATACCTGTTCCGAAAGGTGTCCGCAGGACGTCCGGCCTATCGATGTTATCATCGCCTTGAAGAATCTTTGTATGCTACAGGGAGTATCGCCGGAAATGGTTGGCAAAGTTTCCGATTCTGTATATAAATCCGGGATCACGACCAAGATTACTTCTCTGGTAGAGAAACGCCGGAAAATGTACGGATTGGAGTCGCTTAAAGAATGTCCGGTTGATGAATTGACGGCCATGTTCGAGGATGAGTGATATGAAATATATCCCCTTTTTCGGCTGTATGATGACCACTAAATATCCGTGGTTCGAGGCGGCTGTGCGCCGGACGGTGGGCAGTGTCGGTCTGGAATTGGTGGATGTGGAGGGGTTCAGTTGCTGTCCCGATCCGATTTACTTTCAGGCCCGGAACAAAATCGACTGGTACACCGTGGCCGCCCGTAATATTTCGCTGGCCGAAGATGTGGGGCATGATATTATCACTACCTGTTCCGGTTGTACGGCGACTTTGTCCGAGGCCAATCTGGCTCTCAAAGAGGACGCCGGATTAAAAGAAGATATCAATCGGCGGCTTAAAAAAATCGGCCGGGAATACAAGGGCTCCATCAATGTGCGCCATGCGGTTACAGTGTTGCGTGATGATTTCGGTTTCGACCGGATTACCGAAACGGTGACGCGGCCGCTGGAGGGTCTGAAGGTAGGCGTGCATTACGGTTGTCATCTGCTTAAGCCGTCGCGGGTGATGCGGGTCGATGACCCCAACCGCCCGACCATTCTTGAAAACTTATTACGGGCCATCGGGGCCGAACCGGTCGCTCATCAGAAGATGCTGCTCTGTTGTGGCCGGGCCTGCATGACCGACGATATCCCGACTCACATGGTTGTCGATATTCTGGAGGCAATTAAAAAGAGCAATGCTGATATTATGGGACTGATCTGTCCGACCTGTTTCGATGAGTTCGATATGGGGCAGATATTATTGGGAAGAAAATTGAAAAAGACCTTTGACGTGCCGGTGGTTTATTATTTTCAGCTTCTGGGGCTGGCCCAGGGGATGAGTCCGGTCGAGATGGGTCTCGATATGCATAAAGTTAAACTCAGCCGACTGCAGGAGTTTGCAGCGGTGTAATTATGAATAAGACGGCCGCTTGACGGCCTAAAGATAAGTAAAATATTTTCCTTAGCCGGGAATTTTTTGAAACGGCAACGGGATATAACTTCATATCCCCGGCAAATAAATTAGGGTGGGAAGCACCTGTATACGCTTTTCACGCGGCCGTATAACGGAGGCCCGGTATGAAATTTTGGCGAACCCCTTTAGATGTTGACAAATTAAAAATTCCTCAGGGAGAACTGCACATTATCAACGAACGCTGCAAGGGGTGTGCGTTTTGTGTGGAGTATTGTCCCAAGGGTGTTCTGGAGCTTTCCGAAGAGTTCAATTCCAAGGGATATCACCCGCCGGTAGTGGTCAAGCCGGGCGAATGCGTCAACTGTGATTTGTGCGAGATGCTTTGCCCTGATTTTGCCATTTACTGCCTGCGGGTTGATACCGAGGAGAAGGAGGTGGTGAGGTGAAAGCCGATCCCAAAAATGTACTCACCGGCGCTCATTATCTGGACGGCAATCATGCCTGCGCCGAGGGCGCGATTGCGGCCGGGTGCAAATTTTTCGCCGGATATCCAATTACACCCTCGACGGAGATCGCCGAGCGGGTAGCCCGCCGATTCCCGTTGATAGGCGGCGTGTTCATTCAGATGGAGGATGAACTGGCCAGCATGAACGCCATCCTGGGCGGAGCGTGGGGCGGAGCTAAAACGATGAGTTGCACTTCCGGCCCCGGCTTTTCGCTGATGATGGAAAATTTCGGTCTGGGGTTGATGCTGGAAACGCCCACTGTGCTGGTCAATGTGCAGCGCGGCGGTCCTTCGACCGGCCTGCCGACTCTGCCGGGGCAGCAGGATATGATGCAGGCCCGTTGGGGTTCGCATGGCGACTATGAAGTGATCGCTCTGGCTCCGGATTCGCCTCAGGAATCGTTCGAACTGGCTATTCATGCTTTCAACCTGGCCGAAAAATACCGCATGCCGATTTTGATCATGACCGACGAATGCGTCGGTCACATGACTGAGAAAGTGGTTATCCCGGAAGCGGATAAAATCGACCTGATCGAACGCAATTTTACCAAGAAGAAACCGGGCGAGGCCTGGCCCTACGACCCGACCGACAACGGGCCGTCGCCGATGCTGCCGGTGGGCGAGGGCCACAAGTTTCATATCACTGGGTTGACCCATGATTATCGGGGTTACCCGGTTATCAGCGCCGAGGCCCAGGATCAAAATGTTCGGCATTTGGTGAACAAGGTGCGCGACCATGTAGACGATATTATCTGGCTGGACGAGCAGGAGGTCGAGGGCGCTGAGGTGGTCATCATGGCCTATGGGATCACGGCCCGGGTGGTTCAACCGGCTATCGCCAAAGCCCGCAAGGAAGGGATCAAAATCGGGCTGGTGCGAATGATTACCGTCTGGCCCTTCCCGGAAAAGCGTGTCCGGGAACTGGCCGGTAAAGTGAAATCCATGATTATGGTCGAGCTGAATCTGGGTCAGGTCTATTACGAGATGGAACGTTGCGCCGCCGGAAAATGCCGCACAATTCTTGTCGATCATGCGGGCGGGACGGTGCATAAACCGGAAGAAGTTTATAAAGCCATAAAGGAAGCGGTCAAATGAGTGTCAAATTGGAACAGCCGACAGTAGAGAATGCGCATCCGATGGAAAACCTTTTGCGGATGGATCGCATTCCCCATATCTGGTGTCCTACCTGCGGGTTGGGAACGGCGATTACAGCTCTGGCGACAGGGCTGGAACAGCTCGACCTTGACCTCAACAAAGTGGCCGTCGTTTCGGGTATTGGATGCACCGGCCGAGTGGCCGGTTACATGAAACTCGATTCCTTCCACACCACTCATGGTCGGTCGATGCCTTTTGCCGTGGGTTTGAAAATTGCCCGACCGGATATGAAAGTGATTGTTTTTTCCGGCGACGGCGATTTGTCTTCGATTGGCGGTAATCATTTCATTCATACCGCCCGGCGCAATGTCGATCTCACCGTCATCTGTGTCAACAATTTCATCTACGCCATGACCGGGGGACAGGTGGCCCCGACGACGCCTTTAACGGCCAAGTCGTCCACCTCGCCTTTCGGCAACTACGAACACCCGTTCAGTCTGCCTTTGCTGGCGGCCTCATCGGGCGCGACCTACGTGGCCCGATGGACGGCCCTCCATATACGCCGGCTGACGACAGCCATCAAGGAAGCGATCATGAAACCCGGGTTTTCGTTTGTTGAAATTGTGGCGCCCTGTTCGACCCTTTATGCCCGGTTGAATAAGCTGGGATCGGGTTTGGATCTGATGAAATTTTACCATGAAAACAGCGTTATCAAGCATGGCGCCGATTTGAAAGATACCGAGATCGATTTTCAGAAGAAAATCGTCGTGGGCAAATTCGTTGATATCGAGAAGCCGACATATATTGACTGTCTCAACGAGGGCAACAAGCGTGTGTTCGGTGATAAATACAAACCGTATGGAGTCGGAAATGGCGACAAATGAGATAAGGATCACCGGTTTAGGCGGCCAGGGCGTCATCCTCTGCGGATATATCATCGGCAAAGCCGCCTCGATTTTCAATGAACAGCATGCTACCCTGACCCAGAGTTTCGGTCCCGAAGCGCGCGGCAGCGCTTGCAGTGCGCAGGTAGTCGTTTCCGACGAACGGGTTTTGTATCCGTATGTCACGACGCCGCAGGTGCTGGTGGCCATGTCGCATGACGGCTACATGACGCATAAGGACAATCTGTCCAAAGATGCCGTCATCGTCTATGAAAGCGATATGGTCAAAGTCGAGAAGCATGGCTCCGGGGTGAAATTGTATGGCATTCCGTCGACGCGTTTCGCCGAGGAGTTGGGCCGCAAAATAGTGCTGAATATCGTAATGCTGGGTTTTTTCGGAGCTGTTGGTGGAATTTTGCCCGGCGATGCCTTGCGCCAGGCAGTCGAGAGTTCGGTACCTACCGGAACCGAAGAACTCAATCTCAAAGCATTTGATAAGGGTTACGAATACGGTTTGGAACTGCTCGGCGGGGAAAAACCGAAAATCAAAAGTAAACCGAAACCGAAGGCTAAGGCCAAACCAAAAAGCAAGGCTAAGGCCAAAGCCAAAGCATAGATGACAGAAGTTCTGATCCGCATCTGGAGGTAGGGCAATGGCCCCATCGGCGAAAACGGAACGCGGGGTACTGGTATTGGGCGGCGGGATCACCGGCATTCAGGCCGCGCTTGATCTGGCGTCATCGCGGGTGAAAGTCTATCTGGTTGAAAAATCGCCCTCGTTGGGCGGTCGCATGGCGCAACTGGACAAGACCTTCCCGACCATGGACTGTGCCATATGAATACTCGGTCCCCGTATGATGGATGCCGGTCGGCATCCCAACATTGAGCTATTGACCAACGCCGAACTGATCGCTCTCAAAGGGTCGGCCGGTAATTTCAAGGCCACGGTCAAAAGGCATCCGCGCTATGTCAACGGTGATTTATGCACCGGATGCGGGATTTGCACTGATACCTGTCCCGTCGTCGTGCCCAACGAATTCGAAATCGGCATGGGTGCGCGCAAAGCGATCTATTCGCCTTTTGCTCAGGCCGTTCCCAATACCTATATCATCGACCGCCAGAATTGCCTTAATGATGATTTCCTTGTCTGCGGCAATTGCACCGAAAGCTGCGACCGCCATGCTATCAATTTCGATGATCAGGGTGAAGAGCATATTCTTGATGTCGGTTCGGTGATCGTGGCCACCGGTTTTGATGTCTATGATGCCACGGCTATCTCCAGTTATGGTTATGGCCTGTTCGACAATGTGCTGACCAATATGGAACTGGAACGAGTACTCAATGCCACCGGCCCAACCCAGGGTCATATTGTTCGACCCTCCGATCACAAAATCCCCAAAAAGATCGCCTTCATCCAGTGCGTCGGTTCAAGAGGCGAGGGCAAGGAAGCCGGTTGTCAGTATTGTTCGCGGTTCTGTTGTATGAATGCAGTCAAAGACTGTATGCTGGTCAAACAGCATGAGGCCGATATCGAGGAATTGGTGGTGTTCTATATTGATCTTCGTGCCGCCGGTAAGGGATTTGAAGAGTTCTACCAGCGTTCGCTGGATATGCCGGAATTGAAATATGTTCGCGGACGACCCTCAAAAATCCTCGAAGATCCAAAAACCAAAGATCTGATTATTTCCGTCGAGGACGGCGAAACGGGCAAGATCGAGCATGTGCGCGTCGATATGGCCGTGCTTTCGGCCGGGGCGGTGGCGGCCGAGTCTAATAAAGAGCTGGCCGAAACCCTCGGCCTTAATTTGGATGAAAACAATTTCTTCAAGGTCGATACCCGGCAGGGATCGCCTTTGCATACCGGGCGAGACGGCGTTTATATCTGCGGCTGTGCCGCCGGAGTAAATGACGTTTCCGATTCGGTGGCTCAGGCGTCCGGCGCGGCGGCCGAGGCCGAAAAATTCGTGGCTAAAATGCGGGTGGAGGAAAAACCGCGAGAAATTACTCAGTTGGATACTTCCGGTCCCCCCCGTGTCGGTGTCTTTCTCTGTCATTGCGGTATCAATATCGCCGGAGTGCTTGACATCGAAAAGCTGAAAGAAGCCGGCGGAGATATCGACAACGTGGTCTTTATCGAAAACAACCTGTTCCTTTGCAGCGACGAAGGTCAACGGCTGGTGCAGGAGAAAATAGTCGAACATCGTTTGAACCGGGTAGTGGCCGCGGCCTGCACGCCGCGTACGCATGAACCGATTTTCCGCGATACCTGCGAACAGGCGGGACTCAATCCTTACTTGTTCGAAATGGTCAACATCCGCGATCAATGTTCCTGGGTGCATACCGATGTGCCCGAAGTTGCCACGGCCAAAGCCCGGGATATGATTGCCATGGGCGTGGCCCGAGCCCGTCATTTGCAACCGCTTAAGCGCAAAACGATCCCGATTGATCAAAGCGCACTGGTTATCGGTGGCGGCGTGGCCGGAATGACGGCGGCCCTGCAAATGGATGCTCAGGGGATCAAGACGACATTGGTCGAAAGAAGCGACCGCCTCGGTGGACGACTTAATAATCTGACCAAAGTTTACCCGGCCGATCTGGTAGCCGCTGATCTGGCCCGAGCCATGGAGAAAAAGATTAAAAACAGCGGTATAGAACTGATGCTATCGACGGAAGTCGAGGCGATTACCGGATTTGTCGGCAATTTCGATATCGCTACCGGTAAGGGTTCTTTTAAAGTCGGGACGATTGTGGCCGCGACCGGGGCCGATATTTACAGGCCTGATGCTGAATTCGGCTATGATAAATACGACAATGTCATCACCAATCAAAAGCTGGAAGAGATTATCAAAAACAGCGACGGCGAAATCGAAATCGGCGGTCAGGTTCCGAAGTCGGTCGTCTTCGTCCAATGTGTCGGCTCACGCGATCCGGAGAAAAACGCGGCCTGCAGCCGCTTCTGTTGTCCGACGACGATCAAGCAGGCGGTCAAACTGCGCGAGGCTGGCGTCAATGTCGCCGTTTTACATCGTGATATGCGGACAGTGGGAGCGCGGTCGGAGGAACATTATCGCCATGCCCGTTCGCTGGGCGTCAAGTTCATTCGTTATACGCCGGAAAGATTGCCGCAAGTGATCGGTAAAGGAAAAAAGGCCGAACAGGTGGAGATTCTGGAACTGGCCTTGAACCGGAAACTTCGCATCGGCGCGGACTGTATCGTGCTGGCGGCGGGGATGACATCCGACAAGCTCAGTAGTGATAAATTGCACGATATTCTCAAAATCCCGATCGGAGCCGACAGTTTCTTCATGGAGCGGCATGCCAAGCTGGGGCCGGTGGAAACGACTTCGGAAGGCGTGTTTATGGCCGGATGTATCAGCGGGCCCAAAGATATCGCCGATTCGATTGCCCAGGGCGCGGCGACGGCGGCCAAAGTGGCCTCCATCGTCTGCCGTGATACAGTCGCTCTGGAACCGACCACCTGTATCGTGGATCAGGCTCTTTGCCGGGCCTGCGGAGAATGTGTTAAAATTTGCGAATATCATGCGCCGTCTCTGGTGGATATCGCACCGGGGCTGCAGGTAGCCGAGATTAATCAGGCCTTGTGCAAGGGTTGTGGCACCTGCGCCAGTCTCTGCCCTACGGGTGCAATTATCGCCCTGCACTTTACTGACGATCAAATTAACTCGATGATAGAAGCCTTGCTGGTAGGTGAAGCATAAAATGGCCAAAGTAGCTACAGCGAAAAAAGAGAAGGCAGCCGCAAAAATATTTGTCCCCAACATTGTGGCTTTTGCCTGCAACTGGTGTTCCTATGCCGGAGCCGATACTGCCGGGACCAACCGGATACAATATAATCCGAATTTTCGGGTGATCCGGACGATGTGTTCCGGGCGGGTGACGCCGGGGTTTGTCCTCAAAGCTCTCCGGCACGGAGCCGACGGTGTACTCGTTTCCGGCTGCCATTTCGGCGACTGCCATTACATCTTCGGCAATTACCGGGCGGTGGAGCAATTCGACAAGACCAAGGGATTGGTGCAAACGCTGGGTTTGGATGAAAAGCGGATTCGACTGGAATGGGTCTCGGCCGCCGAAGGCGCTCGCTGGGGGGAAGTGATCGATGAGTTCGTTGCCCAGATTGCCGCTCTGGGTCCCAGCCCCTTAAACCCGAAACCGAAATACGGGACATAGACAACTATGGAATCAGCCACCGAACAATTGAAAAAATCGCGGGCCTTTCTCTGTCTGGAATGCGGCAAATGTACCGCCGTCTGCCCGATTTCGAAATATAATAACGGCTATTCGCCGCGCCGGCTTTTGGCCGAAGGTATCTTTTATGATGCCGGCGATCTGGTCAACGACCGCCTGTTGTGGTCTTGTCTGACCTGTCAACTCTGTTCCCAGCGTTGTCCGGTGGATGTTCATTACAGCGAATATATGCGCGACATGCGCATGATCGCCAATCAACGGGGCAAAGAAGGCAATCCCTCGCACAGTGGCGCCTTGCATCAGATTATGGAGATGCACACCGCGCCGGGTCTTAAACAGAAACGCACCGGCTGGATAACCAAGGATTTGAAAACGGCTAAGACCGGCGAGGTGCTCTATTTTGTCGGCTGTCTGCCTTATTATCAGGAGATGTTCGGCAAGGATTTTGAATTTTCGCCAACCGCTATCGCCGTCGATACGGTGCGGATATTGAATTATCTGGGTATCGAACCGGTAGTGATGGCCGATGAGCGTTGTTGCGGCCATGATATGTACTGGCTGGGCCGAATGGAAACTTTCGACGCTTTGGGCCGACTTAATCTGAAAAAGATAAAAGAGACCGGCGTCAAAACGATAATTACTTCCTGCCCGGAATGCGCTCATGCCGTGGGATCACTATATCCCGAAAGACTGGGTGAAACCGGACTGAAGGTCAAACATATTACCGAAGTGGTTGCTGAAAATATCGATAAATTCCAGTTTGATGAAAAAACGATGGAAGTCGCTTTCCAGGACCCCTGTCGGTTGGGCCGGTATATGGGCGTTTATGACCAGCCGCGGGAAGTGCTGGAAGCGATTCCGGGTGTGAATTTCCACGAGATGGCCCATAGTCGGCGGGGAGCGATCTGTTGCGGTACGACCAACTGGATGAACTGTGATTCGACCTCCAAACAGATTCAACAGAGCCGATTGAATGAAGCCAAGGATGGGGGAGCGGCCACACTGGTGACGGCTTGCCCCAAATGCCAGATTCATTTTCGTTGTGCCGGATGCGGCGAGCAGACCCAGCGGGTTGATATCGAAGTTACCGATTTTGTGAATGTAGTGGCCTCGGCCCTCAAGGGCTGAGTTTGATGATAGAGATGTAATGGGAGAGACGAAATGGCCAGTGATGTAGGCAGACCTGAGGAATTGCGCATCGGTGTTTTCGTTTGCGAGTGCGGGCTTAATATTGCCGGCACGATTGACTGCGATGCGGTCAGCAAGTACGCCGAAACGCTGGATGACGTGACCGTCGTCGTTCAGAACAAATATACCTGCGCCGATCCCGGTCAAAACGAGATTAAAAAGGCGATTGCCGAATATAATCTCAATCGTGTGGTGGTAGCGTCCTGTACGCCCAAAATCCACGAACCGACATTCAGAGAATGTGTCGCCGACGCCGGCATGAACCCCTACCTGTTCGAGATGGTCAATATCCGCGAACATTGCAGCTGGGTTCATCAAAACCAAAAGGAAGAGGCGACCGAAAAAGCCAAGGATCTGGTTCGAAGCGGCGTGGCTCGCGCCCGCTTCCTTGAACCGCAGATCGAAGCCGAAGTGCCGGTGACCAAAGCGGCGCTGGTGATCGGCGGCGGCGTTACCGGTATTCAGGCGGCTCTGGATCTGGCCGACGGTGGGCATCAGGTTTATCTGGTCGAGAAGGAGGCGACCCTTGGCGGCATTATGGCTGCGCTCGACAAAACCTACCCCACCATGGACTGCTCCATATGAATACTCGGTCCTAAGATGATGGATGTCGGTCGGCATCCCCGGATCGAGATGATGACTTATAGTGAAGTGGAAGCGGTTTCTGGCTTCGTCGGTAACTTTCATGTTACCGTGCGCAAGAAGGCGCGCTATGTGGATCCCAGCCAGTGTACCTCCTGTGCCGAATGCGCTAATATTTGCCCGGTGGCCGTTCCCGATGAGTACCAACAGGGGTTTTCTTCGCGCAAAGCGATTTATATTCCTTACCCTCAGGCGGTTCCGTCTTCATATATCCTGGACATGGATAACTGCCTCGGCAACAACCCTATCGCTTGTGGTAAGTGCGCCGATGTCTGCGAAAAAGACTGTATCGACTATGACGATCAGGACGAACTGGTCAGCCTGGAAGTGGGTGTGATTATCGCCGCTACCGGCATGGACGTTTATGATCCCACTGAGTATGACGAATACGGCTATACCCGTTTCGAAAACGTGATCACCAGCATGGAATTCGAGCGGCTGATATGTGCCGGGGGACCGACGGATGGTCATTTCATGCGTCCCAGTGACCGCCAACTGCCCCAGCGGATCGGCTTTATTCAATGCGTCGGTTCCCGTTCGCGCGATGGGCGGGGTAACCCTTATTGCAGTAATATTTGCTGTATGAATACGGTTAAGGATACTCTGCTTTTATGCGATCACTATCCCGGCATCGAGACCAAGGTTTTTTATATGGATATTCGCGCTTTCGGCAAGGGATTCGAAGATCTATATATGCGCAGTAAGGAAGAAGGAGTCAAGTATATCCGGGGTATTCCCGGCGAGGTGGTCGAGGATCCCGAAACCCGGAGTTTGCATCTGATCGTGGATAATACTACCACCGGTAAGCTTGAAGAACATGAACTGGATATGCTGGTGCTATCGCAGGGAGTAATTCCCCGGCAGGATGGCGATTCGATCAAGAAGCTATTGACGCTGTCAACTACATCCGACGGCTTTATCATGGAGTCGCATCCCAAACTCAAACCGGTCGATGCTCCGACAAAGGGCGTTTATATCGCCGGCTGTCTGGAAGGACCAAAGGATGTCAAGGAAAGTGTGACTCAGGCCGGTGCGGCGGCGGCTCGGGCCAGTATCCTGCTCAACGCCGGTAAAACCAAAATCGAAGCGATCACCTCGCAGATTGACAACGAGCAATGCAATTTCTGTGGTATTTGCTCCACGGTCTGTCCCTACAATGCCATTCTGGCACCAGATCGCAAAACCAAAAAAGCGCCGGTTCTGATTCAGGCGGCTTGTGCCGGATGCGGAGCTTGCGCTGCCGAATGTGCGCAGGATGCCATCGTCATGCGCCATTTCCGTGACGAGCAGTTAATGGCTCAGATTGAGGCTATTCTAGCGGTGGAGCCGCATAAGCATCTGCTGACCTTTGCCTGTAATTGGTGCAGTTATGCCGGTGGCGATAATGCCGGGACGTCACGACTGCAATATCCGACGACCAGCCGGTTGATTCGGACCATGTGTTCGGGGCGTGTCGATCAGAAATTCATCTATCACGCTTTCAAACATGGGGCGCCGATAGTCTTGGTCTCCGGCTGTCATTTCTCGGATTGCCACTATATAGATGCTGTCCATTGGACCCAGAAACGGATGGATCGCATCTGGAATAAACTGGACAAGCTGGGAATTCGTCCTGACCGGCTGCGATTGGAGTGGATATCTGCCGCCGAAGGTCAGAAATTCGCCAAAGTTATGCGCGAGATGGAAGGTATTGTCCAGCAGGTCACGCCGGAAGAGATAGAATTTACCATGAAAGTCCTGGCTGAGGATGAAGCCAATAGCAAGAAGAAGGCGGCGAAGAAGGCCGAAAAGAAAGCGGAGGTGGCGATCTGATGGCGGCCAAAGAGTTTAAATTTAAATGTCTGAATTGCGGTCATGAATACACCGGCATGTTCGACCCCAAAAACGTGACCGAAAGAACCTGTGTGAAGTGCCGTTCCAACAGCGTTCGTCGTTTGCCGGCTGGGAAACAGGCGGTCAAAAACTGAAGTTGGCGGCAATGGGCCCAACGGCCACAGGCCGTTTGCCGATTCAGCTACAGGGCCCTGTAGTGAATGGAAAAACAGATCCGGATGCTCCAGCGGAAAAATGCTTTGAATGATTCGGGTCAAGGAGGATAAAATGGCAGAAACAATTCGAAAAGTCGAATATTTCTACGTTAATGTGGAAGACCAGCCGGGAGAAGCGTATCGGATTCTGGCCCGATTCCGGCGGAGGAATATAAACCTTCTGGCGGTCAATGTCTTTTCCGGCGCTCCCGGCGAATCACAATTGGACTTCTTTCCGGAAAAGCCCATGGAATTGATTGAAGCAGCCAAGGAATTAAACACCGATCTGATTGGGCCAAAAGTCGCCTTTCTTGTGCAGGGTGAAGACAAAGTAGGCGCTCTGGCTGATATTTATCGCAAGTTTCATGATGCCAATATCAATATCCATGCCGCTAACGGTGCCTGCGATGGAGAAGGTCATTATAGCTATATATTGTGGGTGCGGGGTAATGATATCGAGGCTGCCGAAAAGGCCCTGGGTATAAAGAATATCGCCACTGCCAAATAATAAGATCACTCTTCAGCCGATCAGGCAGGCATTGGGAAATACGATTATAAACCGGGCGATATGGCCCGGTTTGTATCTGGTTTAAACTCTAAGCTTAAGCCGATCAATCCCGCTCAATAACAATTTGTAACTCCTTTTCAACTATATATTTCCAGCGAAAACCCGATAAGCATTATAAGGTATGCACTATGGCAGATAAAACTATAATATATGGTGAAATATTAGGCGAGGAACATCGGCGGCAGATTGTCAAGGCCGGGTCGGATCATCCTGATTTTATCTCTTGGCGCGAGGATACAACTTTTCCTCAAAACGGCTCCATCCCCGAAAATATTTTTGTCGATCTGGACGATGCCCGGTTTTCGACGCCTGAATTTTTGATGTCGATAGCCACCAGTGGCGAGCACGTCAAAATTATCGGCAAATTGGATAATCCCAATATTGATGAGACCATCCGCGTGTCGAAACTGGGAGTGGGCGAAGTTTTAACACCTGAGCAATGTTTGCAGCGGCTTCATTCATTTTTGGATGAATTGAAAAATAACTGCCCTCCCGCCGAAGAAAAATCATCTCAATTTGCAGCAGAGGCTTTGATCGGCTGCTCGAGTAAAATCATTGATATCCGCAAAACA
>JAAEQF010000268.1 GCA_024231695.1 FCB group bacterium
CCTACCTCGTGAAAGAGCATGAAATTGGTCTGGGCAGTAGAACCGAACGGAGCGCCACCGGTGACAACCACGCGGTCCCCCTTGCGGGCCAGACGAAACTGTTTACTGACGGCGTTTACTTTATTCATCATATCGTCAAAAGATGTCGGCTGCTTGAGAAAGACGGCATAGACCGAGCGGTACAGCGAAAGCTGATTCATCACTTTCTTGTCAAGGGTCAGGGCAATGACCGGTTGCGGCGGGAAGAGATTGGAGATCAGTCCGGCGGTGAAGCCGGTGGTCGTAAAAGCGAAAATGACCTCTGTTTCACAGTATTGGTTGGACTCACTGACCGACATCGCCACCGCGTACGGGATGGGGGAACCGATAAAGTGTTTTTGAAGATCCACAGGCTCGTGCAAACACTGGGTTTCGGCGGCCAGGATAACATCGCTCATCGTCCGCACAGCTTCGAGCGGGTAGCTTCCGGTAGCAGTTTCGGCCGAAAGCATAACGGCATCGGCAAAATCG
>JAAEQF010000269.1 GCA_024231695.1 FCB group bacterium
ATCTATTAGGCCGCAACACGTTGAATCAAATGCGATTAGCGCGACCATCGCCCGATTTATCCTGACCGAACTGGATCGCTGTGGAACATTGGCACAGGATATCATAAATCTGAAAAATCTACATCAGATCGTTGACAAAAGGGAACTGACGGCCATTATTGAGAAAGTTCTTGTTAATCACACCCGGGAAGAACAACTTACCGGGAAGGAAAGATGAAACGGTTCGACTATAATGTCCTAAGGCTATTAAGGGCTGAACTGAATGGCTGACAAACTGCGGCTGGCAGTCTTTTTATCGGGTGGAGGATCGAATCTTCAGTCGATAATCGATAAATGTGCCGAGGATTATATCCCGGCCAAGGTGGCGCTGGTTGTCTCCAGTACCAGGAAGGCATTCGGCCTGACCCGAGCCAAAAAAGCTGGTATCGAAGGCGTGGTCTATCGCCGGAAGAAATTTCCCGATGGTAAAACCGCCGACACCTGGCTTGTCAATCTCCTTGATGACCATAAAATCGATTTCATCGCTCTGGCCGGCTATCTTAAAATGCTGCCGCCGCCGGTGGTGAAGGCCTTTAAGGGACGCATTTATAATATCCATCCGGCGCTTCTGCCCAAATTCGGTGGCAAGGGAATGTATGGACTGAAAGTTCACCGAGCCGTGATCGAAGCCCGCGAAAGCGAATCGGGCGTGACCATTCACAAAGCCGACGAGATATACGATCACGGAGAAATTGTGGCTCAGGAAAAAGTCCCGGTCTTTCCCGAGGACACTCCCGAGGAATTGGCCGCGCGGGTCTTGAAAGTGGAACATTCGCTATATCCGAAGGTTCTAAAAACCGTATCAGAAAGATTATTGAAGGAAATGGAAAAATGAATGAAGTTCTGACGACTAAGATCAATGAATATCCATTGTCCTGGCGAGGCAAGGTTCGCGACGTTTATGATCTCGGGGAAAATCTGCTTTTTATCGCCACTGATCGCATCTCGGCTTTCGACGTAGTCATGCCCAATGGCATTCCCGAGCGAGGCAAAGTGCTCACGGCCGTTTCTGTTTTCTGGTTTAACTTTTTCAAGGATGTCGTTGACAATCATCTGGTCACTGCTGATATCGATCAATTTCCCGAGGATTTGAAAAAGTACCGGGAGGTGCTTGAAGGCAGGTCAATGATCGTCAAGAAAGCCCGGCGAGTCGATCTGGAATGCATCGTG
>JAAEQF010000270.1 GCA_024231695.1 FCB group bacterium
CGCGACGTCGCTCCATATAGGAGCGTCGTCCAACTGTTTCGCTTGAATCTTCGCAACCAGGTTGCAGACGGCGAAAGCTTCCCTCTCGACGTAAGCGACTGTGCGATATCCCGGGATAACTGTCTTAAGTCCGAGCCCGATCCCGTCGTATCCGGTGCAGAGAGAAATTGCGGTAAATATATCCACATTAAAGCAGCCTTTCTTGATTAGTCATTTACATGCTCCTTAGCGACGTATCTTTTACTGGTGCGGCCTTTACTTGATTTTTCAATCAAATCAATATCACCGGCGCCGGTTAAAGATAAAAGAATATCACCAGCTTTTCTTTCTGGGTACTTTCTGGTTAGATAACGCCTTAACACAGACGGCTGCAAACCTTCTTGACCTTTACTTGCAACATACTGCAACACTGACGACCGCTCTCGTTCATATTGCGAATCACAAATATTGTTTGCCGCTAGAAAGATTAACCGCGTTAACAAATACTCAGCTAACTCACAGCCCCATCTGGCCGCGTCGACGTCTATTGCCGGGTTTAACGGGTGAGCGCTGCAAGCATAAATAAGCGCCAATTTACGGGCCTGCTCTGTGATCCTTGACCACAAAGCGTCATACGGCTCGCCGATCTCGTCTTGCACAATATCGGCTTTATCCATTAAGTCGTTAAATACGTTAATAGCGTTGGCGTCAGCCTTAATGATAGTCGGGTTAGGGTTATAATCCTCAAGGTTGCCGATTTTCACGTCAATCCACGTTCTGGCAGCAGTCAGTATCTTTTGCGGTATTTCGACCCGTGCAACGCCTCGACGTAAAGGGGGACGCCCTTCAGCTTCAAAAATAAGCATACGGCCCAACATGCCGTCTTTGATATTGTCCGAAGTCATTCCGCTATATAACGATTGCGGCGTCGTTGTGCCATATACGCAACAACAGGGTTGGTTTATCGTATAGACCTTTTCATGATCTGCATAAGCGTCGTTTATATATATGGTGTTACTGGATGTGTACATTTTCATCAGATTAGTTGATATATGGTGCAGATAATGCGTTTTATTGCCTGCAGCAACTATAGCGCCCAATATCCTGCCAATCTCGTCAATCTGCATTAAACAGACCGGTTTTTTATGGACGGCGGTGATTAGGCCAGAATGGCTTGCAATCCCTTCAGGGCCAAGCAGGTTTTCGGCGCCGATAGCGATTAAGATTGATTTATTAACCTGTCGGGCGTACTCTTTGCCTGATCCGCTAAGTCCGACGCCCAAACAATACAAATTTGGCCTGGTGCTATACTCATCTTTAATCTTACGGCCGCAAAGCACTGCTTGTAATGATATAGATGCAGCCAACGCCAAAACGGGTTGCGGGCGATATGCCGCGGCGACTTCATAATCGATCAAGTCGCCAATTAAGCCGGGCACGTCAAGAAAATGCTTCGGGAACGATCCGGGATTCTCAGGGCGGTCGTCTTTTTCTTCGCCGTCTATCTGCCCCCAATGATCCTCAATCAGCGCTACCGTTATCTGGTCTGGCTCTTTAGCGGCAATAGATTCGGCGATTTTGCTAATTTCATTTGACGGCAAAGGCGGCTGGCATCGTTGTTCATTCATAACGCTCAACAACGCCTCAATCTCAACAGCGTCATGACCTGCGCGTCTGGCGTGCCCGGCGGCTCTGGTCAAGGCTGAATTGCGTTGCCCAGACGGTATTGTATTGGCAACGCTAAATTTTGCATTAGCGCCGGTTGTTGACAATTTGTTCAAAACGTCCAGCAGCCAGGCGGGCGCTTCCGGCAAGTCGTCAAAAGCCGGTAGTTCGCGGGTTGGCTGCCATTGGTATAGTCCGTCTGCAGTGGCGCTGGGCGAGACGACGATATAACCGCCGTTCGCCCTGGTATCGACGTTCGGGGCGATCGCCGCCGTCGTGTTCTTAAGTTCGGCGCCGGCCGGTTGACGAAATATGTAATGATAGCCGCCGCGCGGGGTAAGCTGTAGCGGGCAATCATCATTGTCGATATATTGTTGCCATGGGTTGTCAGGATAATCGACGTCAATGACAATTAGGCCGTTAGTGGATAAGCCGATATTAGCGGTTGGCCACTTAGTCCACCAGGCGTCGATCTGGTCGTAATCGTCGGTGGCGTCTAAACAACCGTGCGCAGTGGCCGGTATCTTGGTTTCCGGATTGCACGGAAACACCTTATAGCCCAGTTCGCTGTATTTAATTGCCATTTGGCGTAAGTTCACAGGTTTAATCCTTTTCCAGCAGTTCCGGATTTTCGTAGATGTTGCCGACAACAACGGCTCCGCCGTATTTAACAATATTCACAAGTTTGAACGGCTCCTTCACGCTCTCCGAAATCCATGCGTAATCAATATACTTCACTTGCATATATCTATCTTCGCGTTGCTCAATTTTAATAATGTCGCCTTCGCATATCTCGATACCGTTTTTATCTTTCGCGCCGGTGTATTGCATCAAAACGCAGTCATCGAAATCGACGCTGTCAACAGAGCCGTCTTCAAAGTCGTCTGAGAAACCAACATTTCCCATGTAGAAATCAATCTCAGTAACCTGATACATTCTTCTGTGTAACTTATGCCATATTCTGAATTTAACGTCTTTCATGATTATCCTTCCCGGCCTGCTCGTATTTCACATCTTTTATAACGGCGCGTTCAACGTTGTCGATGTAGTTTTTTTTATCAGATAGCGGTACGTGTTTTTTAAGAAACCGTTTTACTAGTTTATTCCACCACTTTTCCTTATCATGCGGCTTTCTCAAAACAACGGCGCCAGTGTAATTACACAACCTGCATTGTCCGTATATCATAACTATTCCTTATCTTCTGAATGTATATTTAATTGTCAAATCAACCGTAGCCGTTGCCGTCGCCGTTGCCGTAGCCGTTGCCGTCGCCGTCGCCGTAATTTATTCCGCCCATATCGGCACCCCCTTAATGCTAATCCTGGCGGCTTCCGTGCAAGGTATAATCTCTATAGCTTCGGTTAATAACACCTCATCGACCTCGGTTGGAAATTTGCATTCAGCCGGTTTACTAACACCCTCCATTGCAAGTTGCGACAGAGAAGCGGCGCCGGCCCATCTCCATAAACGCCTGGCTTGTAAAACGACCACCTCTTTACCGATGCGGCTTTTCAGGTACCCGGCAAAAACGCCGGCGGAATACGTCCTAACTATGAAGTATTCTAATCCGTTGCACTGCTTTGCCTTTCGTGACAAATCAGATCGAATATACTCGACGTCGTCGACTTTAATTGTTTCCGGTACATTTGTTTTCATGACTAATCCTTTCTTTTGAATGATTATTTAATTGTCAAAGCTCTAACCGACCGGCTTGTACACAACGGTAAGTTCTTCAACGGCTTTATATTCCACCGCTGTGCTTACATCTACCTCAAGGTCCATATCCGCCAGACAAGCGTTTTCAGTATTTGATTTCATATCCTCAAACCCGATCAAGCAACCGTTAAAATCCTTAACGTGCAAAAAGATTGTGTACCATCGGTGTTCGTCGTATTCGCCTTTATGCACGGTTTTTCCGAGATCGAATAACGTTTCTGTTAAATCTTCTGGGCTAATTCCGTAGCCTTTCTTTACATTATAATCTTTTAATATTTTCTGGACCGTTTCATTTAACATAATTAATTCCTTTCTTTCAAAGTTTGCCGGGCGCCCTATCTTTTATTTACCGCTCTGCACGCTTTTCATAATCGATTCGATCTTTAGCAATATAAGCCTGACGTTTTTCTGTTCATCGTTTTCAACTCTCAAGTCACAGACGTCTCTTAGCACTTCAGGCACCAGCATATCTCGAGATATGCTCGGAAACAGTTCGAAAAATGACCCATAATTTTCTAACATAATTAATCACCTACGCCCTAACTAAAAAGGTATGTCGTCATTGCCCTGCGTCGGCCCAGACCTTGACGCCCTCGGCGCCGACGGATCGGCCTGTTTCGAAAAATGGCTTTTTGGATAATAACCCTTAATCTTATTTTCAGGCTCACCGTTATAGCCGTCTTTGATATAAGCCACCTTCAGGCACATAGGCGTATCATGCAGTTCAGACGTGTCGCTCGGCTGCATTATATTGACAGCGTGGCAAATAGCCGACATCTCAGCCTCGGCAATGCTCGATGCTTGTTTGTTGCTGTGCCACAGGTTAAGATTAACCCATAGCTTGCGGCCTTTATGTTTACCTTCGACAATTTCAAATTCCAATTTTAGATATTGATTATCGCCGTCGCGAGTGTCCCTTACCTCCGACTCGGTTATCATCGCCAAGTACGGGCCCGCCGGTATTGCGTCAAAAGCGGTTTGCGGCTCTACTGTATTCGCGTCAAAATTTACTTTAACCATTAGTGGTCTCCTTAAAATATTTAATGTATTCGTCGTAATCTAAAGACAACTCAGGCGGTAAGCCGTCGCAACTATTCTTGGCAACGTGGCCAGGGCGGGCGGCGGTTAGTATAATTCTTTCGCCGCTACCAACCCCCACCTCTCTTTTTTTGAACCCCTCGCCCTTTGTCTTTGTGTAAGTCTTGTATCGAATAAACAATATCTCATCAACCCATGACCGCAAAAGCGCCGATGCGTGCTTATGAAGCTTTGGCGCATACTGAGCATAACTATCGCCGTTTGTGTCATTAATATTGATTATTATGGCGTGAGTGATAATAACAACCTCTATCGACTTTTGCTTTCTTAGCCAATCAAACCCGTCTAGCAATTTCTGCCAATAAACCACTGCGGCTTCGTAACCGGCCTGGAAGCCGATATCGGCAATACTGTCTTTATTTCTCGCTTTTGCTATTTCAGCATGTATGATACTCTCATACCAGTCACCCGAATCCAAAACGACGGTTTTGTAATCATGATCTTCTTGGCCAAGGGCGGTTAATTGCTTCAAAGCTGTTTGCGTCGAATCTAATAACGGAAACTTGTGACAATCAATATGATCTAGTCGATCCTCAGCCCTGATAAATATTGGATTCGGGAATGAGTTGGCAAATGTACTCTTACCGATCCCGTCCGTACCGTAAACCAATGTACGCCTTGGGTGGCTCTCTTTTCCCTTAGTCACGCCTGACAACAAATTACCGCCGGTTAAAGCGTCCTCAAGCAAGTCATTCATGTCCGGTTCTTTTGTCATGGTCAATTCCTTTACACTTATCATTATGTGCCGACTTTTTATACCTGGCCGTCCGTGGCCCACACGCCGTCCTTGATTTTGCCGCAGCTTATTAGTTCTAACCTGCCGCATCTGGCCTTACCGTCAGTATTGTACGATACAGTAACGTCAGGCAAGTCTTCAAACCGGATGCGACATTCCCAAATCGCATCCGCTGAGCAGGAGTTCTTACTCAGCCAACCGATTGTCGCAAAATTTACACCGCACCCGCACTCAGTGCATCTGTCGGGATTTGGGACTTCGGTCAAAAATTCACCCGGTTCAAACACCCAACGAGGCGGCGGCCCGAAAGGGCCGACTGTCGCACGATAAACAATATACCCAAACTTATCGCAGCAAAATTGCTGCATAAATTTAGACGCGGTTAGTAAGCCGCGGCATCCGCTGAGATTGGCGTAGCTGAGATTGGCGCCGCGGAGATTGGCGTAGCTGAGATTGGCGTTGCGGAGATTGGCGTCGCTGAGATTGGCGTTGCTGAGATTGGCGTAGCTGAGATCGGCGTCGCTGAGATTGGCGTTGCGGAGATCGGCGTCGCTGAGATTGGCGTTGCGGAGATTGGCGTAGCTGAGATCGGCGTCGCTGAGATTGGCGTTGCGGAGATTGGCGTCGCTGAGATTGGCGTTGCTGAGATTGGCGTAGCTGAGATCGGC
>JAAEQF010000271.1 GCA_024231695.1 FCB group bacterium
AAATACTGGAGCCATGAACAACTGCCGATGCTTCCGGAAAAATGGCCCCTTGTGGTCATTGACCAGACCCAAGACCAATTCAAAGTAATTTCCCGTCTAATAAACGCCCAAGAGACCGAACAGGTCATTTCCGCCACAGATGCCGGCCGAGAGGGCGAGCTTATCTTCCGCTATATTTATGAAAAAGCCGGCTGCAAAAAACCGGTACGCCGGCTCTGGATCTCTTCTCTTACCCCTGAAGCGATTGCCAGAGGCCTGAAAAACCTGCGCCAGTCATCAGATTACGACGCCTTGGCGGCGGCGGCCAGGGGCCGAAGCTGTGCCGACTGGTTAGTAGGCATGAATTTGTCCCGGGCCTATTCTCTAGCCTTTAACGACAAGCTCTCTGTCGGTCGCGTGCAAACACCTACCCTTTCTATGATCGTAGAGCGAGATCTTTCTATTCGCAACTTCACGGCCAAGGAGTACTGCGAGGTCAGGGCTCTATTCTCTCCTTTGATAAACCAGAGTGACCCCGGCCTTACGACCGGCTCTCCGAAAAAGCCCTCAACGCCTCCAAGCTACCAGGGCATCTATTTTAAAGAAGAACCGCCCGGGCCGGACAGTTCGGCCTTATTGGAAAAAAAAGACGGCCCAACAACGCGTCTGGCCCCGGACGGGGCAGAAGCGGAGCGAATCATCGAACGTGCCAGCAGGGGACAGGCAGCAATAGATTCAGTCAAGAAAGAGCTCCGGCGCACGAAACCGCTTCTCCTCTATGATCTCACCGAGCTTCAGCGCCAAGCCAATCGTCTTTATGGGTTCAGCGCAAAAAATACCCTCAAGCTCGCCCAAGCGCTTTATGAACAACGCAAACTGATCAGTTACCCAAGGACAGACAGCCGTTATCTATCAAGTGATGTAGCCGCCACCCTAGGCGAGATCGTCCGGGTCATTTCCGGTCCTTACCGTGATTATTTGGCTCCAGGAACGGGAGAAAAACCGCTGAACCGCCGCTTTGTGAACGATGCCCGGATCACTGATCATCACGCTATCATCCCCACCACGACGCCTCCCAAAGGCCTTCATGCTGAAAGTGACGAAGGCAAACTCTATGATCTAATCTGCCGCCGCCTGTTAGCCGCCTGGCATGACGACCAAATCTCTTCAATCACCACCGTTATTACATCAATCTCTTCGGCGCCGCAAATACCGGCTAATCAGCCAATCATCGACTATTATAGAAGCATCGGTACGGTTGAAGAACAGGCCGGTTGGCACATACTCGATCGGCGCGGACAGAGAAGTCCCTACA
The DNA here is from genome assembly GCA_024231695.1 of FCB group bacterium. GTDB lineage: Bacteria > Zixibacteria > MSB-5A5 > GN15 > JAAZOE01 > JAAEQF01. Next base: position 1,295 of record JAAEQF010000271.1, read on the forward strand.
AAAAAACGCCAAAAAAACTTAAGACAGACACCGAACCGTCAGAGCCTCGGCTTCCTCCCGGTCTTTTCCAGGGCCAAACCCAGCAGGTGTTGGATGCCGAGGCTGTCACTAAAAAGACTCGACCGCCTCGCCCCTTCTCTGAAGCGACCCTTCTCACAGCCATGGAAACAGCCGGGCAAACCCTGGATGATAAAGAGCTATCTGAAGCGATGCGTGACAACGGCCTGGGAACGCCGGCGACCCGAGCCGCTATCATCGAAACCTTGCTGGAGCGTAATTATATTGTCCGTAAGGGAAAAAACCTGCATGCTACAGACAAGGGTCTTCACCTCATACAGACGGTCCATAAACAGGTAAAGAGCCCGGCCATGACAGGTATTTGGGAACGTAAACTCAAGGGAATTGAACGGGGTACGGAAAACTTCAAAACCTTTATGAAAGAAATTGAAAAATATGTCCAAGAGGTTGTGGCTTTCCTCCCAAATAATGATTCAGCTTCGACGAGGCCGACGACAACTCCCCACCGAGCAATTTCATCCCGGCCGGAAGAATCAATCAACACCGGGCCTTTGCTGTCCGAGGAGTCCCCCCTAGCCGGCCTGGACCAGAATTCTCCCCAGATACTCCACAATCTGTTAACAAAGGTCTTCCAGTTCAAAGAATTTCGTCCTCATCAAGAAGAAGTCTGCCGTTATGTAACCCAAGGCCATAACGTCCTGCTGGTTATGCCTACCGGTGCCGGCAAATCTCTATGCTATCAACTTCCCGGGCTTGCCCGGGCCGGCACAACCCTTGTAATAAGTCCTTTGATTGCCCTTATGGAGGACCAGGTGGCCAAACTTTGCGAGATTGGTTTTCGGGCCGAACGAATCCACTCAGGCCGCAATCGCTTGCATTCCCGCCAGGTCTGCACTAATTACCTGGAAGGGCACCTCGATTTCCTTTTTATCGCCCCGGAACGACTGAAAGTCCCGGGCTTTCCTGAGATGTTGGCTAAACGGAAACCGGTCCTTATCGCCGTAGACGAGGCCCACTGTATCTCTCACTGGGGACATGACTTTCGACCTGACTATCGCATGCTCAAGGATCGTCTCCCGCTCATTGGAGCGGCGCCGGTAATCGCCCTTACGGCCACCGCCACGTCTCTGGTCCAAGATGATATCCTGGTCCAGCTTGGAATCACCGATGGCAAGCGGTCCATTCATGGCTTCCGCCGTAACAATATCGCCGTAGAGGTGGCGGAAACAGCCGTAAAGGCACGGGCGGCTATTGCCGAGGAGGTTTTAAAAGGAGCCGACCGCCTCCCGGCCATTATTTATGCACCAACCCGCAAAAAGGCCGAAACCCTGGCCGAAAAACTCCAGCAACATTTTAATAGCGCGGCCTATCATGCCGGGATGAAGGCCGCCAACCGAGATCAAATCCAGGCGGCCTTTCTCAACAACAAACTCGATGTCATTGTCGCCACTATTGCGTTTGGCATGGGTATCGATAAGCCGAACATTCGGACCGTTATCCACACCGCCCTGCCGGGAAGCATTGAGGGCTACTACCAGGAAATCGGACGCGCCGGACGGGACGGAAAACCCTCGCGGGCCATACTCATGTACTCTTATGCCGATCGCCGCACCCACGAATTCTTCCACCAGCGTGACTATCCGGAACCGGCCAGGCTCGAGGGATTATTCGGCCTTCTCTTAAAAGAAAAACAACCTAAAGGCCTGTTTCGAAAAAAACTTAATTTAGATGATGATCTCTTTGACAAAATAATTGAAAAGCTCTGGATCCATGGCGGAGCCCACGTTGATCCGGAAGAAAACATATCTCGAGGGACGGTTGACTGGAAAAAAACTTATATAGAACAGCGCCAGCATAAGCTCAATCAGCTCACTCGTATTGCCCGTTTTGCAGAAGCCCCTTCCTGTCGCATGCTTCAACTCGTAAAACACTTTGGTGACCAAGCAGATTCCGGCAAACCTTGCGGCCAATGCGACATCTGTGCTCCGGGAGCATGCCTGGCCCAACCTTTTCGCCAGCCGACCACAACGGAGCTTCAAAAAATTGAGAGCATCCTTGAAGCCCTCCGAAATGAAGACCGTCAGGCTGCCGGCAAACTCTACCGTGATCGCTTCGAAAGCAACATGAAACGAAATAGCTTTGAAGAATTTATCCTCGTACTGGTCCGGGCCGGCCTTATCCGTACCCTTGAAGAATCTTTTGAAAAGGATGGCCGTATCATTGAATATCGCCGCCTGGCCCTGACGGCCGCGGGAGGTTTCGTTGAAAAGTCTATAGAGGAACTAGCCGATATTCTCAAGGTCCCGGTAAAGCCGGCCGGCCCGAAAAAAACTACAAGCAAACGCCGTCGCCCTCAAAACATCAAAATCAAGAAAAAGAGCGCCGGCTCACGAAAAAAACCAAGCGTGGAAGAGCTCAAGGACCCTCCTGCCGGTCTCGTTGAAGCCCTTAAGGCCTGGCGCTTGAAAGAGGCCCGGCGCCGCCGGGTTCCTGCTTTCCGAATCCTTACCGATCGGGTATTGCTCTCTGTGGCCGCCTCTGGCCCTAAAACCGACGAGGCCCTTTTAGCGATTTCAGGAATAGGAGATAAACTGCTAAAAAAATACGGTGCCCAGATCCTCGCCATTGTCGGTAAATATTCTTAATTATCTAATAGGAGGTAACCGTTCCCTTCCTATCAACCGTCTATTGATAACCATGAACGGTTTCAATAGAAGTTAGGGCCCTGCTTCATCTATTTTCCCATATTCATGGGATGCCGGATAGGTACTCCAAAGATTATCATCGGCATCTAAGGCAAGGTCAAAGGGCTTTTTGTCAGATAAAGAGATAGTATGATTCCATATAAAAGCACTGCCATTCCATTTAAAGACTACAACCCGGGCGTTCGTATAATCTGCCACATAAATGAGATTATCCGACGA
>JAAEQF010000272.1 GCA_024231695.1 FCB group bacterium
GGGTATCGAGTTGCGGTGCCCGTGCTTCGAGTTGCGGTGCCCATGCTTCGAGGTTTGCGGAACGGGGTGCGAGGAGGGAAAGAAAGAAGGTAGGAGGGAAGGAAGGTAGGAGGGTAGGAAAAAGATGCTTGGGGTTCTCTTGGAATGGGGGCGGCTGACGGGAGAAAGGATGGCGGGGAAGGTTTGCGGGACGAGCCCGGAGGTTTGCTGGATGGCCCGGAGGTCTGCGGACATTACGCTGAGGTTTGCTGACATTTCACTGAGGTCTGCTGACATTCCCTTGAGGTTTGCTGACAATTCACTGAGGTCTGCTGACATTCCCTTGAGGTTTGCTGACATTTCACTGAGGTCCGCTGACATTCCCTTGAGGTTTGCTGACATTTCACTGAGGTCCGCTGACATTTCCTTGAGGTTTGCTGACATTTCTCTGAGGTCCGCTGACATTTCCTTGAGGTTTGCTGACAATTCACTGAGGTCTGCTGACATTTCACTGAGGTCTGCTGACATTTTCCTGACCTTTGCTGACATTTCACTGAGGTCCGCTGACAATTACTTGAGGTTTGCTGACATTTTTCCGACCTTTGCTGACGCTTCGCTGAGGTTTGTACCCGCAGTTCAGAGGTTTGAACCCGCGCCGTCGAGGTTTGTACCCGCGCCGTCGAGGTTTGTACCCGCTGCTCAGAGGTTTGTACCCGCACCGTCGAGGTTTGTTCCCGCCGCTCAGAGGTTTGCACCCGCGCCGTCGAGGTTTGCACCCGCAGTTCAGAGGTTTGTACCCGCACCGTCGAGGTTTGTACCCGCAGTTCAGAGGTTTGCACCC
>JAAEQF010000273.1 GCA_024231695.1 FCB group bacterium
CTGGATCACCAGGTCAAGCTGCGCGGCTTCCGGATCGAGCTCGGGGAGATCGAGTCGGTGCTCGCCGGCCACCCGACCGTGGCGGTGGCGGTACTGGTGCTGCGGGGCGCGGCCGAGGCGGCGCGGCTGGTGGCCTACCTGGTGCCGGCGGGCGCCGAGGAGCCGGCGCCGGAGGCGCTGCGCCGGCATCTGCGCGAGTCGTTGCCGGAGTACATGGTGCCGGCGGCGTTCGTCGTGCTCCGCGAGCTGCCGCTTTTGCCCAACGGCAAGGTGAATCGCCGGGCGTTGCCCGAGCCGGAGGCGACGCGGCCGCAGCCGGACGCCTACGCCGCCCCCGCCACCGCGTTGGAGAAGGCCGTTGCCGAGATCTGGCAGGAGGTGCTGGGACTGGAGCGGGTAGGTCTGGATGACAACTTCTTCGACGTCGGGGGTCACTCGCTGCTGCTGGCGCAGGTGCGCGTCCGGCTGCGTCAGGTCACCGGCCGCGAGGTGCGGCTGATCGAGCTGTTCCGCCATCCCAACATCCGCACCCTGGTCCACCACCTCGAGGGTGGGTCGGCGGAATCCGTCCGCC
>JAAEQF010000274.1 GCA_024231695.1 FCB group bacterium
GGTTTGCGCCGCCGGGATATCATTATCAAATTCGACGGCAAAAAAGTGACCGAGCCGGATTTTCTGGCCGATCTTGTTGAAGATACCGAAATAGGCGACGAGGTCGAAATCACATATCTCCGCCGCGGCAAAGAAAAAACCGCAATGATCGAAATCGGCCGCAAACCCAGATCGGAAAGTTACGGCCTCTTTTTCGACCGAGGTGGTAAATCCAAAAACAAACACTATCAATATTCCTTCTCTTCGTCTTCAAGCGGCCATATTGGAGTAGTCGTCCAGAGTCTTGAGGATCAACTGGCCGAGTATTTCGGTGTGGATGACGGCGTTTTGATCAGAGAGGTTTTTGAAGATTCACCTGCCGAAGAAGCCGGACTTAAGGCCGGTGATGTCATTGTTTCAGCCGACGGAGAAACCGTTGAGGAAACCGATGACCTGACCGAAGTCATCTCCGACAAAGAAGAAGGCGACAAAGTCGAAATCGGTTTTATGCGCCGGGGAAGTAAAAAGAAAGTGACCGTTGAAGTTACCGAGGATTCCTTTGGTTCAAGTTATTTTTCCGCGCCCCATATGTACGGCCATTTCAGTATTCCGGAAATACCGGCCATACCTGCTATTCCTGAAATTCCCGCTATACCCGGTATCAGGATGCTTGATCATTTCCTGCATGACAAGGATGATTATTATTTCGAGGCCGATGAATACGAAGGAGCGTACAAAGAGGCGATGGAAGAATATCGTGATGAAATGAAAGATTTAAAACGTGAACTCAAAGAGATGAGCAGGGAATTACGCGAGATCAAGAAAAAGCTTGAGTAAATAAAAAAGACAGCACCAACCTCCTGTATCGTATCGTACCCCACCCCCTGAGAGATTCCTTTCAGGGGGTGTTTATATGGACCATCAGCATATAACCATTGACTTCTGCGGCCATTTAGTTATATTTCATGTATAGTTCGTTGCGAATTGTACTACCACCAATAATTTCATCATCGCAATATAAAACCATAAGGAGACGGGGGATCATTATGCGGTCTTTTGTCATTTTGCTATGCACGGTTTTTGCAACCCAACAAACTTATTCAACCACAATCCAGGTTCCGACCGATCATTCAACGATTCAAGGTGGGATCGATGCAGTTTCATTTGGCGACACAGTGCTGGTTGCACCGGATACATATTATGAGACAATTATCTTAAAAAACGGCGTCAAACTGCTTGGCGCCGGAGACGGAACGACCATCATCAACGGCGGCGATGCGGGAACCGTGGTTACTGCCGCGGGAGTCGGGTCCGAGACCGTGATAGATGGTTTTACTATTCGTGATGGTCGCGTGACCGTCTCTGACTGGGGTCTGGGCGGCGGATTTTCAATCACCGGCGGATCGGAATTGATCATCAGCAATAATATCATTACTTCCAACAGCGCCATTCGAGGCGGCGGAATTACAATCGATGGTTCATCGCCGACGATACAAGACAATAAAATTGCGGGAAACAACGGTAACATTGGCGGAGGCCTGTTCATTTCAGGTTCGACCTCATCACCTTCCATTATTAATAATACCATCTCATACAATAACGGTGGTCTTTCGGGAGGTGGGATATATAATCAGGATACTTCCCCCGGCACCGTGACTATAACTGGAAATTTAATTATGAGAAACTATGCCCCGCTGACTCTCAGCGAGGGAGGTGGAATATTCATTCGTGCATCGGTGGTCCTGCTGACAAATAATACTATTGCTCATAATACGGCGACATACGGCGATGGAATGTTTTTAAAAAGTTCACAAATCGGTCATGTAAATGTGACCAAATGCATTCTGTATAACTCATCGGATAATGTTTACTGGGATGACGGCTTCGGTCCGACTTACAGTTGCTGCTACACAAGCCTAAGTAATCCACCGCTCTTCTGTGATCTGAATGGAGATGAATTCGAACTGGCTTCGAATTCTCCCTGCGCCCCGGCCAATAGTTCCTGCGGAGAATTGATTGGAGCCAGACCGGTCGGGTGTGATATGAGAGGGCTGCTTGGTATTGCTTCCACCGATCCGGCTCGGAATGAATGTAATGCCCCTATCGATTCCGATATCTCAGTAACGCTCAACTTGTGGGACGATCCGGTCGATGAAACCACGATTAGCGATTCTACCATTATCGTCTATTCAAAACTAACAGGGAAACAATCGGGATCGGTAAGCTATAATAGCCCAACTCAGACAATAACATTTGGTCCGACCAATGATTTTAAGAGCGGTGAGCCGCTTTCTGTGCATTTGGACGATAATATCGAGTCGAACGCCGGTTATGGACTAAATGATCATGCCTGGGATTTTATCACAGCAACGACTCCAAACATTGGCGAGTTTCAAACGCCAGACACATACCCTTTGAGTGTTTTCCCAATTATGAGTATACCGGCCGACATTGACGGCGATGGTGACCTTGATCTCGTTTCGATAAACGGCGCCTCAGCCGATCCCATAATAATCACCTCTCTCAACGATGGTTCGGGTCATTTTACACCGGACACGACCTATGAATTGTATGGGACTCTTCAGGGCCTATGCACTGGTGATTTCAATGGCGATGGAGCAATCGACCTGGCCGTAACAAAGAGTACTGATTATGAGGTGATCGCTCTTTTAAACGATGGCTACGGCAAGTTTGAAGCACAGTCAGCTTGCTCGGTTGACGATTATCCTATACAAATCATAGCTGCCGATTTCGACAATGATGGTAAAATGGATTTGGCAACTACATGTGCCCTCGCTAACACTGTTTCTATTCTGCCCGGTAACGGTGACGGAAGTTTTGCATCGCAGAAACACTGCGGCGTCGGCGAATGGTCGGTCGATCTTGTTGCCGGGGATTTTGACGGAGATAATGATCGCGACCTGGCCGTAGCCAATTATACTACCAGAACCATAACTATCTTGCGGCATTCTTCAAATTGCTCTTTTACTTATGATACCTGCTATGGCTTGGGAGCCCTGGATCGACCGGCGGCTGTGTGCGCCGCTGATTTTGATGGTGATGGCGATATTGATATTGCTGCCGCCGACTATACTGAAAATGATGCATTTATATTATTAAACGATGGTGCGGGCGAATTCAGTCACGGCGGCACATGTGCCACCGATACCGGGCCGGAAGCGATTTGTGCAGCCGATATCGATGGCGACGGAGATATCGATCTGACCACTGGTAACAACGGTATCGTTGGAGGTACCGATTCCACCGTCTCTGTCTTATTAAACAACGGTAACGGCGTTTTTGAACATTCTCGCGATGTCACTGTCGGCAACCACCCCAATTCCGTAGCCTGGGCCGACCTCAATAACGACGGTTGTCTTGATCTAATCACCGCCAACGATAAATCCGATAATATGACCATTCTTCTCAACAGCGCCAATCCCGCTTGCGGAGATGCCAATGGTGACGGAGCGATCAATATCGGTGACCCAGTGTACATTATCAATTATGTTTTCAAATCCGGCCCAGCCTCCGATCCACTATGTGTCAGCGATGCCAA
>JAAEQF010000275.1 GCA_024231695.1 FCB group bacterium
GATCAGATTTCAATTGATTCACATATAGAAAAAAGCGGTCGGGCGAATAGTTATCGCGCCCGACCGCATTTTTTTAACAGGGGGGATGATCTTATTAAAGCTGTCGTTACTTCCGCTTCTCGACTATCGTGATCCGATTCCTGGCTCGTTCAAGTGCGGCCTGAGCGCGGCCGGTATCTATTTCGCCGGCAGCGTTGCGTACCCGTTGGCGAGCCCGTTCCAGAGATTCTTTGGCCCGCTCCAGATCAAGATCCGCGGCAAACTCAGCCGAATCGGCTAGAATGGTGCACTTGTTACCGGAATTCTCCAGAAACCCGCCGGAAAGAGCCAGATTAATCTCGTTACCGGAACCATCTTTGACGGTCAGTTTGCCCGGCTTGATCGAGCTGATAATCGGCGCATGATTGGACATAATCCCCAAATACCCCAGACCTCCGGGGGCAATGATCGAGACCACGTCCTCATCATAGACAACCTTCTCCGGTGTAACGACCGACAATCTAAACATTAGTTTTCACTCTTCATCTTTTCGTGGTTTTCCAGCACTTCTTCAATCGCTCCGGTGTAATAGAAGCATTGTTCAGGAACTTCGTCCGTCTCACCATTGGCGATCATTTCAAAGCCTTTGATCGTATCATCAACCTTGACGTATTTGCCGGGTTTGCCGGTAAACGCTTCGGCCACGAAGAACGGTTGGGAGAAGAAACGCTGAATCTTACGAGCCCTGGTCACCGTCATCCGGTCTTCTTCGGACAGTTCGTCCATACCCAGGATGGCGATGATATCCTGCAGATCGCGATAACGTTGAAGAATCCGCTGAACCTTGCGGGCTATATCGTAATGTCTTTCACCAACAACCAGCGGGTCAAGAATACGCGAGGTTGAATCGAGTGGATCGACGGCCGGATAAATACCCAGTTCGGCAATTTGCCGCGACAACACCGAGGTTGCATCCAAGTGGGCAAAACTGGTAGCCGGAGCCGGGTCGGTCAAGTCATCGGCGGGCACATAAATGGCCTGCACCGAGGTGATCGATCCAGATTTGGTCGAAGTGATGCGTTCCTGCAAGGCGCCCATTTCGGTGCCCAATGTCGGCTGATAACCTACAGCCGAAGGCATGCGTCCCAAGAGCGCGGATACTTCCGAACCGGCCTGAACGAAACGGAATATATTATCGATGAACAGGAGCACATCCTGATGCTCTTCATCGCGGAAATATTCGGCCATGGTCAGTCCCGACAGGGCCACCCGCAGACGGGCTCCCGGCGGTTCGTTCATCTGTCCGAACATGAGAGCTGTTTTAGCCAGCACTCCCGATTCTTTCATTTCCAGCCAGAGATCGTTGCCTTCACGGGTTCGTTCGCCGACACCGCAGAAGACCGAATAACCGCCGTGTTCAGTGGCGATATTGCGGATCAATTCCTGGATCAGTACGGTTTTGCCTACTCCGGCGCCGCCGAAGAGACCGACCTTTCCGCCCTTTGAATACGGTTCGAGAAGATCAACCACTTTGATGCCTGTTTCGAACATCTGCGGTTTGGTTTCCTGTTCCACGAAACTCGGGTTGGGCCGGTGAATCGGATGGCGCAGATTACTCTCCGGGATCTTGTCCAGAGTATCGATGGTATCCCCGAGCAGGTTGAAAAGACGACCCAGCGACTTTTCACCCACCGGCACCGAAATCGGCGCTCCCGTATCCAGCACCTTTGTTCCCCGCACCAGTCCATCGGTGGATGCCAGGGCCACGCAGCGCACGATATTGTCACCGATATGGTTGGCCACTTCGACCGTCAGCTTGATGCCCTGTTCCGGTTCCTCAATCTTTAACGCATTGAGAATGTTCGGAAGTTTGTCGGAGTCGAACGCGCAGTCCACGGTCGGCCCGATCACCTGTACGACTTTTCCGATATTGTCAGCCATGTGTTAAAACTCCGCTATATTTGCAATCTATTTTTTCTCATTTGCGCCGACTTGCCATAATACCGGAGCAAATCGGTATGTTCGTCCTAATCTATGCTTTCAGTGCCTCAGCGCCGGAAACAACTTCCAGAATTTCGGTGGTGATGGCCGCCTGACGCGCTTTGTTGAACTGCAGTGTCAAGGCGTCGATCATTTCTCCGGCGTTGTTTGTCGCCAGAGTCATGGCCATCATCCGCGTGGCATGCTCGGAAGCAAACGAATCGGCCAAAGCCGACTGTAGTCTGACCAGAGCATAGCGCGGTAATAATTCCGAAAAGATGGCGTCCGGGTTCGGTTCAAAAATATAAGCCCCGACCGAATCGCCCTCCTCACTTTCCGGCCGATCGATATTCAGATACTTCTCGAAGGTCGGAATAGATTTTGCGGTGGAGATGAATTTGGCGTAGAGGAGATTGATTTCGTCGGTCTGTCCCACGAGAAACCGGTTGGTCAGATAACCGACCAGATCACGCACCATATTGAAATTCATCTCAGCGTTGAATTCGTTGTAGGCCTCGGCGATTTTCCATTGGCGGCGGCGAAAATACAAATAACCCCGGCGTCCGACACAGACCAATTCGGTCTTTTCCGGATCGCGCTCCGACAGCCACTTTTCGGCATTACGAATCAAGTTGGAGTTAAACGCCCCGCAGAGACCGCGGTCGGAAGTCAACAGAACCAGTGTCTGTTTGGCCACCTCGCGCTTCTCGAAAAAGGGATGGGACAGTTTATCGGTGGCCGCCGCCGAGAGATGACCAAGCATTGAGGACATCTTTTCGGCATAAGGGCGCGACTGTTCGGCCTGCACTTGCGCCTTACGCAACTGCGCGGCCGCCACCATCTTCATCGCCTTGGTGATCTGCCGGGTCGATTTGACCGAGCTGATTCTTTTTAATATGTCTCGCAACGTCGCCATGTTTATATCCGTTTAGGCTGAAAATTGCTCTTTGAATTTCTTGGCCGCCTCATGTAGTTTCTTGTCGGTGGCGTCGGAAATCGCTTTCTCGTTCTTAATCGCGTGCATCATATCCGGGAATTCCCTTTCGACAAAGGCCAGATATTCTTCCTCGAATTTGGCGATGGCACTCAAGTCAACATCGTCCAGATAGCCGTTGGCGCCGGCCCAGATGATGGCCACCTGGCGGCTCAGCGATTGCGGGACATATTGGCCCTGCTTGAGAATTTCAACCATCCGCTCACCGCGAATCAACTGCTTCTTGGTGGCTGCATCCATATCCGATCCGAACTGGGCAAAAGCGGCCAGTTCGCGGTATTGGGCCAGATCGAGCCGCAGGGAACCGGCGATTTTTTTCATCGCCTTGGTCTGGGCGTTACCGCCCACACGGGAAACCGAGATACCGACGTCGATGGCCGGACGTACGCCGGCGAAAAACAGGTCGGGCAGAAGATAAATCTGACCATCGGTAATGGAAATAACGTTGGTCGGAATATAGGCCGACACGTCACTGGCCTGGGTTTCGATAATCGGCAAAGCCGTCAACGAACCGCCGCCTTCCTCGTCGGATAGTTTGGAAGCGCGCTCCAGCAGGCGGGAGTGGCAATAGAAAATATCGCCGGGATAGGCTTCACGTCCCGGAGGCCGGCGCAGCAAAAGCGAGAGCTGGCGGTAGGACTGAGCCTGCTTGGATAAATCATCGTAAATAACCAAAGCATGCCGACCGGTGTAAAGGAATTCCTCACCAATGGCACAACCGGCATAAGGCGCGATATACTGCAACGGGGCCGGGTCGTTGGCCGTAGCCGAAACGACAGTGGTATATTCCATGGCTCCCGCTTGATCGAGAATTTCGACCACCCGGGCAACACTGGAAGCTTTCTGGCCGACGGCTACGTAAATACAGAAAACGTCGGTGTCTTTCTGATTGATGATGGCATCGATGGCAATAGCCGTCTTGCCCGTCTGGCGGTCACCGATAATCAGTTCTCGCTGTCCACGGCCGACGGGAATCATCGCATCGATGGCCTTGAGACCGGTCATCATCGGCTCTTTCACCGGCTGACGCTGAACCACATTGGGCGCGCCGCCTTCCAAGAGACGATACTTGTCGGTCACAATCGGACCCTTGCCGTCGATCGGTTCGCCGATGGAATTAACCACCCGGCCAATAAGGGCGTCGCCCACCGGAACCTGAGCTACTTTTCCGGTGCGTTTGACCGTATCGCCTTCTTTAATACCCTGGTCGCTGCCGAAAATGGCCACACCAACGTTGTCGGCCTCGAGGTTTAGCACCATACCGGTGATATCCCCGGGGAAAGTGACCAATTCGGACATCATGACATCTTCCAACCCCCAGATGCGGGCGATACCGTCGCCGACCTGCAGGATGGTTCCGACCGATTCCATCTCCAGCTTCGTCTCATAGCGGGCAATTTCTTTTTGAATAACCGCTGAGACTTCTTCAGGATTAAGACCCATAAGGCACTACTCCTGTATGCAAAATTTCATTTTTCACGTTCATAAGTCATGACCGAAGCGTCACTCGGGCCTATTAGCCCCATTTCAGGCAACCTTCAGTTTCATAAGATCATCTTTCAAAAGCGACAACTTGTTTCTAACCGAGCCGTCGATAATCTGATCGCCAAGGATAACGATCATCCCGCCCATAATCGCGGGATCCAGTTTCTCGTCCAGTTCCACGGTCTTGCTTGTCTTGGTCTGCAACCTTTGGCACAAATGGCTGCGCGCGTCATCGGTCATGGGCACGGCGGTAGTTACCCGGGCCACGACAATGCCACGGGCCTCGGCCACCAGCGCCCGAAACTCTTCGATTATTTCGTGAAGATAACCGATGCGATGCTTGTTGACCAAAACCAGTAAAAATTCGAGAAACAGCGGATCCAACCGGCCGCCGAAAACATCCTTGAGAAGAGCAGTTTTCTGCTGATCCAGAATATGCGGGGCCAGAAGGAACTGCAACAGAGTATCGTCCTTGCGGACCAACTCATCCAATTCCTCGAACTGTTCAAAGGCGAGATCGACCATGTTCTTTTCACGAACGAGATTGAAAAGCGCAGTCGAGTACTTTATGGCAACCTGTTGTGCTAACATAGGCTTAAGCCTTCTCCACGCCGTCTATGAAATCGGCAATCAACCGTTTGTTTTCCGTATCATCGAGCTTGGTCGAAATAATCTTCTCGGCCGCAGCGATGGTGGTCTTGACCATGTCCTCTTTGAGCGCCACTCGAGCCTTCTCGATGTCGCGTTCCAGTTCGGCTTTGGCCCGGCTGATGATTTCTTTGGCCTCTTCCCGGCCCTGCTCCTTGATCTCGACCGCCACTTTCTGCCCTTCGTTGACCGCTTCGGTCAATTTCTGGCGGGAAAGGTTGTCGATATCCTTAAGCTTGGCCTCATAGTCGGCCCTGGTGTCAACCAGGTCTGACTTTTCACGTTCAATGCCGTCAAACTCGGATTTGATTTTCTCGCGCCGTTCCTCAAGGATACCCAGAATAGGTTTCCAGGCGAATTTCTTGAGGATGAGCACGGTTATGATAAAACCGAGCATGTGCGTAAGTATCAGTCGATAATCAAGTTCCATACCTGCATCCCCCGACCGCGACAGTCTATTGGACCCGTCACGACCGGTTTAGGTTTTTTTCAATCCGGTTATGTCAACCGACGGACTTTACGCGCCAATCTTGTCCATAACCAGCAGAAAGGCGAGCAGGGCATAAATCGTCAACGCTTCGATAAACGCGGCGCCGATGATCATACCGGTCTGAATCTTGGCAATCGCCTCGGGCTGACGGCCCATGGCTTCCATCGCGGAACCAACCGCTTTACCCAAACCGAGAGCGGAGCCGATCGCAGCTATGCCGACCGTCAATGGGGCGGCTATCGCCAATCCAGTCTGATAATCCATTCCTTCTACTCCTTCGCAAAGTGTTGTCTTGTTGCGTCAGTTTATATTCTATTTCTTATTCTCTAATGTTCTTCATGTGGTAATACCATCATTATGTAGCTGGTCGAAAGCATGGTGAAAACCAGCGCCTGAATGGTGCCCAATAGCAAGGACAGGAAAAGAAAGGGAATCTGAAAGGGCAGACCTATCGGCGAGTCAATTACCGAAAGCGCCGCCACACCCAGAGCTACCATTACCGCGATCAGCGTATCCTCACCGAAAATATTACCGAAAAGTCGCATGGCCAGTGAAAATGGTTTGATGAACTCCCCGACGAAATGAAGCGGGAAATTGATGATGACCAGCGCCCAGGTCACACCCGAATTGGGCGATCCGCACAGATGATGCAGATATTTTAGCGGCCCGGACCGAACGATGGCCGTGTATTGAACATACAGAAATACGGATATGGACAGCGCCAGAGTCATATTCAAGGCCGAAGTCGGGGCGTGAAATCCGGGAATAATACCGCTTAAGTTCATGAACCAGATGTAGATAAACAACGTCCCCAGAAATGGTATATAACGGTCGGTGTCCTTGCCCAGCATGGAATGAACCAAGTTGTAAAGGCCTTCAAAGATCATCTCGACCACATTCTGAAAAGGGCCGGGAATCATCTGCCGTTTGCGATAGACGGTCATGGCCATAATGACCATGATCAGGGCGATAAACAGCGCAAAAAAGGTGACGGCATAATGATGAGCCAACCCCTCGCTCAAAAGTCCCCATTTTTCCAGGAACGATAAAGCGTTGGGAATATGCATGCTCAAGCCGCCTTCAGCGTGTTCTCCACCGTGCTCGGCCGCTTGAGCCGCATGCTCGGTGGTGTCGGTCGCCGTTAACAGAAACGTGTTCGCCAATTTGTACAATATCATGCCAAACCTCGGGAGCTGCCTTCGTGGTTGTTGACATCAAGCTTCAATAGCGCCCGCGATGCCGCCTTTAAAAACATCACCACCAAAACGGTCGAAAGACCGATAACCAGCGGGAGCGGGCGGAAAATTTCCACGGTAAACAGGAAATAGGCGGCGGCGTACAGCAATGGAAATTTGATCAGCATCAAAACAACAACCGTCATTTTATCGACGCCGTCGGGTCGCATTGCGGAACGAACAACTGCGGAAAGAAAAATAAGGTTAACCATCGACCAGATTCCGGCCGACAAAACAGCCAGAGCATCGTAGAACGAGAAATACACCGAACCGATAACCAGACACAGCAGTAAAAGTACACCGGTGGTCCGAAGAGTCCGCTGTATGAAATCAAGTCCGAACGTCGTCGTCATCATCTTTGCTGTCATCGGAAATCTGTTTCAAAAGCTTGTACGACTCTCGGGCAGATGAGATCAGGCCGAGGATGACCCAAGAGATCATCAAATACGGCGCGGTGTCAAACTTGTTGTCGAGCCAATTGCCGATAAAGTACCCGACCAAAGGACCGGAGACCATCAAAAATGGTATCGTGGTCGCCAGACCGATCTGCCTTAAACCATCAAACTTCTTCTTCTTATCCGTATCCTATCTTCTTCAACCAAATGGTTTGCTTGCCCTAACATATCGGGCAAAAACGCCTGTCTCCTAAGTAGCCCAATATATTTTTTGATCGTTTAATGTCAAGTGCTTTCGATCAGAATTTGATATTTTTTTCACAAGGATCGCAAAGGAGCAGGACCAATTTTCGTCGCCAAAAACGACGGCTACTCACAAAATAATCAGCGTAACAGATTGCATGTCATGTGGTTATTGAGATGAGAGTAGTGAGCTGCGTATCCCCCGCATTTTTATCCACGATTTATAGTTTTAAAAAAAGTCGCTATTTACCTACAAGCCTCAAAAAAAAACCGGTCGGCGAGTGAATCAACCGGAAAACAGCGTTATGATTTCGGCCGAGGATAAATGTTTGACACTCTCGGCCGCTTTTTTGTCGGGAACAACAATGCGCATAACCTCGACAGTTGAGGTCTCCAATTTGAAATCACCATAAAAACGCCACTCATTTTCGCCGCGCCAGATCCCGCCTCGACTGCCTTCGCTTTGAAAAAAAGGCTGGTTATCCGAATCCAGTTGCGGATATAATTCAGGTCGGCCATAAATCACGGGGCGAAGGTCTAACGCGTGGGCTTTCGCTTTGGGTAAGGCAATCCCGAACGGTTCGAAATTGGAATTTAACAACCTGGAGCGATAACGAAACAGCCGAGTGATCATATCCGGGTTGACGGCGGAAAATCCGACCACCCGGAATCCACCGCGAATATTTCTACTGCTGCCATAGATAATCTTTCTCCGCAGAATACGCAATAATCCGGATCGCGCCGAATGACAGTACTCTTCGCCGGAGGCGATTATCGCCCCATAGAAATCGTAGGCGGACTCGCCCGGCCATGGTGAACCGCTGCTGCGCGTGAAATGAATCAACCACTCTTCATTGGCCAAAGCAGAACTGAAACTCCTGCCGTCGTAGTTGGGCCGGTGGCGATCGTTTTTTTTATAGGCCACCGTATAATTCTGATCGATTTTGGAACGATGAAGAGCGAGGAGTGAGTTGAGCGTACCACGCGGGCGAATTGATATGGGCAGGATCATATCGGCCAGATCGAAGACGGCCATATCTCTGGCCGGCCACCAGCCTTTGGGTCCCTTCCCGGCCGTTTCCGGCAGAAACAAAAATCCCACTCGGTCGGGTTCGAGGCGGAAGCGAGAGATGACCTGCTTTTCAAATTCTCGGCGCGCCTCGGGCGCCGCGACCGTAATCACGATGGTCGGCAGATTATATTGGGCGGCCAGCATCAACGTCAATTCCCAGGTGTTCATTCCCAGTGAAGTCAGGACAACATGATCGCTGCCGGAGAGCGATGCTATGGCTCGGCAGGTGGCCGCAACCCAGCTATCGGTTCCCAAGGGGAATTTTGATTGGCGGGAGTTGATCACCGCCGCCTGGGGACGATCAAGCCAGGCTACCGGGCCATCATAAGCGGATGTTTTGGGTGCCGATATATCCATCGAGTAAATTAGATTGTTAACCAAGTCTGTTGATAGGATATATTAATTGAAACGGAAAAACAAGCGGCGATTTATAATTTACGGCGGCGCATCAGAGCGGCGGTAATCGGCGGAATAATTACCAGTTGTACCAGCGTCCCGGGCAGGCCGGTGGCCAGGACGACTTTAAAATAAGTTTCCAGTCCATAGGGAAGTTCTATAAAAAAACCGAGAATCAATAGTCCCAGGGCAAAAGCGAGACGACCGAAGATTATTGCCAGAATCAGGGCGACATATATATTCAGCTTCAAGCGCACATAAGTCAAACCGGCGATCAAGCCGTAAATTGGCAATTCCAGTGACATTAGCGGCACGGCGTACGAGGGCGGCATACCGGTAATCATAAACGAAATAGCCGGCGACAGCAGACCGACAATGACTCCTCCGACCGGACCGCAAATGAACCCGGCCAGAAGGACAGGAATATGCATGGGATTGAACATTCGCCCGGCCAGACCGAACTGATGAAAGGCAATCGGGAGAATGACCGCCAGGGCCAAAAACAATGCTGAGCGGACAATTAGCTTAGTGGTTGAATGCACCTAATCCTTGAAGCCGACGGCCAGATACAGACTTTTGGTGTCGGTTAATTCAAAATTGGGAAAATGCCCCCGGGAAAACATCTCGGCCAACTGCTCACGATCAGGCAGTTCATCATGATCAATCGGGCCGCCATGCTGATGATGTTCACGGGCCAGTTCATCGCGTCCCACCAGATGAATGGCGATAAAGCGACCACCCGGCTTGAGGATGTGATAAGCCTGATGAATTGTTTCATCCTTGTGGGAAAAATGAGCAAAAGCGGCGAAAGAAACGACCATGTCGAAAATGCCATCACCGAAAGGAAGGCAACAGACATCCGCCTCCACGACGCCGACATTGTGAAAGGGGAAATTGTGGTGAGCTTTGTGAGCTACACGCGAGGCAAAATCTACGCCGACAATAAAGCCGGATTCGCCTACTCGGCGGCGGAGAATATCAAAAAGAACACCGGTTCCACAACCCAGATCACAGACCTTAAGTCCTTGGGAGACATGGAAGTTGTCGATAATATTGGATAACCGTTCGAGATCCTCGGCCGTCAATTCTTTGTCCCATTCGGCACCAAAAGCGTCGAAATACTTTTGCTTCTCGTCCATAGTGATGTAGATATATGATAATTGCCCAAAAGTCAAGTGGTTCCGCACCTTCCAAGGTGAAAAACGAGGCCGTTATCACCCATTATTTGATTTTAAAAATAGCTTTGACTCCTGTTCTGTAACCAGATATATTCCCTTCAGTAATTCGTTCGGAGGGAATTATCGTCATGGCTGTAATCAAGGAATACTATACCGTAAAGCTGCACGACACCGACGCTGCCGGAGTGCTCTTTTTCGCCAACCAGTTCCGCATCGTTCATGATGTTTATGAACAGTTTTTGATTCGTATCGGCTGTAGTTTTCGGGAGCGGTTTACTGTCGGCGACTTCCATATTCCGATTGTCCATGCTGAAGCGGATTTCCTGCAACCGCTTCAGGTCGGCGATACGATTGAAATAACCCTTTCCGTAAGCGAAGTGGGCAACAGCTCCTTCACGCTGGCCTATCAACTGATTGATCTCGATGGCTGGGTGGTGGGGAATGTCGAAACCGTCCATGTCACCACCGATCCGGCGTCGAAGTCAAAAATTGATTTGCCCGATGGATTCAGGGAGAAGATTCAGGAGTTTATAGAAGAAAGCGATTAGTCACTTTCTCCGAGTATTTCGGCCAATTGCCGCCAGAGGGCGGGCCGGTCATATTTGCCGCTTCCGGTCAACGGGATACTCTCAATTATTATCACCCGATCAGGAATCATAATCGAAGCCAGCCTGCGCCGTAACATCTCCAATATACCGGCTTCTGTCAGACTATCACCCGAAGATTGCACAAAGGCCACCGGCCGATATCCCCATTTCGTATCGGGTTGAGATAAAACCACGGCCGCCTCGACCTCTTCGATGCGGCACAACGCCTCCTCGATTGTCGCCGGACTTATATTTTCCCCGCCGGAAATTATCATCTCGTCATGACGTCCAAGCACGGTAAGGATTCCGTCTTCGGTTAACGAGCCGATATCTTCGGTAGTCAGCCATTCCCGCCGCGATAGCCCGGTCGATTCCATTTCGTCAAGATAGCGGGCAAAAAGCGTCTCTCCCCTGACCACGATCCGTCCCGATTCGACGTCGATTTTCAGTTCGCGATAGGGCAGAGTTTTCCCGGCGGTTGCCAACCCGGCCGGGCGATCCTGCGGAGACAGAAGAGTAACCATCGAGGCCGTTTCGGTCAGGCCATAGGTGGTCAAGACCGGCAACTTCCGTCGTTCAACTTCTTCCAACAGAGATTTCTCAATACGGGCTCCGCCCAGAATGATCGCTTTCATTCCGGCCAGAATATTTTGCGTGTCAACCCGCATCAGTTCGACCAGCATGGTGGGAACGACCGAGAGATGGCTTATATCGCCTGTGGCCGCCGCCTTTATAATCTCATCAGGCTCAAAACCGGGCATTATTCTTGTCGAACCTCCGGCCAGAGCCGTACGCAGCGGAATGGAAATTCCTCCGATATGAAAAAAAGGCAGAGTCGCCGGCCAGCAATCGTTTTCCCCAAAAGGCATAACCGATAATAAACCAAGGGCGCTGTAATATAAATTTCCCCAGGTCAGGACAACGCCGCGCGGGGCGCCGGTACTGCCGGAACTGAACATAATCAACGCTTCCCGATCCAGCGAGTAATTTTCGGACTTTTCAATTTCTGTCTTATTGGCTTGCGGCGCAATCAATGCCTTCAGTTCGATGGACGGCACAGGAAGACCGCTAATATCTTTAAATTCCTCCCCACAGGCCAGCAAAGTGGCTTCGGCCCGCATAATCTGATCGTCCCAATCTGTCGGGGTCAAACGGCAGTTTAATGGCATCAGGATAAAACCGAGGCGAAAGGCGGCGAAAAATAAAATCGTGTATTCGATAGTATTCCAGCTCAGGGCAGCGACGACGTCACCGGGGGCAATGCCCCTTTCTTGCAGGCGCACTACGGTGGCATCGACAATGTGATTGAGTTCCTCGTAGGAAATAATTCGCGAGCGAGAGGTCAATGCCGGTCGATGGGGATAATCGGCGGCGTTATGGCTAATTGGGCAGGGAATATTTTTCACACGCGATTCCATATATCCCGGTCGATACCCAGACCAGTATTAACGGGAATTTTGATGGTTCCACCGGAAACATCGGAAAGAGCCTGATCCGGCTTTTCAAAAAGGCGCAGAGTGTCGAGGCCGCAGATGCTGCCGGCAAATTCCGGGACAGAGCTAAGATGCAACTGTGCGGCCAAACAGATCTCTGTTTCCAGAGTGGATGTCAATACCACTTGACGGTTGTTTTGTTTTGCCAGTGCAGCCAGTTCAATAGTCCGAAAAATCCCGCCCAGAAGCGCCGGCTTGAAAATAAAAACATCGCAGACACCGCCGGTTATCAGAGTTTCGATCTCGTAGGGGCTGTACAGACTTTCATCCAGAGCGACTCGCGCTCCGGTCACCCGGCGCAGATCACGTACCCGAACGGGGTCGAATGTTTCATGCGGTTCCTCGATGTATTTAATGTCAACATTCTTCAATCGCCACATCGCATCTTCGGCCACGGCATACGACCAGCCGCCGTTGGCATCAAGACGCAGAGCCACTCGCTCACCCAGATTTTGTCTCACCTGGCGCACAAAGTCAACATCATCATCAATGTCGCCGCCGACTTTGATTTTTATCGCTTCATATCCACTGTTGATAATTTGCCGTCGCAACGATTCCCAGTCCTCGACCGGCCGGGATAACAGGAAATTGACTTTGACTTCGGGTTGAGCCTTGTCATACAGCCATAAATTCAGCGGTAAATTGGCCTTCTGGGCGGCCAGATCGGCCAGAGCTGTTTCCAGCCCGAATCTTGCCGCCGGATTGGTGCGAGAGATCAACCCGGTCACGACCGATGAAATCTGTTTGAGTGTATCCGGGACAGTCTGTTCGATCAAGCGGCCTTCGGCCTTGAAAAGAGATTCGCCGGTCTGATCCAGACTGTCAGGCGAGAAACCGATCAAAGGCGCCGCCTCGCCCAGTCCGATTATGCCGTCATCGGTCGTAAGGCGGATAACATATCCGGCCCGCTCAAAGACTTTGCCACGGGAAGTTATCAGAGGCTTGATAAAGTTACGGCAATAATGCTTGATTTCAACCGATTTGATTTTCACATCAACCAGCCCGCCCCAAAAAGCAATCCGAAAATTATCAACAACCGCCCGGTGGCCGCCAGTGTTCGATTCAATCGCTCGCCATCGGAACTTGAAAAAACGGCTTTGATCGGGCCGACGGCGAAGATCAGAGATAAGACCGGTAACCAGAGATATTGCCTATCATAGGCGGCCATCAAATATACGGCTGCCGCCGCCGCGCCGAAAAGCATAAATATATATTCGAACCGGGCAAAATTCCGGCCGAAACGAACGGCCAGTGTTTTCTTGCGACTTTTTTTGTCGGAGGTAATATCACGCAGATTGTTAACCACC
>JAAEQF010000276.1 GCA_024231695.1 FCB group bacterium
AAGAGGCGTTCCCAAAATATATTCGGTCAGATACCGGGCATGCACCTCGGCTTCATCAAGCCGAGCCTTGACCACATCGCCGATGGAAACAATACCGCACAGTTTCTTGTTTTCATCCATAATTGGGATATGGCGGATGCGATTCTGAGTTATTATCTGCGCGATATAATCTAACTCGTCATCGGGCAGACCGATTACCAGCCGGTCGCTCATATGATCGCCGACCAACAATTCTAATAATTCGGCGCAATTAGTATATGCCAGCCGGAAAATATCTCTTTCGGTAATAATACCCGTCGGCTTGCCTTTATCGTCCACCACAACCAGTGAACCGATTTTGTGATAATTAAGAAGCTGCATCGCTTCTTGAATAGTCTGGCCCGACTTGACGGTTATGGGAAGCGGTCTTGCCTTTATTAAATCCTTTACCAGCATAATACCCTCGAGAAAAAAGATGAATATTCATAAATTACGAAGGGGGAGGCTATTCTGTTGGAAGCCTCCGGGCAATCTCCAGCGCAAACGGCATCCGATCAATCAAAGAAACGAAAATTTGACTTGCCGTAGAGCTTGTTCGAGTGTAAAATAGATCGATGGAAACGGCCAAAATCATCGAGAAGATTAAACAAAGCGGCAAATGTCCTGAACATGTGGCCATAATCATGGATGGCAACGGCCGTTGGGCGAGCAAGCGAGGTTTACCGCGCACTCAGGGGCATCGAGCCGGAGTGGATACGGTTCGCAATGTGGTCGAAATCGCTGATCAGGTCGGAGTCAGGTATCTGACGCTTTACACGTTTTCGGTCGAAAACTGGAATCGCCCCAAGAAAGAAGTAGCCTCTTTGATGGCCCTTTTGGCCCGGACCACGCTCAAGGAACTCGATGATTTAATGCGCAACAATGTCCGCCTGATCGCCACCGGAAGAATTAACGAACTCCCCCTGACCCGCCGTCAGGTACTTAAGTCGGCTATACGCAAAACGGCCGGTAACACAGGATTGACGCTGAATTTGGCCCTTAATTACGGCGGCCGCACGGAAATTGTCGATGCCGTCAAAGACCTGGTGCGCGATATCAAAAAGGGAAAAATCTCCTCACGCCAGATCAATGATACACTTTTTGCCCAATATCTATATACCGCCGAAATGCCCGATCCCGATCTGTTGATCAGGACTTCCGGCGAAAAACGACTGTCCAATTTCCTGATCTGGCAAACCTCGTACACCGAGATGTATATCACCGATACGCTCTGGCCCGATTTCGGCAAAGAGGAATTTATCGAGGCTGTCATGGACTATATAAAGCGGGATCGCCGTTTCGGGCGGATCGC
>JAAEQF010000277.1 GCA_024231695.1 FCB group bacterium
TGATTTTCTTTCATGAACTGGGCCATTTTCTTGTGGCCAAAAAATCCGGCATCCGTGTTGAACGTTTTTCACTCGGCTTTCCACCCTCAATTGTCAAAAAGAAAATTGGCGATACGGAATATTGTATCGGCCTGATTCCACTGGGTGGCTATGTCAAGATGACCGGCGAAAATCCTGATGATGAAACTACCGGCGCAGATTACGAATATATGTCCAAAAGTATATTGACCAGGGCCTCGGTAATCATTGCCGGCCCGGCGGCCAATTTCTTTCTGGCCTGGTTCATTCTCTGGGGCCTTTATTTTGTTCAGGGCGAAACGATTACCGATCCGAACCGGTCGGTTATCGGTATCGTGGCCGAAGAATCTCCGGCTGAGGCGGCGGGGCTGTTGCCTGGAGATATAGTAATCTCCGTCAACGGCACGCAGGTGGCGGGCTTTGGAGAAATGGCCAAACTGATTTCGGCTGAAGTAGAGAAGCCGATTATCCTGGAATGGGATCGTGACGGCGTTATTATGTCGGCTACGACCACGACCGCGGCCGATGAGATATATAATAAGGAAGGCCAAAAAGTGGCCGTCGGAAAAATCGGCGTGGGTCAGCATGGCGAAGAGAGCCCCCTTGGGTTTTTCGCCTCGGCCGGGCGCGGGTTTGGGCGCACTATGGAATACGGCCGGATGATATTTACCCTGGTCTGGGATTTGATGTCCCTGCAGGTTTCGCCCAAAGCTATCGGTGGCCCGGTCTTTATCGCACAAATGGCCGGCCAGACGGCTCAACTCGGTTTTTCGACTTTACTTTTCTTTATGGCGCTCTTATCGGTAAACCTGGCCATCCTCAATGTCCTGCCGATACCGATCCTCGACGGCGGGCATTTGCTTTTCCTGTTGATAGAAAAACTGAAAGGCACTCCGTTGTCCATTAATCAGCGAGCGATTGCCCAGCAGGTCGGACTGGTTTTTCTGCTTTTGGTCATAGTTCTTGTAACATATAACGATATTGTTCGTTTTATAACCGGATAGACTAATAAACGCAAAGGCCGGAGGTATAGTGTCGAAAAATTATTTTTCAGGAATAGCCGACTATGGTAAGGCGCTGATCTTTGCCGTGTTTTTTGCCTTTATCCTGAAGACCACGGTGGTGGAGGCGTACGGTATTCCATCCTCGTCGATGGAAGACACGCTGTTGATCGGTGATTTGATGGTTTCCAACAAAATAATTTATGGCGCGAAAATCCCCTTTACCGGCATACGCCTGCCGGCTATCCGTAAGCCTCTGCCCGGAGATATTATCACTTTCAAATTTCCCGGCGATGGCATGACCGATTATGTCAAACGATGCGTGGCTATCGAGGGGCAGATCGTTGAAGTGCGCGACAAAATTTTGTATGTGGATAATGTTCCGATGGACGAGCCGGAGTTTTCCAAACATATCGACGACAAGACCTATCCGGCGGCCTCCAACCGGCGGGACAATTTCGGACCCTTTCGTGTTCCTCCGGGAACCGTGTTTGCCATGGGGGATAACCGCGACAACAGCCACGATTCCCGTTTTTGGGGACCGGTTCCGCTTGAGTTGATCGAGGGAAAAGTTATGTTCATTCAATGGTCGCTGGCGCCCGATTCGACGGCGACGACCATTGATCTGGCCGATCTGTCCACTATTCCCGCGTCAATGTGGGACAATGTTACCGGTTTTATCGGCCGGATTCGCTGGGAACGAACGGTCAAGGACGTGGACTGAACGGTAGAATAATTTCTGTTGGCGGAAAACGGTCCGCTATGTATATTGGGCCTCAGCGCAAGGGCGCGTGAGATTTTTGAAAACAAACGGAGGAATAATTGGCCAAGCCCGCATCATCCGGAATTCTTGAATATACAAAATCACTCGGCATAGCTCTGATCCTGGCGTTTGTGATTAAAACCTCGATTGTCGAAGCCTATAAGATTCCCTCGTCTTCGATGGAAGACACTCTTCTGGTGGGCGATTTCATTCTGGCCAACAAGTTTGTGTTCGGCGCCCAACTTCCGATTCCGTATGTTGACTGGCGTTTGCCGGGTTATCGTACGCCTCAGCAAGGCGACGTGGTCATTTTCAAGTTTCCGGTCGATCGACAGACCAATTATATCAAACGTTGCGTGGCTGTTGCTGGACAGGTAGTCGAGATCCGTGAAAAAGTCCTTTACGTTGATGGTCAGTTGTATGAAGACCCCGAATACGCCAAATATACCGACCGCCGAATTAACACCAACGGGTCCGACCGCCGGGATAATATGGCGCCTTATCGGGTACCGAAAAATCATATCTTCTGCATGGGCGACAATCGCGACAACAGTTACGATTCCCGTTTCTGGGGACCGGTTTCGCTTGATCTGCTTCAGGGCGAGGCTTTGCTGGTCCATTGGTCATGGTCGCCGGATACGGATGCTCCCGAAATCGATCTGGCCGACCTGAGTTCGATACCGCGGTCGGTGTTTTATAATCTCCAGCATTTTTACCAGCGGGTGCGCTGGGATCGTCTGGGCGACCTGATCGGGTAGAATAGCTTTTTCCCTATCCAACAATAATTAATTCATAATGTGATAATATCACCTATTATTTTATTGCTAAAACCGTTTAACATCCTTACCTGATAAGCAGATATGACCGAACGGAATCGGGAGTTCAATCATTATGTTACGCAAACTTACAGCTCAGCAAGCGGCCACTCGGCTGGCAGAGATTCACAAAATACCCATCTGTGAGGATTGTGATGTTTTGCGCGGGGCCAATATTTATGCTCGCAAACGTTACGGCATGAAATACGCCGGACTGTTTGAGAATAATCTTAAGTCCATTATAACCACTCATGTTGATCTGGGTTGCCAACCCTGCCCGGTGGATGAATTGATGCATTCCTTCCGCCGTGACCGCCTGGCTTCCCTGGCGGCAATGCTCTAAGGGGTGGGGCCCCTTCTTCACTGTCGTGTGTTCAATCAGAATATCTACTTCAAAAGTAAAGTTCTGTTTGTGAGGTAAGCGAAGCGGGCCGAACCCAGAACAGGCGATGCCTGTCGTGTGTTCAACCAGAATATCTACATCTCGACCCATCCACTTTTTGCTTGACTTGGAGGGTGGGTAGTTCATTATTGCCCAAGACCTTAATAAGTTGAGTGAATTGTATGTATGCCGTTGACGCCAGTAAATTAACCAAACGGTTCGGACCCCGTTTGGTTTTCAAAGATATAGCTTTCTCCCTCAAAACCGGCGGGTCGCTGGCCGTGATCGGGCGCAACGGTTCAGGCAAAACTACGCTCTTGCGTATTCTGGCCGGATTGACCGCGCCCTCAAGAGGACGACTCGATTTTTCCACCAACGGTGACAAACTTGATCGAACCAGTATCAGGTGTAACCTGTCCTATATCGGGCCGGAGATGACTTTATACGATGCCCTGACCGCTCGCGAAAATTTAAGATTCTTCGCCACCATGCGCGGGATATCTATGACCGACGATGAGATCGAAGCAATACTAACTGAATTTCAACTTGCCGGGCGGGGCAAGGATTTTTATGGCGCTTATTCATCGGGAATGAAACAGCGGCTTAAGTATGCTGTGGCCCTGTTGAATGATCCGGCTTTTTTGCTTCTGGATGAACCCTCGGCCAATCTCGACGAGGAAGGCAAAGAATTGGTCAGTAAGATAATCTCCCGGCAAAAAGAAAACGGTGTCTTGATTATCGCCACCAATGAAAAAGAGGAATACGATCTTGCCGAAACAAGGCTCGAAGTTGGCGTCTAAAACTCTGGCCGTCCTTAAGAAGGATATCCAGTCCGAATACCGTACGCGGTATGCGATAAACGCCATATTGCTTTTCGGTGTGACGACCTTGACGGTCGTTTCTTTTTCGGTGGGGCAGATAGGGTTGGTGGCTGAGGTTTATGCGGCGCTGTTGTGGATTATCCTCTTTTTCTCGGCTATGTCCGGTTTGGCACAGGTGTTCGTCAAGGAAGAGGAATCGAAAACAGCCGTGGTGCTTCGGCTGACGGCTGACCCGACACCGGTATTCTTAGGCAAGTTGATATTTAATTTCCTGCTGTTGATCCTGCTTGAAATCGTAATCGTGCCTTTGTTCTTTATTATGACCGACGTGACTTTGGTCAATGCCGGTTTGCTCCTGACAATATTATTTGCAGGATCGATTGGATTGGCCGGGGCGACGACTTTGATCGCGGCGATTATAGCTCGGGCCAGCGTCAAGGGAGCACTTTTTGCGGTTTTGTCTTTTCCGGTTCTTCTACCTCTTCTTATCGGATGTATAGGAGGTACAAAGATTGCTTTGGGAGGAGTGAATAGTTCGTTTTCGGCGGCGTCAGCGGAGCTTCAACTTCTTTTCAGTTATGCCGTTGTGATGATTACCGCCGGGCTTTTGTTGTTTGAGTTTGTCTGGGAAGAATAGGCGAAGTTAATTGAAACAAAAGCCAAATATAGATTGTTTAAGTCTCTAATATTTATATATTAGCCTCCGTTATAAGGAGGCAATGGCCTCGTTGAGGCAGTCGCCTCGTAGAGGCAAAAGACTCATTGAGGCAATGGCCTCGTTGAGGCAGGATTAGAAATTATGTGGTGGAAAATAGCATTATTCGTCGTCATGAGCGGAGTGATCGTAACCGCTTTCGTATATCCGGCGCCGCAACAGCAGATCGGCGACGCCAGCCGGATATTTTATTTTCATGTCCCGATGGCCTGGGTGGCCGTTCTGGCCTTTGTTATATCCATGGTCGGATCGGTGCAGTATTTGCGTAAAGGTGATTTGAAGGACGACGACCGAGCTCGCACGGCGGCCGAACTGGGCTTTCTTTTCTGTGTACTGGCAACGGTGACCGGTTCGATATTCGCCAAAGTAACCTGGCAATCGTTTTGGAACTGGGATCCTCGGGAAACGTCGATTTTCATTCTGCTTCTTATCTACGGCGCTTATTTCGCGTTGCGTTCGGCTATTGCCGACGATACGCGCCGAGCGCGGTTGGCTTCGGTCTATGCCATCTTCGCTTTCATAACCATGCCTTTTCTGATGTTTGTCGTCCCGCGGGTGTTGCCGTCGCTTCACCCTTCCGATTCGATTGTCGATACAGGCGGCAAAATCACCATGGCTGGTTCGACGACGTTGGTATTTTTCACATCTCTGGCGGCATTTACAGTGTTGTTTGTGTGGATGTATAATCTCGGTCTCAGGGTT
The DNA here is from genome assembly GCA_024231695.1 of FCB group bacterium. Lineage (GTDB taxonomy): Bacteria > Zixibacteria > MSB-5A5 > GN15 > JAAZOE01 > JAAEQF01. The sequence continues at coordinate 5,218 of JAAEQF010000277.1, forward strand.
TATTCTCGCGAACGCCGGGCATTGGAGGAATTGGAAAGATGACATCAAATTATATTGTCATGGCAGTTACCCTCATTATTTGGGCGGGGATTTTCGTATTCCTTCTGAGGCTTGACCGCCGAACAAAGAAACTTGAGGAAAACAGGTGAAAGCCAAATATATAATCGGTATCATCATTATCGGTCTTTTCTCCGTCTGGGGAGCCTCTTCGTTTATGTCCACGACGATCCTTTATGTGTCGATCGATGAAGTGGCCAAAACCGAAGGGACCGTTCAGTTGATGGGCAAAATTGATTTCGACGCCGTAAATTACGACGCTGAAAACTCTCGTCTGGTATTCGAAGTCGTCGGTCTGGAGGAACATACCGCCGATGATCGTCTGACTATCGTCTATACCGGAGTGGTTCCCGGCAATTTTGACCAGGCCACCTCGGTTGTGGCCAAAGGGCATTATGAAGACGGCGTCTTTTTGGCCGATCAACTGCTGGTCAAATGCCCCTCCAAATATCAGGGAATGGAAGAAAAGGCTTAATCTGTGAATATCGGAATATTGTTAATCGTTCTGGCGTCGGTCAGCATGCTGGTCTGTACCGCCGGTTTTTTTATGGCCGCTCGCGGCTATGGCCGTTTTTTTGATCTGGCCCGTAAAAGCTATTCCTATTTTACCGGGGCGATTATTGCGGCCAGTATCCTGCTTTTTTACTATTTTCTGAGCGGCGATTATTCTTATAAGTATGTCTATGATTATTCGTCTTCCGATCTACCGTTAGGTTATCTCATTTCCGGTTTCTGGGCTGGTCAACAGGGGACTTATCTGCTCTGGAGTCTGCTTCTGGCCGTCATGGGTTATTTCATTCTACACCGGGGAAAACAATACACCAGCCTGGCCATGTTTTTTTACGGCGTGATTAATCTTTTTTACTGTGTCATGCTTTTGGCTCTGTCGCCATTTGAAAAACTTGCGATAGCTCAACCGGAAGGTGCCGGATTGAATCCATTATTGCAGGATCCGTGGATGGTTATCCATCCGCCGATTATATTTATCGGTTATGCGGCGGCCGCTGTGCCTTGTGCTATTGCTCTGGCGGCGATGGTTCGGAATGATTACCGGGACTGGCTGCGTTTGGCTATTGCGCCGGTAGCGCTGACGGCACTGGCTCTGGCCGCAGGTAATATCCTTGGCGGTTTCTGGGCTTATAAGACCCTTGGCTGGGGCGGCTATTGGGCCTGGGACCCGGTCGAAAATTCTTCATTTATCCCGTGGATGATTGTGCTGGCCTCTCTGCATGGCCTTATCATTGAAAGAAAATGCGAAGCTTTACGCAAAACCAATCTGTTTCTGGTTTTGTTTACTTTTCTGCTGGTAGTCTATGGCACATTTCTTACTCGATCCGGTGTACTGGCCGATTTTTCGGTCCATAGCTTTGTCGATCTGGGTGTGAACAATATTTTAATCGGTTTTATGGTCGGATTCAGCGCGCTGGCGCTGGGGATTTTTGCCTTCCGGGCTGCACGAATCAAAAGCCCGGCGCTTTTATTGCGCTTCTCATCGCGGGAATTTGGCCTTTTACTCTCGGTCTGGCTGCTGTTGTTGATCGGTTTGGTAGTACTGGCGGGGACTTCCTGGCCGCTGATTTCCACGGCCATGGGTAAGCCCGGCACGGTCGATACCGTCATTTACACCCGGCTATCTTTTCCACTGACAATTGTAATTGGTCTATTTCTGGGTTTCATCCCGTTTATGCTTTGGGGCGGTGGGAGCAACAGAAAGATGTTTCGTCAGGCTGTTCCGGCATTCGTGGCGGCGCTGATCATTGCCGTTATCGCCTGGTTTGTGGGCGTGAAGAACATCTCTTATCTATTGTATATATTCACCGCCGCATTTGCCTTTTCGGCCCAAGTACCTCAGTTGGTTCGATATTTCCCCGACCGATGGCATAAAACCGGTCCCACTCTGGCTCATCTCGGTTTCACCCTGATGTTGATCGGGATTTTGGGTTCTTCCGCTTATTCCACCGGGCAAAAAGTGATCATCGACCGTTATTCTTCGGATGACGCCTATGGTCTGGATATAAAATATCTTGGTATTGCCAGTGAACTGACGACGCCCAATAATGAGATTATTCTTTCGGTCACTGACGGCGATGATGAATTTGAGGCTCGGCCCCGGCTGTTCTGGACAGACAGGATGGGCGGCTTCATGAAAAAACCGCATATTGAACGCTATCTTCTTTATGATCTGTATCTGGCGCCTGAACAGATCGAGGACCGGGGCAACGATGAAGGTATCAAGCTGATTCGAGGCGACAGCGTCGCTCTCGGCGAGTATATGATCGGTTTTGTCGATTATGATCAGGCTGGCCACGAGGCGGGAGCCGTTTCCAACTTCGGGGCCATTTTGAATGTGACCGACTCTTCCGGGCGGACCGAGACTATCACCCCTGCCTTGACGATGAGGGGAAGCGATGGGTTCGGCCATATTGACGTACCGCTGATGACCGGCTTGGAGGACAATGTCGTCCGATTGGAAAAAATTCTGGCAGATGAAGCAGCCATATCCATTTCGATTGCGGGGCTGACTTCGGGCCTGCCGAAGGATCGATTGATAATGGAGGTGTCCCAGAAGCCGACTATGAATCTGCTTTGGGGCGGGACATTCCTGATCCTTCTGGGCGGCCTTTTATCGCTGGCCAATCACTGGAAGTTGGTCGGTCTCAAGCGATAGCGGCGACAAGACTCCTATCCGATGCTGGTTACTGTGTTTAATGCCCGGAGGCTCACACACCGCCACACCGCCATGCAGCCAACCCTTTTCCGAAAATAATGAAAAACTGATTTTGAACTTTTTGCACAAGTCTGCTTTCACATTCGTCTAATATTGAGAAAAAAACCATATTTTGCTTGCACGGAGGGGGAAAAGACTATATTTTATGCTTCTGTATCGTGAAAAATTTGGGAGGACCAAATACATGAAATCAGTTCTTGCGGCTTTGGTGATTCTGAGCCTGGTGATGGTTGGTTGTGACGGCAATGATGAAAACACAGTTAACCCGATAGACAAGCATCATTTTGTTTATCCGATTTTCCATGTTGAAATCGATAACAATTACCAATCCTTCGGTGTTAGCGGCGCTCGCCTTGAAATAAGTCCGACAATCGGCGAACTCTATTCTCTCCCGCTGTATTCCGATATCCTGGTTATCGACACTATTGAAATCTATCCGGGAACAGACAGCGCCGAAACGATCTTCGACACTATAATGAGCCCGGCCTGGACCGATATCAACGGTTATGTAGGCACTCTTGACTACGGCACATTTATAACCGATATCGATACGGTGATCGAAACCGATCCGGAAAGCGGTGAAGTTGACACCCTCGTTGACACCTCTTCGGTTGTTTTTGGGTTTGAACCATCAAAGAGCTACACTTTCTCGTTCGTGCGCGAAGATCCCTTTATCTGGACCGATTCGTTCAAAACGGTATATGCCGTAACTATCGATTCGACCTGGCAGGTTGAGGATGCCGTCGACACCACGGTTACATTGATTCCTGATGACAGCCGTACTCCCGTCGTCGTACTCGATTTGGTGGAAGTAATCGATGAGATTGATCCGCTTAACCCGCCTGATTCGACTTATGAGCAGGAAATCACTTACGGTTATTGGGAGGAGTTTGATACTACTCTGGTTTTGATTGAATCCGATCTGTTGAATTACCTTCCCGATTCCACATATTTCGATACATTACTCTGGGGATTCTGGAACCGTATTGATACTTTCTTCCTGCCTACCGATGACAGTATTTGGTGTGACATTGACTCGATTATGGTTGTCGATACGATCAGCGAAGATCCGCTCGTGACGGACACTTCCTATGAGGATTGGATTGAGATTATCGAGGAAATCATAGAGGACAACAACAACAATCCATTGATATTAGTGGATACCATTATTCACTATACCAATTGCGATGCCGAACAAGCGAATACTCAAAACATAACTTACAATACCTGGGCCTGGGGCGGATATGATACTACTATCCATTTCTCCTTCCCAGATACGGTCAAAAATCTGATGATTGCTCCCGATTATGTCTCGATTCTCAATACGGCCACCGACAACACCAATACCGCTTCGGTGACCTTGACTACCAAGTATGGGACGGTGGTGCATGCGGTCGATGATTTGGACAGTCTGACATTCGAACTGACCATGCCGGAAGATGAAGAGCACCCGGATTACCGGATCATCATCAGGGATGAGTAAGTTCGTTGATTAAATTTTCAGCATGAATTTATAAAGCCCCGTTTCGGCGGGGCTTTTTTTATTGACACTCCAATAACAATAATTTATACTGAGAGCACAAAAGATTCCGGCCCCACAGCGGTTAATAGGGAAGACGGTGAGAATCCGTTGCAGCCCCGCTACTGTGAGCGGTTACGAAAGGACCAAGTTCCACTCTTTCGGGTCAACTGAAAGGGGAAGGGGTCCCGGTAGGATTGATGCCGCAAGCCAGGAGACCTGCCGGAATCGCATACTTTTGATTCGACGGCCCTCGCGGGAGGGAAGGTGAATATGTCCCGAACCAAATGCCAGGCTGTCGGGGTTTGTTGTGCCAATAATCCCGGTAGTCCAGCATATATAATCTGTGCCCGACTTGTGACTACAGTCATATTGGGCATTATACTTACATCAATGGCCGTGGGGCAGACAACGGTAAAGATCGACGGCCGCGTTTTCGACGCCGTCGATGGCCGCCCGTTGGCCGGCGCTCGGATAGCCCTGGTCGATACCGATTTTCATACATTCACTGATCCTTCCGGGTCTTATCGCTTTAGCCTTATTCCCCTTGGTCACTATCGGCTGGTTGTTGAGGCTGAGGGATATAAAAGAGATCAGGATAATGAGATCGAGGTAGTGACCGATATCACCAGACGGTGCGATATTCGGCTGAATCGCCGAGTGTATGACCTGGGCCAAACGGAAGTGCGGCGGCAAATGTCACCGGTATCGATTCAGGATGGCAAAGTTGTCAATCGGGTGGATATCCAGCGATCCGGCGCTGATGATCTGGCTCGAGTACTGGAAAGCGTCGAAGGTGTCTATGTGACCGAAGGCGGAACCGCCGGCGGGATAGTGCGAGTGAGCATTCGGGGTTGCGATCCCCGGCATGTACTGGTTCTTCTCGATGGTCAGCGTCTCAATTCGGCGGGCAGTGGAGAAGCTAATCTGGGCAGTGTCCCGCTGGAGATAGTCGAGAGGGTTGAGGTTTATCGCGGAGGGCAATCGGCTCGTTTTGGCCCGGATGCTCTGGGCGGCGTAATCAATATCATTACCCAGATTCAATCCGGCGGGGCGGAACGGGAAATTACCGGAGGCAAATACTGGGGCAGTTGGAAATCGGAAAGATATAAACTGACGATTACCAATCCGGTCACGCTAAAAAATCTGGAGAGCCGAATTTCGTATGGCACTAAGCGCAGCAACGGCGATTTTGATTATGATCATACTATCTCGTCGATAACCGGAGATACGACTCATTCGGGTACGCGTTATAACGGCGGTTTCGAAGATTATAATTATCACTCAACGGGCAATTATCGAATCGGTAACAACACCCGGTTTTATCTTTCAGGTCAAGCCTATCGGTCTCGACAGGAACTGCCCGGATATGCCTCTGAGCCTGACAGTACGGCCTGGAGCAAAGATAAACGTCTATTGGCCGGCCTGCGGATGAAACATGATTACAGCTTACATAATCGGCTCGATCTCAATGTCGGTTTCACTCGGCTCGAACAATATTTCAACAATGTCAATCACAGCCGTCCGGCATACCGATACGAGAATCGTTACATTAACGATATTTTAACCGTCAAATCCGAACATCTTTACCGGCCGTGGCCGGGAGGGGCGATTCGGGGTGGTCTGGAGTTCGAACGGAACATCCTGTATCATAATAACCTGATGCGTCCGACGGCAGCTATGGGGCGATCCGTGCGTGATAATACCGGTTTTGTCATTGGGGGCGGTCAAAATTTAGAACCGGGCGATTTTCCACTGCCGCTTGATGCCGCCTTTAATTTCTACCTGCGTTGGGATAATACTGAAGCCAGGAAGGATGCTGTCTCGGCTGACGGGCCCGCCCGCATCGACAAATATCAGTTTCTTTCGAAAATGATCAATCTGTCGCTATCACGCGGTCGGGAAACGATGTTTGTTTTACGCGGTAGTTACGGGAATTCATATAGTCTGCCCTCGGTCAACGCCCTTTTCTGGATGGGTGACATTCAGACCGTGGGTAATCCCGAGCTGAGGCCGGAAGTGTCCGAACATTCGGATATCGGGATTGAGGTCGCCGCCGACTTACGAGTGAAACTATCGGCCGGGATAACCTATTTTCATTCCTATATCAAGGATTTGATAGTCTGGCATCAGGCTACACGTGGATGGAAGCCGGTAAACCTTGAGGCGGCTCAGATTACCGGTCATGAAGAGTTTGTGAATCTCGGATTTTTCGATGGGCTGTTTGAAGTCCGGTATCAAAACACGATTATGGTGACGAGGAATAAAAATTCGAGCCTGAGTCTGTACAACAAAGAACTGACCTACCGTCCGCACTATGTTACAAATATCGAAGGTACACTCAATAAGGGTCGTTTACAGGCGGCTTACCGGGTTCGACTGGTGGATATTCGCTACAACATAGCGTCCAATATCAAATGGTATCCCGCTTATAGGATCGATGATTTCGATCTGAAATATACGACCGCTTTCAAGGGCGTGGATGTCGAAACGAGGGTTTTGGTTAAAAACCTGAGGGATATGGATTATACTTTGATCGGGCATCATCCGATGCCGGGACGCGAGTATGGTTTGAAAATTTCATTATCTTACAAAATATAACTAAATGGAGCATTGACGATGTTACGCACGATCCTACTTTCCGCAATTGCCGCCCTCACGCTGGCGGCCTTTTCACTCGCTGTCGAACCGACGGCCTGGGTTATCAATACTTCCGGAGAATCCCTGTCAAAGATTAATCTGGCGACCGATGTTGTTACTAACGACGTTTTGGCCATCGGAAGCGATATTAATTGTTATCCCAACCAGATAATCGTCCGCGATACGCTGGCCTATGTGCTTTTGTCCGGTACCGATGAAATACAGATTGTAAATCTGATAAATGAAACTACTGCCGGGTGGATCGGCTTTCCTTCCGGCAGTAATCCATATAACATGGCTTTTCTGGATGACGATTATCTCTATGTCACTCTCATGGTGGATAACTCACTGGTCAAAGTCGATCTGAATAGCCGACAGGTTGTTTTAACTACGCCGATCGGAATGTCGCCCGAAGGCATAATTATTTATGACCATAAGGCGTATGTGGCCGTGACTGCTTATGATTTCGGAAGCTGGAGCTGGGGGCAGGGGAAAGTCGTGGTTTACGACACTGAGGGAGACACTCTCCTGACCGAGATTTTAACCTCGACCAACCCGCAATATCTGGCCTTGGGCCACGACGGTATTATTCATGTCGTCTGCACGGGTAATTATTATGATATCCCGGGAGTGGTCTTTTTGATCGATCCGGCCATCGACGCCGCTTTCGATATCGTGGAGATCGGCGGACAGCCGGCCAATATTGCCATCGCCCCCGACAACCGGGTATATTTGGCGGCCGGCGGATGGGTTGACGACGGGGAAGTATATGCCTATAACGGCCTGACTTATGAGATTTATAATGGCGCTTCCAATCCGATTTATGTCGATTCCGGGGCCACCGGCATCGATGCCTTTCAGGATTCGACGGTTTTGGCTCAGACTTTCGGCGACCGGATAATTCGTCTGGATGCCACAGGGGCGACCAGAAACACTTATTTTATGGGGGATGGGCCGATTGATCTCGATTTCAATTATTTGCCCGGTGATGTTAATGGCGATTTTGACATCAATGTCGGCGACGCTGTCTTTTTGATCAATTACATTTTCAAGAGCGGGCCATCACCGATGATTCCGGCCTGGCGAGGTAACCCCAACGGAGATAAGGCGATAAATGTCGGAGACGCCGTTTATTTGATCAACTATATTTTCAAAGGCGGTAATCGTCCGCAAATCGGCCCAAGCTGGATTAAGTAGCTCGGCGGGTAAACATTGAGGGAAATGGAACGGGGTGTTTTACGCCCCGTTTTATAATAGACGCAATATAATGGATAATAATCAGCCATAATTAATATTGCCGCGTATCATTTGATGACATTTATGAATCAGTTGAGCGATGATGCTCGCTTTTGCTATTGGATGCGATTGAAGTATTGCTGATTAGAAATTAATAAGTTGTCTGAGGTCGTTTTAAAGCGGTCTAAGACATCGTTTGCATGATCCCTCCCAGAAAAGGCGTCATGTCGGCTTGTTGGCATGGCGCCTTTGACTTTTACGGCGATTCTAATGAACTACTTTTTACTCAGCCAGATAAAACTGCGGGTAATCATCCAGTCTTCGCCCGTGACCCGATAGAAATAGGCTCCGGGTGAGTGCTCGAAATTGTCTTCGTCGCGACCGTCCCAATTAATAATAATCTCCCGGCCTTTATTCCCTCGCCCTGAATATTCCCTGATGGGATCGCCGAGGACATTATAGATTATCGTTGTCCACGAGCCTCGTTCGGGCAAAGTGAAACGAATATCGGTCGGGAAATCATTTGGGGGAAGAAGTGAGTCCGGCAGGGGAATATCAATAAGAGGTGGACCGATTATCACAGTCATGTGTGCGCCGAGATAATCGCCGGCGTCAGCATCGATCAGGGTCAGCGAACCATCAACCGGTATTCTCAGCAATTCGCCATTTCCGGCCGGGATGGCGTTCGGACCGATGTTAAAGATTAGGACGCGAAGAGTATCACCGATCGTATTATCGTCGATTTCCATGCCATCCAGATTATCGGCCCGTTTTAATGACCCGGTTATTTCACCGTCAATCAGGAACTCCAGCCATACGGCGCCAATAGCGGACTCACTTTCGTAATCGACAATCATTTCGTTGTTGACTATCCGGGGACTCAGGGACACCGGTTTACCCGGTTGCAGGAAATCATAGGGAACGGCGTTGCCCTGGATTAATCTAACAAGATAGACCAGGTCGGCCACGGTCAGCGTCATTCCATCTTGATTGACATCGGAGTTGTTGCGTGAGCATTGCACATGATCGGCAAAAGCCGAAGTGCCATTCACAAAATAATTCGTGAACATCACCGCATCGGCGATTTCATTGCTAATATCATTGCAATTAATGTTACCCAATTCAGGCGGCGGACAGCAGAGGCAGGCAATATCGATGGCGCCATTGATGAAATCTATATACGAGGTATTTTCATCTTTACTGCACGCGTTTCCCGGACCGAACCATTCCTGACTGGGCATATCTTCGTATTTGAGGACCATTTCGTTGTGATCGTAAACTCTATTGATGAGGGCAGTGCGGCTGTCATCGCGATTGAAAAAGATATTATCATCACATTCTGTCCATAAAAATCGAAGCGGATTTTTGGAGCATTCAAAGGCACTGTCGTCGGTGATGTCGAATTCCAGGATTGCCAGTATGGTCGGATTTGAAGTATTTAAGGTATCATCGGCCCAGGTCAAATCCTCGACAATACGACCATACATACCGATGACCCCGACGATGTCACCATTGCCTAATGTGTCGATCCGTCGATCGGTCAGGTAATAATTGCTCGAATAGAGCGGCGGGCGGAATAATCGATTTAGAGATACGACTTCCGGATCGTAAGCCATTCTGAGCTGGAGATTGTCCAGTAGTTCACCATAATAGGGCGTAGTGATATTTATAATTACACGCGAATCCTGTTCCACGCCGTAACCGAGGAGTCCGTCTTCGTAGTCGATCCGGACATCGAACAGGCCCTTGGTTTCTCTGACTTTTTTATCCGGGCCTTCGGGCAGGATACCGCAGCCGGAAAGGATGGATAGCAGCGCGATGACAATGAATGTCAGGGGAAAAGTAATCAGCGCCGATTTCATTTTCACTCACTCCTTCTCAAGTTTTGATGTCCGATGCGATACTTACAACCCAGCCGCTTCTTTCTTCCCAGTTATTGCCCAATAAATTCACCTTTTCTGAATTTCTTCATACGATGCTTGCAGTTCAAGGCGATAATTACTATTAATATATGAGAATTATCGAATTTGTCAATACTCTGACTGCACCAAAAGGCGGTTCGCTGTAATATTCGACAGGCTTTAAAGAAAATTGCCAATAATGGATAGCTCGGTTCGTAATTGGATGTAACATGTGGTCATTGACACAGAAGGCATTTTAAGGAGGAAATCGTGCAGATAAAGGCTTTAGCTGAAAAGCTGCGCAATTATAAAGGTAAGGTGGGCGCGTCCAAAAAAGGAAACAAGCCGTTGGCGGCCTACAACGGCCTTAAACCGAGCGAATTGAGAGAGTTGTACCATTCGATGATTTTGGCCCGGCGCATCGAAATGGAAGAAAAACTTCTTTTGCGCAAGGGCCATTGTCGCTTTGTAATCGGCTGTGGTGGGAAAGAGCTGATTGATGTTGTCGGTGCGCATATGCTGCGCCCCAAAGATCCTTTCCTTGGCTATTATCGCAACAAGGCATTTGATATGCATCGCGGAGCCTTGCTTTCGGAGAAAATGAAAGAGGCTATCGGTGACGTACGGGGCAAAGCGGTGGGCGGCATGATTCAGCCTTCGCATTCAGCCTATCCTGATTTGGAAATCCTGCCCCAGGCCTCGCCGACCGGGTCGCATGCTCTCGAAGCGGCAGGACTCGGCGGCGCCATCATCCATCCGACGCCGATTTCCGAAAAGGCCGTTTATCCCGGTGGGCGGTATCCAAAAGATTCGGTTGTTTATTGTGCCATTGGCGAGGGATCGACCTCTTCGCCCGAGTTTGCTCGGGCCGTTTTTTATTCCGTATTTGATCATACGCCCAACGTTTTCGCTATTTACAATTGCGGTTGGGCCATTTCTGTTTCGGTTGAGGAGCAGTTTCCCGAAGGCAATCCGACTACACCGTTTGAGGGTTATCAGCGTTTCGGTCTGAAAATCATGAATTTCGACGGTACCGATATCAAAGAATCGCTGGTCAATGTCAAGGAAGCGATCGAGTATGCTCGGTCCGGGGCCGGTCCGGTACTGATGAATATCAAAGTGACTCGCGAGGAATCTCATTCCGGTTCCGATGACCAATCGTTCTACATGGACCCGGATTTGCAGAAATGGCATATCGAGAACGACTGTTCGCTGAAAACCGGATTGACATTGTTACAGGATGGTATTTTATCGCCAAAACAGATCGGGACTATGTGGGATAAGATTGACACCGAAGTCACGCAGGTCTCCGAGGCTGCGGTCAAGGATTTTCAGCCTAAAACGCATGAATATATAATGTCCAAGGTGTTGAGCTGTACTTTTCCCGACATCGAAAAGCGCTGGGCGGAAATCATCAAGACCGGCAATGTCGATCGGGCGGCCGCATTTTCCGAATATCATCAGAAGAAGTATTTCCTCAAACCGGATCTTCCCGAAACGCTTGGTCCGATGACCATGCGGGCGGCGGTCAATTATACTCTTTTTGAACTAATGGCTCATTCGCCCGAGGCGGTTTTGTTTGGCGAAGATGTGGCTGACTTCTCTGGTGATATCCTGGAACATCCCGAGAAAATGGATCTGTTGAAGGGCAAAGGCGGAGTCTTTCTGGTGACTAAAAACCTTCAGCGCCGTTTTGGACGGGAACGCGTTTTCAATACTCCGCTGGATGAAGCTGGTATTTTGGGGCGGGCTTTAGGGCATATCTATCAAGGACGGCGGCCTTTGGCTGAGATTCAGTTTCTTGATTATGTTTCACCGGCCTATCAGGTGCTCAAGGACCGTATCTGCACCTTGCACCAGAGATCCAACGGCCAGTGGACGGCGCAAATGGTAATCCGCGTAACTTACGGAGGGTACAAACAGGGCGCGGGCGCCTTTTGGCACAGTGAGGCTAATATCGGGACATTTATCAATATGCCCGGTTTACATGTGGTTGTCCCGTCAAACGCCCATGACGCCGCCGGTCTTTTGCGCACAGCCTATGCCTGCAACGACCCGGTTCTGTTTTGCGAATCGGTGGCCCTATACAATCGCCGCGACTGGGAAGGAGTGCCGGTCGAAACCGAGTATCCGGCTTTCGATAAATTGATTCCCTTCGGAGAAGCTCATACTTATTTCCCCGAGCATAACGATGTGGCCATTATCACTTATGGTCTGACCGTGCATATGGCCCGCAAATGCGCCGAGATTCTCATGGATAAGGGAGTGGGCGCTCGGGTAATCGATTTGCGTACTGTTCGTCCCCTTGACGTAGATACCATTATCAAGGCGGCCGAGGAATGTGGTCGGGTGATTGTGGTTACCGAGGATCGCTTTTTCGGCGGTGCTGCGGCGACAATTTCCGGCGTAATCACTTCGAGTGACAGCATCAGTTATCTCGAAGCCCCGGTAAAATTGATTACGGCCATTGACAGCCGGGTGGCCTATGGGGCAGATGGTGATGCCATCTGTCTGCCGACCACCGAGAAAATCCTGACGGCGGTGAGCGAGGTTATGGAATACTAAAACCGGTTGACCGGTTCACCTGTTTGCCCGGCTCACCTTTTTGCTTGGTTTTTTTACTGATATTGCCTGATAGGCCGAAATAATCGGCCAAAGAATATTTAAATTCTTCTTTACGCCCGATGGTTTTGAGTATAATATTGGGCTATGTTAAGATTATCCGTTTTTATACTCACCGTCCTGATTTGGTTGTCAGTCCCAGCCGTCAGCGATGAAAGAGTGCCTGGGTTTAAGCCATATCTTGGCCTGGCCATGCCCTATCCTGAAGAAATCCCTGAGTGGAAAGTTGATATTGATAAGAAGCTGATAGTCCGCAATGGCTTTTATGCGGCGCGGCTGATTATTGATGATAAGGGGAGAGTGCGGGAAGTTCCCTACCACGCGGATTCCGCTCTGTATTTTGAGCCGTTGGATAAAAAGAAAAAGGATATCCGCTTTCGTTTTCTTGAAGGCCGCAAATTCGAATTTCCCCTGACAATTCCGGTTTTGCTGGAGTATTCCTCTTTTTCGCTTAATATAAAACTGGTCCGTCTTCATTTTCCGGTGTCCGCGGAAACGCCTTCTGATACCACTCTCCTGGCCGAATTCTTCGCCCTCAATGGCGTCTATCTACCTGCCTTGAAGGATATGCTGCCGGTTTCTTATTATTTTGATCGGGGAAGGGACGAACCTCTCTGCCTGACCATCTCAGCTATGGTGACTCTGGACAAAGAGGGGCAATTGACGGCGCTGGAATACCCCCTTGAGGGGCAGGATCAGATGACTCACCAGATCCATAGTTCACTGATAAGGGCCGAGTTTGAACCGGCTCGGATCGGGCAAGAAAGTATTGCCTCTGAGTTTTTTCTTACTTTTCGGATTTTTGACAATTTGCGCTTTCCCTTTTCTCCCTTTATGCCTGTCGACACTACTCGCGACCGGTTATTCACAGAAGATTACTTTATGATCAGGTATCTGAATCCCGGAGATATATCAATATTTGCCCTGCCGCAAAAATACGGTTCCGGTAAAATTCCAATGCCCAGAGAATTCCGTCAAAAGAGAGAAGAACTGAATTTTCGACTTGGCATTTCCCAAAACGGCAAGGCCAGGGTTCTTTCGATGGTCAATTCTCCCAGGCAGCACACTGCTCCAGAAGAAATCGCCCGGGTAACAAGCTGGTATCCGGCTGTCAATAATGCTGGATATAAGATAAGTTTTAGCGGAATCGTAAAAGTGAAACTTGACGGCGGAGCTCATATCGTATGTATTCCCGAATGGCTGGGACAATAGCGCATAATATGCGAATCTTAAGTCACTGTATTGTAACGGTTTAGTGTAGGTATGAATTGTTCGTGAAAGATTACGGTTTAATCATCGGGGGCGGGCCAAATATTGACCTCGTTTGGTAATTGTCTCGCAGGCAGTTAGTTACAGAGTGCGGATTGCTGACGGCGATGGCATGGTTTTTGTTAAGAGTAGGCAGTAGATAGAGATAGGTGGGAAATTTAACTGGGAAGATAACCGCGGTTATTTTGTATAAGAATTAGGATGAATGCACAGAATTTAATAAATATGGCCACGGCTCTGATTGTTTTTATTGGAGGAATGCTGATAATTTTCTTCTATCCCGGCATGCTTGAGAAGCAGACCAGAGTTTTAATCGGAGTGCTGGTTCTGTTTTATTCGGCCTTCCGAATGGGCACTGCCATTATGGCCATAAGGCGTGAACGCCGCCGCAAAGAGGGCGGCTTAAAGGAGCTGATCAACGAGGTTGGGCAGGCTCCGGAGAAACCAAAAAGCCCTTGACATCGGGACGGTTTATTGTATAATTGGTTTCTTGGTTTCGTAAGTATTTGAAAGGGTTGACTGTCGACATGAATGATTCATTTTCCTCAGTTCGTTGCTTGTTATTGATTGTGTTTTTCACCTTGCTTACGACTTTGCCGGGTGTGGCCTACGAATTGAAGCCAGAGATCAAGGAAGCTTTAAGTAGCCGTGATACCGCCAAAGTAATTACGTTGCTGGATAGGGAGATTAGCCAGGACCCGGCTTTCGCGGTCAATTACCTGCTCAAGGGCCAGATTTTCTTCGCCCGACATCAATATGATGATGCTCTGGAATCGTTTGAAACAGCACTCGATAAAAAATCAAAACTATACGAAGCTCTCTATTATAAGGGTCTGGTCTTTCTGGCCCGGGAGAACCTGGAAGAAGCGGAAAAAGCTCTGGATAAGGGGCTGAAAAAAGCCAAGAATGAAAAAGCGCTATTCCACAATGGTATGGGGCTGTTACATCTCAAGCGCGAGGAATATACTAAGGCCGACCTGCAATTTCGCAAAGCTATTCAAGTCGGACCCGACCAGGCCGAGTTTCACGCCAATCTGGGTGATGCCAATTATTTCTCCAAGATTTATCCCTTGGCCATTTCCGAATACAATCTGGTGATCGAACTGGACACTACTTATCTGGATGTCTATTTTCGTTTGGCCCGGGCTTATGTGGCCCAGGGACAGTACAACGATGCTCTCAACCAACTCAGTGTGGTATTGACCCGCGACAGTATGTACGCCGAGGCCTGGAAGCAGGCCGGCAAACTATACACCATGGCCGGTCTGTCGGCCCGCGATCGCGACACCAAGCAGCAGCGTTTCACCGAGACTATCGGTTCCTATAGAAAGTATCTTGATTTGGCCAAAGACAGTTCCGACGGCGAAATCTTTTTCAATCTGGGCCGGGCTTATTTTAATCTGGGTGGTTTTGCCCCGGCCGATTCGGCCTTCGAATATGTACTTTCCCTCGGCGACGTTCCCAAAAACATCTATCTCTATTTGGGCCGGGGATATATCGGCGAAGAGAATTACGAGTCGGGCATACAGTACATGAAGCAGCATTTGGATTGGCTCAAGGAACAGGACACGGACTGGGAGCCGGGTACTGCTGATGCTGATATTTTTCGGCGAATTGCTGATGGCTACAAGGCCCTGAAGGACAATGCCGGTGCGGCTGAGTTTTATGTAAAAGCGGCGGAATTGGACACCACCAATGCCCGTTATGCCGTTCAAGCGGCTGTTTCTTTTCATCAGTTGAAAGAGTATGCGGATGCATTGATGTATTATGAGCGGCGGATTGTTATCGGTCCCGATTCATGGAACATATACATGAA
>JAAEQF010000278.1 GCA_024231695.1 FCB group bacterium
AAGAGGCCTTCGGCAGAAACAACTCGCCCCACTCATTGAGCACGGCTGTGACCAAGGCACGGTGGCAAGAGATGGCCACCAAGTTGCCGACGTAGACGAAGTGCGCAGTCGAGGGACCATCTGTGCCCACTTCCTTGTCGGACATCTTTCCCGTGACCGCGTCCACCACCAGACTGGGGCCACCGCCTGCATCGGCGGGATATTAAATAGATCCGTCGTGGGCCCAGCGACGTTAATCAAGTCGCCCGTGGGGCCACCCCACGTGAGGATGGTACGCGCCATCTGGCCTCGGAACCCCCCGAGGCACCCCCCGCGGGGCCACTCTGGTGGTTACCCAAGGGGGCGTCCAAGGCTTCGGCCTTGGGCGGGGGGGGAAGGGACCTGGTAGCCCCGGGATTGGGTGTTTGCGGACCCCACACCTCGGTGTTTCAAACACCATTGGGAGGTGCCCACCACCACCACCTTTCCACGCGGCCCTTGGCTGCGTGCGGGCTAATCCACTGCAACCTGCTTGGTACCGCGAGGGCCTTGCGGGGGACCTGGTGGCTCTGGCCCAACCACTACCACCACCACCACCACCATCACCACCACCAGCAGCACCACCACCACCACCACCACCACCACCGTCGTGGGCCCAGCGACGTTAATCAAGTCGCCCGTGGGGCCACCCCACATGA
>JAAEQF010000279.1 GCA_024231695.1 FCB group bacterium
ACCACCAAAAACCATTAAAAAACCACCAAAAACCACCAAAAACCACCTAAAAACCACCAAAAAACCACCAAAAACCACCAAAAACCACCTAAAAACCACCAAAAACCATCAAAAAAACAACCAAGAAACACCAAAAACCACCCAAAAACCACCAAAAACCACCCAAAACCACCAAAAACCCACCAAAAACCATCAAAAAAGCATTAAAAACCACCAAATAAGCATAAAAAACCACCAAAAACCCACCAAAAACCACCAACAGACCACCAGAAGCCACCAAACACCACCAAAAACCAGCAAAAACCACCAAAAAACCACCAAAAACCACCAAAAACCACCAAAATCAACGAAAATGCACATAAATTCATTAATTTTCATTAAAATCGGCCGAAATCCAGCCTCCCAGGCGGTGCTGAGGCCAGAAAAAGCCAGCCTGAGCCATCTGGAGGCTCCACAGACCCACTAGGACGCCTCCCGGCTGCGCCAGTCCGACCACCGGACCATCCGAAGTGCAAAATTTCAAACTACCATAAAATTCCAAAATTTCGTATATTCACGCAGGGGGGGCCCCTGTGTGAATATTCACGCAGGGGGGGTATGTGTGAATATTCACACAGGAGGGGTGTGTGTGTGTGAATATTCACACATGGGGGGGTACCGCTTTGAAAAGTACTAGCTCCGGTACCTATGATTTCCCACCTCTTTTTTTCCTCTAATCTCCAACCCCCCCATGTGTGAATATTCAC
>JAAEQF010000280.1 GCA_024231695.1 FCB group bacterium
CCAAAACCACAAGCGCCAATATGTTGAACAGTAATGATTTATACATAACTTTTCCGAAAATGGCCGAGATTGATGCAAAATCAAGATGTCTTATCATGAGGGCCGTACTCAATATATCGGCAGATTTTTCAAAATCTAAGGTTGATTTTTCATCGAATTGATTGATGTAAAAGTGTGTTATAACCGAGATTGCTTCAACCCACTATTTGCCCTTTAACGTGAATATTACTTTGTATGATATCCAGACGCCTATGGGCTTTCCATTCGCCATAGCTGGCTTAAAAAGACTTTTGAATGCAGCGTCTAAAGCGGCTTTTTCAAATCCTAAATCATGATTGCTACATTTTATTATTTCTGCTTTCTTTATCCGACCATCTGCAGCAACATATGCCTGTACTATAACCGAACCGGTCCTTCCATCTTCCATTGCCCGTTTGGGATACTCTGGTTGTGCTTCACGCTTGAGTTCAGGTAGAACATCCACCCATATAAATTTGTCGGGGCCAGGTATTATTCCTAAATCCCATCCTTTTATTACTTGTGAATATTCCTGGCCGCTTTCATCGATTATGACTCGCTTTTCTTTCGGTCCACAGCCCACCAACAGAAATATAGATAGAATAGAAAGCAATAATGATTTGCGCATTGGTTCTCCCGAAAATAACTCGGTTGAAGTGATATATAAGAATAGCACACGAATCCAATTCCGTCAAGTGGATCGGGATAGGAATGTGGCTCTCAGGTCTTCTTTAGATACCGGCGAAGTTCTTGTGCAAGCACTTTGGGTGCTGTCTTTTCAATAATTATATCATCGCAGTCGTTGAACTCAGCGAACTTATTTAACTTCCCGGCCAGAGCGATCAAAAATGTATCATCGGCGATAAAACCGGGTTCAAGATATAAACACCGAACAAGCAACTGTTTTTTCTTGCGGTCGGCTTTGGAGTCGAGCCGCCCAATTAACTCATCGCCCCACAGTATCGGTAAGACAAAATATCCGTATTCTCTTTTGAGGGCAGGTTTGTAGCATTCGAGTGTATATTCGAAATTGAATAGTCGCTTGGTTCTTTCGCGCTGAGTAATCAGATTATCAAAGGGGGAAAGTAGGTGCAGACGCGGTTTGTTTTTTCTGAGTTTGGCTGTTTTTTCCAGCGTGTCAGTCAGGGTATAAGAATCCTTCCCGTTTGAACCGGGGACATCGATTCCGACCACTTCTCCAGCATCGACCAGATCGGCTATGGCCGTAGCGAGAGTTTTTCGGTCGGCGCCATAGATGTGGTCATGGATTTCGTTTTGCGTCGCTGTGCCGTAGGCAGACAAAGCCCGCCTGACCAGAAACCGGCCTAATTCGTTTTTATCCGGCATACGGGTATCAACATTTTCGGGAAGCACTCTTTCGGTCAAATCATACACGCGCTGAAAATTCCGCCGTTGGCAGACCATCACATCGCCGCGCCAGAAAAGGATTTCCAGGGCATAACGGATCGGGTTCCAGTTCCACCATTGACCTTTTTTGGTTTTCTTCGGTATTTCGATATCTCTGGATGTCACCGGGCCTTTATCTTTGACTTCTTGAAGAACCGGTTCGGCCAGGTGCCCGAATTTGCTTTGCACATATTTGGCCCAACTGACTTTCCCTTCCCGAAAAGCTTTCATCCGCGGCAGGTAATAACGGTATTCCTCCAGCGGCAAATACGAAGCCGCATGACTCCAGAATTCAAAAACACGGTGATCGGCGGTCATCAGGCGATCCAGCATTTCCGGTTTATATTTTGGAAAACGGGTCCAGATGGTATGATGATGCGCTCGCTGAATGACGGCGATAGTATCGAGCTGGACATAACCCAGCTTATAGATAACCTGATAGGCGCCTTCGGCTCCACCGGCAAACTTTGTCCGCCCGTCCAATCCCTGGGCATGCAAAAACATTCGCCGAGCCTGTTGTTGGGAAATTTTCATCGGTTGCTTTTTAGGAATTTTCATATTTATAGGTAAATATGCGAGCCACAGTTGTCAATCACATACGAAAAGTTTCTTTGTCCAAAACGGATGCTGTTCAGGCAACATCCGTCAAAGCGCGATACTCTTTCACAATTCCTGAAAATTCTCTGATGTTGTCAACTATGTTTACGCAGGATAGTACAAATTTAAACCAGCCGGTTATCCCCATAAAGGCCGCTTTAATCACCGTCCCGATGGCCCCGACCAGCATCCCAAAAAGGCGCATCCCCAGATCAAACATTTTGGATTTTTTTGTGGAAAGAATTGCATATCTCCGCGATACGCGCAGGGCTGCCCGAGGGATTCACATATACGGAATAATCAAAATCCGTATCATGGCGAAATACCAAATGATTCGCATCAGAATCTGAAAATGTGGATTCTACCACGAATTTCACCGTGTGCGTCAGCATTTTGACGATATCCTTGATTATCCTGAAGGCATCAGTGGCGCAGGAGTAGGCCAGACGGGCCAGATTCCGGGCCAGATTGACTGCCTTCTCCACGCCTTTTTTGAAAAGCGCTTTGATCCACCTGAAAACTCGTTTGATGCCGTCCCATATACGACTGCCGATACTTTTGAAAATATCCCAAACCTCTTTCAAAACAGATTCTTCCTGTTTGGCAATCTGGCTGTAGATTTCATCTCCGGAAATTTCCTCGGGTTCCGCATCCGCTTCATCATGCACTTTTTTTAATTCCGCAAAAAACGGCCCCGTAAGGGAACAAGCCAATTTTCGACTTTGGTCTTTCGATTTTCCGGCATCCGACCAGAATTGAACCAGGGCATGATAAAGAGGATAGTCCTTACCGGTATTTCCGCTATATCCCTTCGGCGGGCATTGATACGGAGTACTATCGGGTTTGACTTCATATCCCAGAAGCCATAATTCGATCCGGGTCAGAGAGATTAAAAACTTCTCCGCAATTTTCAAGTCATTTTTATAAGTCTGGCCGGTTCCTGAAGAAATCACGACCTCCTCCCCCTGCCCCAGACGATCGACCATGTCATCGAGATTAAACAGGGTGGACAACATCAGCTTCAACCGCCGCTCATTTGATCCTGTAGCGACGATACGCTCATCAGCCAGGCGAAGGACATTAGCCGCCCGCGCGAACGTCTGGAATCCTCCGCTGAATTCCTCAAAGGTTTTACCGATATTACTCGGTAGGCAGTTCAGGGAAATCAAACGCAAACGCGCAGCCCGAACAAGGGCCGGGTTCATATCCGTACCTTTGAGCCAGCGATCAAGATTGGTGTCGTCCTCGAATCCAACCAACTCGCACAGAGCAGTCCAGGTCTTTATTCCGACCCAGCGATCGACTTTCAGCCCGGCTTCGATTTGAAATTCTTCAATCGCTTCGCGAAGTTCCGAATCAACTTTCCCTTTTTTGTTGTCCTCTTTAAGGTACCCAAGCAATACGAGCCGGGTCCGGATGGTCCGGACCCGTGATTCCAGAAGTTCGGTGGTTATAAATTCATTTTCGGTGGTTGGCAAATCAGCCAGAACTCGCTTTTCCTCCGCTTCCGCAACGATCTTTTCAACGGCAGCAAAACGATCCGGTCCCGACATCGCTTGCAGATCCGGCAGCTTTAAATCTTCCGGTTCCTGTGGCATGGTCCCATCCTATTGCGGTTTAGAATACGTCCTTCACCAAACGCACGAAGCCCTGTCTGACCAGAAGTCCGGATTCAACTGCGGCATGATGAGCCTCCAACAGCTCCGGCGTAATATTGCTGGCAAAAAACTGATTCTGATCGCCGTCGATTTTCATTTGACTCGAAGCAGCCAACTGTACGGTACCCTCGGCTTTAGCTTTCTGCTTTATTTTGCTCCAGTCCAAAAAGCTGACCTTCTTTCCCTGCGCTGGAGCGGAAAAAATGGCCTTGAGGTCTCCGGTGAAAGTATTGACCTCAAGTTCAGCGGCATCGGTGACCATATTCTTAATTGCCTCTCCGATTGTGTCAATAAATGACATGGGGGTGTCCTCCAAGGGTTAATATTGATTCTTTGACTTCCCCTCGCATCAGGGGATGCCGCATATGTTCACAGAAGTGTTAGTCGAGATGTTTTTAGAATATACGTATGAACATATTTCCTGTCGAGAAATATTTCATATTTTCACATCGTTAATATTTAAGATTATTTATGATATGCGTATTAAACGCCGATGTCAAGCCGCGATTGATGGGTTTCAGCCACGACAGCCCGGTTCCTTGCCGGTCGGGGAACCCGATCCCTACGGATAACTACTATTTTCAAAGACCGGTAATAAAAGTTAATCTGCGATTTCTATTCCCGAAAAGGCACGAGCCGTAGGGGCGCGGTTCCTGCGCCCGGGTGTATTACTTCCAGATTATATTTGAACAATAGACATGAATTTCACATGTTGTTGGATTATTATACAAAAAAGGGATGGCTTAAAAAGCCATCCCTTTCGTGATGCAAATTCCTGTGTTGTAAGTACGAACGATTGGTTCGGCTTAGTACATTCCGCCCATACCGCCCATGCCGCCCATACCGCCCATACCGCCCATATCCGGAGGCATGGCGCCGCCGGCTTTCTTCTCTTCCGGCTTGTCGGCCACGATGGCATCGGTGGTCAAAAGCAGACCGGAGATAGAACCGGCGTTCTCCAGAGCGATGCGCGAAACCTTGGCCGGATCGATAACACCTGCCCCGATCAGGTCTTCGTACACGTCGGTCTGAGCGTTGTAACCGAAAGCGCCCTTCTCGTCACGGACTTTGCTGACGACGATGGAGGCTTCCACACCGGCATTCTCGGCGATTTGTCGAATCGGCTCTTCCAAGGCACGACGCAGGATCAAGACGCCGATTTTCTCGTCGCCTTCCAGCTTCATATTGTCGATAGCCTTGATGGTGCGCAGCATAACCACGCCGCCGCCGGGAACGATACCCTCCTCGACCGCCGCGCGGGTAGCATTGAGAGCGTCTTCGACGCGAGCTTTCTTTTCCTTCATCTCGGTCTCGGTCGCCGCGCCGACATTGATGACGGCTACGCCGCCGGCCAGCTTGGCCAGACGTTCCTGCAGCTTTTCGCGGTCATAATCGGAGGATGTATCCTCGATCTGCTTGCGAATCTGGTCGATCCGAGCTTTGATTTCCACGGTTTCACCGGAACCCTCGACGATGGTCGTGTTGTCTTTGTCGATGGAAATCTTCTTGGCGCTGCCCAGGTCGCCGACTACGGCGTTTTCGAGCTTAAAGCCGACCTCTTCAGAGATAACTTTGCCGCCGGTCAGAGTGGCGATATCCTGCAGCATTTCTTTGCGGCGATCACCAAAGCCCGGAGCCTTGACGGCACAGACTTTGAGCGTGTTGCGCAGCTTGTTGACCACCAGCGTGGCCAGAGCTTCACCGTCCACATCCTCGGAAATTATCAGAAGGGGTTTGCCCATCTGCGCGACTTTTTCCAGAACCGGCAGAAGATCTTTCATGTTTGAAATCTTCTTGTCGTGAATCAGAATCAGACAATCATCCAGAACCGCTTCCATGTTGTCCGGGTTGGTGACGAAATAGGGAGACAGATAACCGCGGTCAAACTGCATACCCTCGACAACATCCAGGTAGGTCTCGGCTGTCTTGGATTCTTCGATGGTAATAACGCCGTCTTTGCCGGCTTTTTCCATCGCTTCGGCAATCTTGTCGCCGATGAATTTGTCGTTGTTGGCCGAAATGGCGCCAACCTGGCTGATTTCTTCCTGACCGGAAACCGGCTTGGACTGCTTCTTGATCTCTTCCACGACCACGGCTACGGCTTTGTCGATACCACGCTTGACCGCCATAGCATTGGCGCCGGCGGTGATATGCTTGATACCCTCCGAGTAAATGGACTGAGCCAGAACGGTGGCGGTGGTAGTGCCGTCGCCGGCGATATCAGAAGTCTTGGAAGCGACTTCTTTGACCATCTGCGCGCCCATGTTTTCAAACACGTCATCGAGTTCGATTTCCTTAGCGACGGTTACGCCGTCTTTGGTGATGGTCGGGGAACCAAATTTCTTGTCGATACTGACATTACGGCCGCGAGGTCCCAGAGTGACCTTCACGACATTAGCCAGCTGATCTACGCCGTGGCGAAGTTTTTCGCGGGCCTTGGCGTCAAATTCTATCATCTTTGCCATCTTATCCTCCGTTTACTTTATTCAACTATCGCCAGAACGTCGGCTTCACGCATGATGAGCAAGTCATCACCATCGACCGAAATTTCGTTTCCGGAATACTTGCCGTACAAAATCCGATCACCTTTTTTCACAGCCATCGGGATAACTTTACCTTCATCTGTCTGGCGACCGGCGCCAACTTCCACGACCTCGCCCTGCATCGGCTTTTCCTTGGCGGTATCGGGGATGATAATCCCACCGCGCTGGGTTTCCTCAGCCTCATTCGGCTTAACCAGGACACGATCGGCTAATGGTTTGATTGCCATCTTTCATTCCTCCTTAGAATGTTACTCACTCTATATTTCAAAATACCAGTTAAGTACTCTCTGACTTGTTAGCACTCGCTTCGGATGAGTGCTAACGGACTGACAATAAAAAAAATCGCCACTCCGCTGTCAAGCGATTTCTCATCTTTTAACGACAAATATGCAAAAAGGTTCGCTGTTGTGAGACAATAAGTTGAGACGAATATCAGATTTTATTGCAGTCGGCGATGATTTTTATCCCTTCCAAGGTCAACGACGGTATGACTTCGGAAATATACTTCGATTCTCCGGCGAAAACCTCAATATCACCGCCAGTACCGATTACCGGGCAGGATTTCCCCGTTTCGGTGAAAATCTTCTCCAACATATTGTCAATCAACCCGATAGTGCCATAATACATTCCCGATTGAATCGCCTCGGCAGTCGATTTACCGACGACTCGATCGGGTTTTGTCAATCTGACCTCAAATAGCCGCGCCGCCTTCTGGGCCAGATTAAATCCGGCGGTTTGCGGACCCGGAGTTATTATCCCGCCGCTATAGCGGCCATCTTCAGATATTATATCAAAAGTGATGGCTGTCCCGACATCGACCACGACCAGAGCCGATTTGTAACGGGCAAAACCAGCGGCGGCATTGGCCAGCCGGTCGGCGCCGATTTCGGCCGGATCGGGATAATCGAGTTCAAACGGGAGTTTGACGGCCGCGCTGATAATCAGCGGATCGGTGTCAAAATATTTCTTTATCATCTGTTCATAAACGACAGTCAGGCGAGGGACCACCGAACAAACGGCGGCGCGAGAGATTTCGGTCGGCTTGGCTTTCAGGTGATGATTGAAAAGCGAAGAAACAAAAAGCCCGGCCTCATCGACGGTCATTTTCGGAGCCGAGGACATCCGAAAATGAGAGACCAGTCGGTTCTCGTCGAATATCCCGACAACAGTATCGGTATTACCGATGTCAATCGTCAGTAGCATATATTTAATATAGAGGAAAAACGCTCACCGGTCAAGCAGGTCAATCGTAATTGACAAAAGGCTTGAGGATCGATATTTTAAACGGATGATACTCCGGAATTCAATTATTGTCCTGCTGGCCCTGTTTTTCTGCGGGTGTGCCGAACATGTGGACATAGCCGAACCACTGGATGTTCCACCGGTGGATATTGAACTGCCCCCTGATATAACCGGAGAATGGGAGCGGACCGAGAATTTCGTAGACACTATCACCATAACCTTGCAGGACTCGACGGCACAAACTCTGCCGCTTAAAAGAACCTGGATTACTCTTTTGGAACTGACCGAGAATCGATTTGTAGTCAGTTTTTTTGATAATACTGACGGCCAACGACACTTGTTTGTTCGGCGCGAGGGTGAAATTGTCATCTCCGGCGATACGCTCATGGCCTCAGTCTATTCATCTTTCCCCCACCAACTTCTACGCCAATCAGTGGTTCGATTCGAGGACCAAAGCCGTCAGTTAATCTTGACGCAAATTTTTGATTCCGGCGATTCTTGGCTCGACCGGTATCTGCCACCGACAAGTACAGACGATATATATACCGGTGAGGGAATATTCTGGCTGAGATCAGCTCCGCACGGCGATTTTGGAGATCGCAAAGTCAGGGAATTGGGGACGTTTCAGCGAAGCAAGTAAGCCCTGTCTCGAAGCAATTCAATCTACTACTCCCGCATTGTCAGTTTCATTGAATAAATTGACACGCGCCCGCGTCATTATTATATTAACGAGGTGATGTGGCCGGTTTTTCTATCCGTTGTTTCATCTCTGGAGGTTTATCTTGAAGATATTCAAGTTACATAAATCTGTAATTCTGATGTCTATTCCGTTTCTGGCTATAATGATCGTTGCCTGTAATGACAATCCGGCCGATGGCGGCGAGGAATACAGCAACCTCAAGGAATTGCGAATCGTCGTAACCGAGAATTCGACGAGTACTCCTCTTGCCGGCGTCGATTTAATTATGGACGGTAGAAGCGAACTCTCCTGCGTTACTCCCGACCCAAGCGGTGAATGTATCTTTATGATGAAAACCGGTCGCCATTCAATCGTACTTTCCAAAAACACTTTTACTACCATCGAAACCGAATTCGACTTTACCAGTTCAATGACCGTAAAATACTTCGGACTGCGTAAATCAGGCTATTAAAGCCAGACCGGCCAAGCCGGAAAAATTAGCATAATATCATCGATTCGAGTAAACCATCCGGCCGGTTTTTGTATCTTATAAATAGGAGGATACTGGTACAATGGAAATCGGATCGACCGGCGGCTGGATTGCCGTATTTGCGGTATTAATATTTGTATTTTGCCCGGTAGTCTTTGCCTGGAAAAGACGAAATAAAAGTAAAGACAATCTGTAAATGTAATAAACGAGTTTCTCGTTTCTCCCTATATTTCAAGCACCAAATCTGAATCCAAAGCCATTCTCTGCAAAATTTAAGACATTTGAAGCCCAAATCTACTTGAGCTGGTGCTTGAAGACAGTTGCAAATCATATCATTGCGATTGCATACAAATACTCGCTTTTGCCTATGTGCAAACCCGGAACCATAAGCACATCTTCATGTTGGACATACACATAGCATTTACTTAGCAATTCTTCTGTTTCGGCATACCCTTTGAGTAGTACCGGGTATGCGCTTGCTTGATTCGACATCCTGGACTTTGCCGCGATGGGCATTAATATTATTAATTCTAATTACTGCCGAAATTGGTTTCTCAGCCTCGACCTTAACATTGAGAGGAAGTGTCACTGATTCCGATAACGAATCGATTGTCGGGGCCTCAATCATTTTATATGCGGGCGACAGCCTGATCACCGGGCAGGCCACCGATCTGGAAGGTTTATTTGCGCTGAAGATTTCGGACATAAGCAGCGAAGCATTGACATTTCGGATTTCTGCAGTCGGATTTTTGTCTCGGCAACTGTCAATAAACGATTTCAATAATGATTGGTTCGCGAGTACCACGCTGGAAAGAAAACCGGTTAGATTGGATGCCATTAACGTATCTCCAGTTCGAGTGCGTTCAATTTCCACTTTTTCCATATCGCAAAACAAGATTCGGTCGGCCTCCCGGTATTCACTGGTCCCGACCAATCCGGTCAGCGCCATCGTTCAACCACAGGTTGTTCGTCAAGGATCGATACACTCGTCAAAAATCAGAGTCAGTGGTACCAGTCCCAAGTATTACCTCAACGATATTGACATCGGTCAGGATCCG
Source organism: FCB group bacterium (assembly GCA_024231695.1). Classification (GTDB taxonomy): domain Bacteria; phylum Zixibacteria; class MSB-5A5; order GN15; family JAAZOE01; genus JAAEQF01. Next base: position 9,693 of record JAAEQF010000280.1, read on the forward strand.
GCCCATTACGGCATGTTTCTGATTGTGCCCGGATCGGTGATTGAAAATCTTGATTTTCATGCCAAGGGCACTCCGGCTAAATTTGGATTGCCAACGGTCGTAGAACTGGAGACTCCTCAACCGTTCGGGCAATCGCCCACAGGAGAGATAAATTTGTCGGCCGTGGAGGCTACCGGGGCCTGGCAGGTCGGAGGCGATCACACCTACGCTTTGGCGACCCTTCGCAAATCGGTTCTGGACAAACTTATCAAGCAGTTTGAAATGCAGACCGACCGCAGGACGATTCCTCCGGTCAACTTTCAGGATGTTTTCCTGTCCACAGGCTGGATGCCTTCCAAAAATCTGCGCATCCTTTTCGAACAGTATCACAGCCGGGATTATCTGGCCTATTCAACCGCCTCGACCAATCTTAATCCCAATGGGATCAAGACATCCCAGAGCACCTCTCAGCAATATTACAGCCTGCGTCTGTTAGCCGCCAGTCAGAACTTAATGCTCAAAATGCGCGGTGCCTATAACCGTATCGGAGAATTCTATTACGCCAAGGTGAATGGCAGTGAGAACGGATTGAATATTGATCTTGAGGCCAATCGTCAGTTGGCCGTCGGTGGAGCGGAAGTGACTCTTTTTGCCGAGGGGGCGGAAGTGGTTCTGGGTCAGGAGTTCCATTTCCTGTTTGACCGCCGGATCGACATGAATCAACGTGGCTGGAATTTCATGGCGCCCGACGCCACCAGCGACAATCCCCATCCATACAAGTTTGAGCTAAATCAAATCTACGATGATTTTCATTTGCAGGACGCCGAAACTGACGGCGCCGGATACCTGAGCATCAAGCTTCCCGGACACCGTTTTGAAATCGAAGGCGGTATCCGCCTGCAGTATTTTGGTCGTCTGGCAGAAAACTGGAAAACGCTTTATCGCGGTTCTATAGCTACTCAACTGGGAGGAAATACGCGCCTCGAGTTATTCGCCGGTACTTTCGCTGAAAACCCATCCGGAAATATTCTCGAATCATATCAGATCATCATCCATGACAATCTGCATCGTCTCCTTCCGATAGAATCTCGTCTGGCCTCGCTGAAATTATCATTCGGACCCGTAACTTTGGGCATTTTCGGCAAGCAAACCAACTATTTACCGGTTACCGGCCCCAATTTTGAAAAATTAGACGAAAACAGCCAACCTTTGGATGGGTTTATTACGGTCCGTTCTGAGGGGAAAATCAAATTTGTCGGCGGAGACATCGCCTTTAAGGCAGAGGATCTGCTGCTGTCCAACCTCAACCTCAATGCCTATTACAGCTTCAGCCAAGCCGACAAAAAGGTTGAATCGATTGATATTCCGTACGAGCTTAACGCGCCGCATACATTTTATACCAGAACCGATTATCGTCTGAGCAAAGTCGTCACTATTGGCTCGGTTCTCTCCTTCCGTTCCGGTTACGCTTATACGCCGAATTATTCGGCCGAGCTTCTCTCCTCGCACGAGCGAATGAATGAAACTTATTATAACTCGGTACTCAGCCGGGAAAACTCTCTGCGATTTTCATCCCATGTATCTCTTGACCTCCGCCTGAAACTTGATTTTGGCCGGACCGAAATGTTTGTCGGCGTTTCCAATATCACCAACGAGGACAATCCGATAATTAATTCTTCAAGCGGCTATATTTATGATAGTGGGCTTTTGCCGGGAATCGGTTTCACCCATACATTTTAGCTTCGATCTTAAATTTTAACTTTCCTGACAGCTTAATCTTGTATAAAATACTTCTGTCGGCCGGTCTGGCATTTTTTTTCGATACCCGATCGGATCGGAAGCACTATTATCGGGAGGAAGTATTTTTATGCAAGCGCCGCTGATGAAGTCAATTTCAGGCATTCGGGGTATTGTCGGTGACTCACTCGACCCGCTGACCGTCGCTCGGTACGCCGCCGCCTTCGGGCATTTTCTTAAGAAAGGCAAAGTGGTTATCGGACGGGACAGCCGCCCCTCTGGTCGTTATTATTCCGATCTAACCGCGGCCGTACTTTCTTTGTCGGGCTGTGAGGTTATCGATCTGGGAATGGTCCCGACGCCCACGGTGGAACTGGCCGTGACCCATTATAAGGCTGCCGGCGGTATCGCCGTTACCGCCAGTCATAATCCGGCCGACTGGAATGCTCTGAAATTTTTTAATTCCCTGGGCGAGTTTATCACCAAGACCGAGTATGCTCGGCTGGAGAAGGCTCTGTCTCAGGACAAATTTGCCTTCGTACCGCATAACCGATTGGGCCGTGTAAGTCTCGATGACAAATCGGTGGAACGCCATATAGAATCGGTATTGAAAATTAGCGCCGTCTCACCGGCACGAGTCAAAAAAGCTCGCTTCACCGTTGTGGTGGATGCCATTAACGGCGCCGGATCATTCGCCCTGCCCGATCTTCTGGAACGGATGGGCGTCAAGGTCATCCGCTTAAACTGCAAGGGTGATGGAGACTTTTTCCGCGCCCCGGAGCCGATTATCAAAAACCTGACTCAACTGGGTAAAGCCGTTAAAAGACATAAAGCCGATATTGGTCTGGCCTGTGATCCGGATGCCGACAGGTTGGCTCTGGTCGATGAAACCGGGCGGCCTATCGGCGAGGAATTGACGCTGACTTTGGCCGTTGCTTTTTATCTTTTGAAACACAAGGGACCGGTAGCTATAAATCTTTCCACTTCGCGAGCAACGGCCGATGTGGCCCGGATGACCGGCAGTAGAGTCTATTATTCACCGGTTGGTGAAGCCCATGTTATCGCTGAAATGCGCCGTCGTCAAGCGGTTATCGGGGGCGAAGGCAATGGCGGAGTCATTCTACCGGAAAGCCATTATGGCCGCGACGCTCTGGTCGGAGCCGCTTTGATTATGACCTATCTGGCGGTTTCCGGCAAAACTCTGTCACATCTGGCCGGAACCATTCCCGTTTATTGCAATATAAAGAAAAAAGCGCCATTACCACCTCACTTTGAGCGTAAAATAGGTAAGGTTGAAAAGGCCATAAAATCTGATTTTGGATCGATTACCACTGACCGCCGCGACGGATTGCGCTTTGATCTTGAGCAGGGTTGGATTCAAGTCCGAAAATCAAATACCGAACCTATATACAGGCTTATTGTCGAAGCCCGAGATCAAAAACTTGCCCGGCGGATGGTTGCCATTGTCAGGAAAGTGTTAAAATAAAGGAATGACAGCATGTGCGGAATAGTGGGTTATATCGGTCAGCAAAAGGCCACTCCAATACTCCTCGAAGGACTTAAAAGGCTGGAATATCGTGGTTATGATTCGGCCGGAATTGCCCTGCTTGAAGACGAAGGTTTGAAACATGAAAAATCAGCCGGAAAAGTGCACATGCTCGAACGACTCCTGGCTAACCGTACATTCACCAGCCATATCGGTATCGCTCATACCCGCTGGGCAACCCACGGCGAACCGACCGACCTCAATGCTCACCCGCAACTGGACGATACCGGCAATATCGCCGTCGTCCACAACGGTATCATCGAGAACTACCGCGCCCTGCGGGAAGTTTTGGAACGGGAAGGACATAATCTGGTTTCCGACACCGATACCGAAGTTATCGCCTACCTGATCAACATGTATTATAACGGGGATCTGACCGAAGCCGTCCGGATGGCTCTATCGCAGGTCGAGGGCACTTATGCCATCGCCGTAATCGATTCCCGCTCGCCGGACAAAATCGTCGCCGCCCGCAACGGCGCTCCTCTTCTTCTCGGCCAGGGTCAGGGTGAAAATTTCGTAGCCAGCGACGTGGCCGCCATCCTGCGGCACACTAATAAGGTGGCTTATATCGAAGACAAGGAAATAGTTACTCTTACCGCCGACAACTATCATATCTCCACCATCGAAAATGTCGAAATCTCACGCAAAGTCGAGGAGATTAACTGGTCGCTGGAAATGATCGAAAAAGCTGGACATGATCATTTTATGCATAAGGAAATCCACGAGCAACCGGAAACTTTGCGTAACGCCACTCGTGGAAGACTGAATATCGAAGAAGGCACCGTTCGACTCAACGGCCTGACCGATCATCTGGAAGACTTGTCACGGATCAAAAGAGTGATTATCACTGCCTGCGGTACCTCCTGGCATGCGGCTTTGATTGGTGAATACCTGCTTGAGGAGTACGCCCAGATTCCGGTCGAGGTTGAATATGCTTCTGAATTCCGCTATCGCTCACCTATCATCGATGAAAACACGCTGGTTCTGGTAATATCTCAGTCGGGGGAAACGGCCGATACGCTGGCGGCCATGCGCGAGGCTCGGCGCAAAGGAGCAAAAGCTCTCGGTATCGTCAATGTCGTCGGTTCCACCATTGCCCGCGAATCGGACGGCGGCGTATATATCCATGCCGGGCCCGAAATCGGTGTGGCTTCGACCAAGGCCTTCACATCCCAGATCATGGTTCTCTCGCTGATTACCATCCTGCTGGGACGGATGCGCAATATTTCAGCCAATATGGGTAAGGAAATGATCGAGGCGCTCGAATCGATCCCGGAGAAAATCCAGCAGATCCTTGACAACGAAATTCAGATCAAGGAAATCGCCGAGACCTATTACAAAAGCAACAATTTCCTTTATCTCGGACGAGGTGTCAATTTCCCGGTCGCCCTCGAAGGTGCCCTCAAGCTCAAGGAAATTTCCTACATTCATGCCGAGGGTTATCCGGCGGCAGAGATGAAACATGGGCCAATCGCCCTAATCGATGAAAAAATGCCGGCCGTGGTCATCGCCACCAAGGATTCGATTTACGACAAAGTGATGTCCAATATCGCCCAGGTGCGGGCCCGTAATGGCCGGGTAATCGCCATCGCCACCGAGGGCGACGCCGAAATCGCCAACCACGTCAACCATGTGATCTTTATTCCGCAGATCAAACAATGCTTCTCTCCGCTTTTGTCGGTGATTCCCTTGCAGCTTCTGGCCTATCATATGGCTGTCCTGCGCAAATGCAACATCGACCAACCGCGCAACCTGGCCAAATCGGTCACAGTTGAATAAGCAAAAGTAAATTCGATAAAGGCCGGGCAGTGATGCCCGGCCTTTTTTATATCCATCAATGCAAATCTTTTTGTCTTGTTAACGGCCACTCGGATTATTATTCTCTTTGATCCATATCTTTTCATTCAATGGAGTCTATCATGACTGATCAAACAACGCTCGAAACCGAACGGTTAATACTCAGGCGGTTTAATTTAAAGGATGCACCCCGCGTTCAACTTCTGGCCGGTGATAAGGCCATCGCGGAAACGACCCTGAATATCCCTCATCCCTATGAGGACGGCATGGCCGAAGAGTGGATCGGTACGCATGAGGATCAGAGAAACGCCGGTAAGCTGGAAAATTTTGCCATTGTGCAAAAAGAAGATAACAATCTCGTTGGCGCCATCGGGCTGGTAATAAAGAGGGAATTCGAATCCGCCGAGATGGGCTATTGGGTCGGTAAACCGTATTGGGGTAAAGGCTACTGCACCGAGGCCGCGCGGGCGGTGTTAAAATACGGTTTCGAACAGTTGGAGTTAAATCGGATACACGCTCATTATATGGTCAGCAATTCGGCCTCGGCTAAAGTAATGGAAAAAATCGGGATGCAATACGAAGGGCATCTCCGACAGGCTATCAAGAAATGGGGCAAGTTCCACGATTACAAAGCTTACTCTATTTTGAAGAGTGAGTATGTTCAGAAAAGTTAACTATCGCTTCTTCTGAAATTTCAACAGACATAAAAACGCCGCCCACTCGGTGGGGGGAGTGGGCGACTGGGGAGGGGTATTGTAACCCTATCTATTTCTCTACGAAACTTAGACCATTTTGTTTCCGTTTCCATTGCCATTATCTATCAGGCCATCTTTCAGCTTAATCACCCGCTGGCAGTCGCCGGCGATACTCATGTCATGAGTGATCAGAACAACGGTGTGCCCGGCTTTCCAGAGTTCATGGAAAATCTTAATAATTTCTTTCCCCGATTTGGTGTCGAGGTTACCCGTCGGTTCGTCGGCCAGAATCAGCCGGGGATTATTGGCCAGCGCTCGAGCAATGGCTGTTCGTTGCATTTCACCGCCGGACATTTCGGTCGGCTTGTTGGCCATTTTGTCGCCCAATCCGACGCGATTCAGAAGTTCGGTTACCCGGGATTTACGTTCCTTGTTATTAGCGCCGGCAAACAGTAAAGGCAGTTCGACGTTTTCATAGGCTGTGGAATAGGGCAGAAGGTTGAACGCCTGAAAGACAAACCCCACATCACGGTTACGCACTTCGGCCAGTTGATTGGGGCTGAGCTTTTCCACCCGGCGGTCCTGAAGGTGGTATTCACCGGCAGAAGGCGTATCGAGGCATCCGATCAGGTTCATCAGGGTCGATTTGCCCGATCCCGATGGCCCGACAATGGCTACCATTTCGTTGTCCTTAATGTCGACATCAATACCTCGTAAGGCTTCAAACTTCACCGAACCGGTATTGTAAACCTTCCTGATATCCGTCATCTTGATCATATTCGCCCCTGCCTGTTTATCCTTATTCATGGCGTAACGCCTCCGTCGGATTGATCGACGCCGCTTTCATAGCCGGGAAAAGTCCGGCGAAAAAGCCCAGTATCCCGATAATGATGGTCACTACCAGCCCGATCTCGAGCGAGACCGTCGGGCGACCCATAAACTCCAGTACATCCGATTCGATCGGAACCATCTTGAACGATTCAGTCAAAATATAGGCGATGGCCATTCCCAGGAATCCGCCGAATAAAGTAATCCCCAAAGCCTCGATGATAAACTGCAACAGGATATAAATCTTGCGCGCTCCGACAGCCATTTTGACTCCGATCTCGCGCGTTCGTTCTTTGATCGAGACATACATGATATTGGCCACGCCCACTGCCGCGATCAACAGGGTCAGGGCGCCGATGATACCCAGAAAGATTTCGATGCCGATAAGTATCTGGCTGGTGATCTTTTTGCCTTCCACCGTATCCCATGTTGACAACGCCCGTTCATCATCGGGCGAAAACTTGTACTTTGCCCCCATGACCTCGAACAACCGCTTTTCCACGCCTTCCATATTTTCGAAACTACGCGGTTTGTAGATCAGATTGTCCAGCCAGGGATCGCCAAAAACCATTTCGAAAGTTGTAGCCGGGACAGCAATTACATCTTTATCCTGCCCCTGATAACTGCTGTCCTGCGTCTTATGAGCCATCACCCCGATAACCAAAAACGGAGTATTGTTGATGAAAATCGTTTTGCCGACTATACTCTCAACCGGTGTATCCACTCCAAAAAGGCGGTTTTTTAGTTCAAAACCGATAAAGGCAACTCGTCGTTTCTGTTCCATGTCCAGATTGTTGATCATCCGCCCGCCCATCACCGGTCGGAAAGCACGGATATGCTCGTATTCAGGATAGATGCCGTTGATCCGTTCGCTCAAAACCGTCTTGCCATATCTGATCTCGGCTCCCCAGCGGATATATTCGCCCACGACCGTTTCCAGTTCGGGCATGCGGCGGCGCAGATACTCCACATCCTCGGGATGCAGATGAATACGCCGTCCCTGACCGAAACCCAGGTAGGGGATCGAGGTCTGGCCGCCCCAGACGATGACAATCCCGTCGCCCAGACCACTGTCATTAATTGTAATCTGGTGGCGCAAACCTTCGCCGAAAGCCAAAAGGAGCATGATCGACATGGTTCCCCAAAAGATGGCTAAAAGCGTCAACAGCATCCGTTTGCGCTGCTTTTGAAAATCGCGGATGAAAACGTTATATATAATCGATGGTCGCATATGCTTCCTTAAAACAATTTCAATGCTTTTACCGGTTCCAGGCTGGCCGCTCGTCGGGCCGGAAATATCCCCGCCAGAAAAGCCAGTAAGCCCAGAATCGAAGTGGTTACGATGGCTCCCCCGGCGCGCAGGGTCGGCGTACCAAGATGTTCGGTGAGATTCAAAAGCGGAAATACTTTTACAATTGCCAGGGCGATCAAAAAGCCGATCGTTCCACCCAGAATCGTTAAAAGCACGGTTTCGAACATAAACTGCATCAGGATATTGATCCGCTTGGCGCCCAGCGCCATTTTGATCCCGATCTCCTTTGATCGCTCTTCCAGAACGACATTCATGATATTGGTCACACCGATACCGGCTGTGATCAGGGTCAGACATCCGATCCCGACCAGAAAGGCGCGGAAGGCCAGGAAAAACGTATTGAAAAATTTGAAGCCCTCGGTCGTATCCCAGATCGACAACGCCTCGGTGTCCTCGGGATTGAAATTATAACGCCCCGCCATATATTTATAAATATCGTCCTTGGTTCTTTCCATCTGAGTGGCATCGGGAGCCTGCACAACGATATTGTTGGGGAACCGATGGCTGTACATGTTCAGGAAAGTAGTCGAAGGAATATAGCAATTGCGTTTGTCGCGCCCGCCATAACTGGAATTCTGTTTTTTAGGCTGCATAACTCCGACAATGACAAAGGGCATGCCATTGACCTGCATCGACAGGCCTACCGGGTCTTCGCCGGCATACAACTTCTCGGCCAACTCATCGCCGATAAAAATCGTCCGCCGCCGGTTGGCCATATCCTTGTCGTTGATAAACCTTCCCCCCTGGGCGGGGATGATATTGCGCATTTCATGAAATTCGGGCCAGACCCCGCTGACGCGGACGACCATGTTTTCGCGAGGTGATTTGAGCATCACATTGTAGCGGGTGAATTCGGGCGATATGCTCTTGATCGAGGAGAGCGTTTTTTGCATACCCACGACATCATCCTCGGTCGGTCGAATTCGACGCCCGCGCGGCAGTCCCTCCCATGGCTGGGAAGTCATTCCCGGCCAGATGATAGTGATAAATTCGCCCAGACCCCGGAAACGTTGCACCTGATACTCGTGCAAGCCGGTACCGAAAGCCATCAACAGAATAACCGATACGGTACCCCACATGATCCCAAACATAGTCATCAGGGTGCGCAGTTTCTGATTGCGCATATCCCGAAAAAATTGCTTGATCGATAAAAGCGGCAGCATATTTACATTTCCCCGGTGATTTCCTTGGGCGGACGTTCGACCAAAAGATCGCCCTCGTTCAAACCCTCGCTCACTTCAATATTGATCCCATCGGACAAACCGGTTTCAATGGTGATTTTAGTGATCGTACCGAGTGAATCCTGCACTTCGACGAAAGAGGAATCATTAACGAATTCGATCAACCGTTCGGGAATAAGGAGGATATCTTCCCGTTTGGTAATAAAGATGTCGGCATTGGCCGAATATCCGGCTCGTAGCAGGCTCTCGCCGGTATTGGTCAGGTTGATCTCAATGTTGAAGACGGTTGAACCCTCGTCACGATGGGCCTTGGGTGAAATTTTTACCAGTACACCCTCAACTTTGCTTTCGGGCAAAGCGCCGATTTTGAGGGCGACATTCATACCCTGATAAAGTTTACCCACGTCGATCTCATCAACCGTGCCTCTGAACATCAGATCGCTCATGTCGGCCAGGGCAATGAGTTCGGTTCCAGCTTGAAAACTGGTTAGCGGAACAACCGGATCGCCGACATCGACATTACGCATCAAAACCATTCCGGCGATTGGTGATTTGATCACGTTTTCCATCACTTTACTGGCCATTTTGATCTGCCCTTCTTCGATCAAAGCCAGTTTTTCCTCGGACAGTTTCAGGCGCAGTTTCATTTCATCGCATTTGGCCTTGGCCGATTCGAATTCCTGATCGGAAATCAGCTTCTTGTCTTTAAGCGACTGTGATCGGTCCAGTTCTCGTTCGGCATTCTCGGAAGTGATCTGTGATATTTCGACCTGCCGTTTGGCTTCAGCCAATTCCAGCGGAGTCGGATCGGGGGCGATATCCATAAGCGGATCGCCGATTTTGACCTCGTCGCCGATTTCGACATATAACCGTTTGACTATACCGGATATTTTCGACTTAACCGCGATCTCATGGCGCGGCACGATTGTACCCACGGCTAATGCCTTGTCGATTATCGAACCCTTCTCGCAGGCAAATGTCTTCAGCCCTTCTTCCTTAGAGGCTGATCCCTTCATGGCGAAAAACAAAACCGCCGCCACAATGACCACTAAGGCGAAGATCGTCATTACTTTCTTCATCACTTACTCCACTGTTTATTGAAAAAAACAAATTCCGGTATCATGCCTGTCAATACGGAATAAAGAGACGTATTGTTTCGGCATAGGTGTGAATATCGGCGGCAAACCATTGAACATGTAATATCCTGTCTCGTATCCGTATCCAGTAAGTTTGATGAAAATATATTTGATATGGTTGCCTATTGCTTGGCGCGAACATCGGGCGCGGCGGCTTCGAGTCAGGCGCCGAACAGATGCTCAAGCAATATTTTGAGGCCGATACCGATCAGAATCAAACCGCCCAGAAGGGCTATCCGGCTGCGCCAGTGTTTACCCAGACGATTACCCAACTGAAGACCGGCCAAAGTCAGAAGGGCGGCCACAACACCGATTATTAACGCCGGGTAGATGATACCTGTACCCAGAAAAGCCAGCGATAGCCCGACTGCCAAAGCGTCGATCGAAGTCGCTACCGATAAGACAACCAAAGACGATCCTTTGGTTGGATCGGTAAGTTTGTACTTTTCGGTCTGCCCCCCCTCGCGAATCAACCGGATTCCGATATACGTCAGTAGTCCCATAGCCAGCCAGTGATCGAAAGCTTCGATATAAACCTGAATAGTCGAACCGGCCAGCCAGCCGATTATCGGCATTAAAAACTGGAAAAAACCGAAATGAAAACCGAGCCGAAAATATTGACGGCCGCTGATCCGTCCGTTACGCGAAAGATGAAGACCTACAGCCATAGCCACGGTGAAAGCATCCATGGCCAGGGCAACGGCGATTAGAAGCGTCTCTGCAATGTGCATATCCGGGCTGTTGTCTCCTCAATTACTCAATCCCTGCCAATATAGCCGATTCTATCTAGTCTGGAAATCAAAACCGAAACCTGATTAAAAATTCCTGCCTTATCCGGGTATAAATTTCATCCACTACTTGCCTTTTGGGAAAAAAAGCTTTTACTATCGCCTATGCTGAACAAGCGGGTCATTTGGTCGGGATTGGCGGCAGGCGTGTTATGTCATATTCTTCAGGGCGCGGCCGCTTACCTGTTTTTAGATCGTTTTTATCTGCAGAATCCGGATCTGATGCGCGATTCGAGTATGCTGGTCGGTGTCTTCTACATCGTCCTCAATCTCATTACCGGATTGGTTATCGCCCATCTGACATATTATCTAAAAAGTATCTGGACCGTTTCCGACTGGCAGATCGGGATCAGAGCCGGGCTGATTGTCTGGGCCGCCTCATCGCCGGTGTTTATAATCAAAAGACAGATTATACTAAATCTTTCCCATTGGCTGCTATTGGAAATCCCGGTCGATCTGGTAACTTATGCCATCATCGGAGCAGTGGCCGGTTTCCTGACCGGGCGGGGAATTATAGATTCACGAAAGGAAATAATATGATCGTCACGACCACACCTACCATTCAGGGCAAGGAAATTCGCGACTATTTCGGAGTCGTCACCGGCGAGGCCATTATGGGCGCTAATATCATCAAAGACTTTTTCGCCTCAATTACCGATATCGTCGGCGGCCGGTCGGCGGCCTATGAGCAAGAGTTGCGAAAAGCCAGAGAAATCGCGATCAATGAGATGGTTACCGCGGCCAGCGAATTGGGCGGCGATGCCGTCGTCGGCGTCGATGTTGATTACGAGGTTATTCGTGAGGGTATGCTGATGGTAGCCGTCTCCGGTACCGCCGTTCGTCTGAAATAGCAAATAACTATTGGCTGAGAAGCAATCGTCAGCTTTTTGTCATTTTTTTGCACACCCGTCTTGCGGCCACGTATAACTATTGGTATCTTATTGCGGGCCAATGAGTAAATTGGTCCATAAAACAACTGCTCCCGGCACGGTCTTCGCTATTATGGTGAGTGGATTATTATGAGACCCTGGAGAATAGATGAATAGACGCTATCCCGTTGCTATAATCGCCATTATAATCGCTGGATTTCTATCGACTTCACTGTCGGCCGGAATCCTCACCGCCCCTCTTCAGGATCGCCTGTCAAACTTTACCGCCGACAGCGACGATTTCGTTCGTGTCGTCATTATTCCTGTTTCTAATCACGACTCCAAAGCAATGAAAAGCTCCCTGAGCCGATCTTTCAAAACTCGCGCCGATCGGCATCGGGTTGGGGTTGCTCAGTTAAAGGCTGTTGCTGATCAGTCACAGGTGTCGGCTAAGGCGGAACTGGCACGTCTCGAATCAAATGGAGCTGCCCGCCGGGTCAAAACGTTCTGGATTACTAATCTGATC
>JAAEQF010000281.1 GCA_024231695.1 FCB group bacterium
ACCGGCTGGACGAGGATGGCCGATTCGCCCTTGATTGCCTGAATGAAAACATAAAGATTCTATTTGGCATGGCGGATGGTTTAACCGAAATCACCCGCTTTCGGAATACAAAACAGAAACCGGTAAAAATAAATCTCAACGACATGATTGCAGAACAGATCGAACTGCTCAGGGTTGCTTTTCCGAAAACTGCCTTTCATGTGGAAATACCTGATTCTCTGCCTAAGCTGATTGCCGACCGTAGTAAAGCAGAACGGCTGTTTCACAATCTTTTGGAAAACGCCTTCAAATACGCGGAGGGTGTCGCCAAGCCGACTGTTATTATTAACTATACTGGGGATAACGAAACCCATCGTTTCAGTATTTCTGACAACGGCCCCGGCATACCGGCCAATTATCGCAGGAAAGTGTTCGAGCCGTTCTTTCGAATTCCTTGCGAGAAAACGAGCACAATAACCGGAACCGGTCTGGGGTTGACTATTGTAAATGAAATAGTTGCCTCTTGGCAAGGCGTTGTTCGTCTGGAACGTTCTGAGGGAAGAGGAGCGGTTTTTTCCGTAATCCTCCCATTCAAATTTGGGGAATAGGAAAATGAAGAAAAAGCTGAAAATCGCTCTGGCCGAGGATAATCGATTCCATGCCATTCTCTTCGAACAGGCGACACGAAGTGCTTTCCCCGAAGCTGATCTGACTATCTACACTTCTGCCGTCGCCCTACTGGAAGCATTGACCGTTAACCGCTATGATCTTATTGTCGTCGATTTTAATCTGCCCGACATGGGTGGGCTGGATTTGATGTCGCGGATTCAATTGACGAACCCGGACTTGCCCGTTGTGGTTATTACCGGCAGCGGTTCTGAAGAAGTGGCCGTCGAGGCGATGAAATTGGGGGCCGCCGACTACATCTCCAAAACGGGAGATTATGACGTCATCATTCCCCAGGTGATTAAACAGGCCTGTCAGAAACAAAAACTTATTTTGAAAAACCGCCGTCTGGAAAACCGGGCCCGGGAAATGGAACGGCTGGAAACGATTACCGCGCTGGTTTCAACTCTCAACCATGAAATCAACAATCCGCTTATGGCTATTCACGGCAATGTCGAATTGCTTCTTGAAAATACCGCCGGTCCGGAGAGCGCGGAGCGCGAAAAACTTGAAATGATCGAAAAATCAGCCCGCCGTATCATGGATATTACCCACCAAATGGCCCATCTGATGACCGCTTCCATAAGGCAGACTCCGGCCGGTCCGATGCTCAGGTTGAAAGAAAAAGGCCGCGATCGACGGCAAAAACTCAATCCGGCGATTGTCCCGGTTGATAAAACCAATTGACATTATCTCTCAAGGTCATATATTCTCAGCCTATTGTTTAATTTAGGCGGTAAATAATGAAATCAATGACTGGCTTCGGCCGTGCTGAGATCGACAAGAAAAAATACCGATTGAGAGTCGAAATGGCCTCAGTAAACGGTCGCTTTCTGGAAATCATTTTCCGTATGCCTCGGAGTTTGGCCGGGGTGGAAGCTCGGATCAAAGAGGTGATCGGCCATATGTTTTCACGCGGTAAAATAACTATTACCGTTAATCTCGAAGAGACCCCGGCAGCGATGGCTGAGGCGATCATTAATCCCGAAACGGCTCGCGTGTATTATGCTCATCTGGTCAAACTGAAAAAAGAGTTAAAGCTATCGGGTGATGTTGAACTGGGGCATCTGGTGGCTAATCCGCAACTCCTGGCCAACACCGAAGCTAATATCGATGAAACCCTGATATGGCCGGATCTCGAAAAATTGGTCAAACGGGCCTCGGCTGATCTCAAAAAGATGCGCGCCGCAGAAGGCCTAAACCTGAAAAAGGATATGCAGGGCCGGATCAAGCATATCTCTCAGCTGGTGGCCAAAATCGAAAAACAATCGCCCCGGAACGTGAGCGCCTATAAAAAGAGACTGGAAAAACGACTCAAAGAACTTGATTCTGGCGTCGAGCTTGATTCTAAAAGACTGGCCGAAGAGATTACTGTCTATGCTGAACGCAGTGACGTTACTGAGGAGTGCATTCGTCTTAAATCACATAATGACATGTTTTTGAAAACTCTGAATGGCAACGGCGATGCCGGCAAACGACTCAATTTTATCCTTCAGGAAATGGGCCGGGAGGCAAATACTATCGGCTCCAAAGCTCTTTCCAGTGATATCTCGGTACCGGCTATCGAAATGAAGGAAGAAGTCGAAAAGCTCCGGGAACAAGTGCAAAACATCGAGTAGGACATTTCTGTGCGAAACCGAGGTAGCAAAGGCAAAATCGTTATCATCTCATCTCCCTCCGGAGGAGGCAAAACCACAATTTGCCGATCTCTTCTGGATCAGAACCCGGATTGGGAATTTTCCGTCTCCTACACTACGCGTCTGCGACGAAAAAGCGAGACCGACGGGGAAGAATACTTTTTTGTCGATCAGGCTGAATTCTTGAAATTGAAGCGGGATGACTTCTTCGCCGAATCGGCTCGGGTACACCTCTATTATTATGGTACTCCCAAAAAACAGATTGACCGGGCTCTCAAGCAGGGCCGGGTGATAATCCTGGATGTGGATGTCAAAGGCGCCGCCAGTATAAAGAAGAATTACCCCGAGGCGCTGTCGCTCTTTATTCTTCCGCCCTCGGATCAGGAATTGAGAAAAAGACTTAAGCGGCGTGGAACTGAAACTGAAGCTCAATTAAAAATCAGACTCAAAAACGCCATCGAAGAACAAAAAAAGTTCAACCGTTTCGATTACGTAATTGTAAATAAAAATATTAATGAAGCCGTGGCGGCTGCCGACCTTATGATTAAATCCTGGACGGTCGGTGTAACCTTTTTTGGCAGGAACAAATCTACTGCCTATTCTGTTAAAAAAAGGCAATAACCGGCACTCCGGTGCTAAGGAGGAAAACATGGGATTTATACCTCTGGACGTTTTTGATGACATGACCCCAAACCGCTACACGGCGGTTTTGGTCGCTGCCCAACGAGCCCGTCAAATCAATGCTATCCGGCTGGCCAAGCTGGAAATGCTGACTGCGGAAAACGCAGAGAAAATCGATATTGACGGTCGCAAAGTCACCTTTATTGCTCTTCAGGATTGTGTTGAAGGAAAAGTTAAACTTGTTCGGAATGATAAATAATGGCTAAAAACCTGCTGATCGTCGAGTCTCCCGCCAAGTCAAAGACGCTGAAAAAAATCCTCGGCAAAGATTTCGATGTTTTGGCCACTGTCGGCCATATAATCGATTTGCCCAAATCGAAAATCGGCGTCGATGTTGACGATAATTTCAAGCCCGACTATGTCGTCATTGAGGGCAAGGATAAGATTATCAAGCAGTTGCGAGCTGCGGCCCGCAATGCCGAACATATCTATCTGGCTCCCGATCCGGACCGTGAAGGAGAGGCTATCGCCTGGCATGTGGCCAACAGCTTCAAAAGGTCTCGAATCACGGGGACTCTCAGCAGGATTGCGTTCAACGCCATTACCAAAAAAGCGGTCACCGAATCGCTGAACAATGCCCGCGAAATTGACCTCGATCTGGTCAACGCTCAACAGGCTCGCCGTATCCTTGACCGGATCGTCGGCTACAAAGTATCGCCGTTTCTCTGGCAGACCATCGCCCGCGGCCTTTCCGCCGGACGGGTTCAATCGGTTGCCCTGCGTATTATCTGTGAACGGGAAGAAGAAGTCCGCAGTTTCGTTCCCCAGGAATACTGGGAAATCGAAGTCGAATTAGCCAACGGTGAAAAAAAGAAATTCCTGGCCAAACTGGCTAAAATCGACGGCAAAAATCCAGAAATCTCCGATCAGGCCACCGCCGATAAGGTTGTTGATGACCTGAAAAAGGCCAAATTCACTGTCGCCGATATCAAAATCGGCACCAAAAAACGAAATCCGCTGCCGCCCTTTATCACCTCGACCATCCAGCAGGAAGCTGCCGCCAAACTCCATTTCGCGCCACAAAAGACGATGCGCGTCGCCCAGGGTCTCTACGAAGGTATCGACCTGAAAGGCGAGGCCGGAACCGTCGGCCTGATTACCTACATGCGTACCGATTCGGTTCGAGTCGAACCGGAAGCAATCTCCGACGCCCGCGACTTCATCAAATCCTCTTATGGCGAGGACTATCTACCGGAAAAACCGCGCCTGTTCAAAACTAAAAAATCGGCCCAGGATGCGCACGAAGCCATTCGCCCGACTTATCTGGAATACAGCCCGGATCAGTTGACCAAAAGACTGACCAAAGACCAGTTTAAACTCTACAGCCTGATCTGGGACCGCTTCATTGCCTCGCAGATGAACCCGGCTGTCTATGATACCGTATCCGTTGATATCGCCGCCGACCAGTATCTCCTCAGGGCCAGTTCGCTCAACCTCAAATTCGACGGTTACCTTCGAGTGTACAAGGAAAGCGACACCAACGGCAATGGTAACAGTAAAGACAACGCCAAACCGGAAATCCCGGCGCTTGAAAAAAACGAAGAACTGACGGCAGACAATTTCAATCCCACTCAGCATTTCACCAAACCGAAACCACGATTCTCCGAAGCCTCGCTGGTCAAAGAACTGGAATCGAAAGGGATTGGCCGTCCATCTACTTATGCTCAGATTATCTTCACTCTCAAATCGCGCAAATATGTCGAACTGAATGAACGCCGCCTGATACCGACCGAACTCGGCTTTGCCGTGACCAAAATCCTGGTCGAAAATTTCCAGAAATTATTCGATGTTTCTTTCACGGCCGAGATGGAAGATGAACTGGATAATATCGAAGAAGGTAAAATCGACTGGACCAAAGTCCTAAAAGACTTCTACGATCCTTTTGCCGATACCATGACCTCGCTGAAAGGCCGGGCCAAAGATATCAAAGCCTCGATGGTCGAGAAGACCGACGAGAAATGTGAAAACTGTGGTAAGCCGATGGTCATCAAATGGGGCCGTAACGGAAGGTTCCTGGCCTGCAGCGGCTACCCCGAGTGCAAAACCACCCGCCCGATAAACGGCGAAGAAGAAACGGTCGAAACCGACGAGAAATGCGAAAAATGCGGTTCACCGATGCAGGTCAAAACGGGCCGTTTCGGCAAATTCCTCGGCTGTTCCAATTATCCCACTTGCCGCCATACCATGTCAATCACCACTGGCGTGGCCTGTCCCAAAGATGGCTGTCAGGGCGAAGTGGTCGAACGCAAGAGCAAACGCGGCCGGACCTTTTTCGGTTGCAGCAAATACCCCAAATGCGATTTTGTATCATGGCAGAAACCGATCAACGAAAAATGCAAAGCCTGCGGTCATGATTATCTGGTCGAGAAGACGACCAAGGCCAAAGGTTTCCATCATTTCTGTCCCGAATGCAAGGTCGTGATCTATCCCGAAGCCGAATCCGAATCATCACCCGATTCCAAAGAATCCGTCTCCGG
>JAAEQF010000282.1 GCA_024231695.1 FCB group bacterium
ATGAATATGGCCACCAGAGGCGTTATAAAGGCGACCAGGGAGACGGTGGTCAGCTTGATCCGGCGAAGCAGCCAGTAGTAACCCAGGAACGTTGCCACGGTACCAAAGGTTGCCAGATAGACAATTGATCCGACCGACTCAGCCGTAACGTTGAAATCGGACCAGCTTTCGAAGATCATGGCTGCCAGAATCAGCGGTATTCCTCCGAAAACCATCTGCACGTTAGCGGCCACTACTATATTCTCCCCGGTGAAGTGTTTCTTGTGAATGACGATGCCCCAGGCCGCGACAAAAGGCGCAATCACAGCGAGTACGACACCAAGGAGCATATCCCCTGAAGTCTGGACAGAGTCGAGCGATATCAATACCACACCCGCAAAGCCGACCACCATGCCCAGCCAGGCCACTAGACCCAGCTTCTCGTTTTGGTAGCGTACCCAGGTCAGAATTGCCACGAAAAACGGATAGGCGCCGAATAGCACCGCCGTCAGAGCAGAATCGATGTACTGCTCCGCGAAATATACGAGGGCATAGCTCGCACCGTACGTGTATAGACCCGGATAACCGAGACGAAAGATCTTCTTATACTCGGTGGGATATCGATATCCTTTGGCGGCGGCGATGCCGGCCAGGATAGCCGAGGCGAGAGTGAAACGTACGGCGGCCGTGATTAGCGGGGGAGCGTCGGACAAACCGATCTTGATAGCGATCCAGGTAGACCCCCAGATGAGACACAGCATGATGTAGGTAAAAACAACCACG
>JAAEQF010000283.1 GCA_024231695.1 FCB group bacterium
AAATGATGCTCCGAAAGTAATCATCAAAACCCAGATACCAATCCGGGAGCCAACACCGAAAGCGCCTTTGTGCTCTTTTGAGAAGAAGAAATATATAATCCCACAGAAGACACCCACAAAAACCACAAGGTTACTGAGCATCCCGACAAACTGACCGGACGCCGAAAGCGAAAAATCGGAGAAGAAATTTCCGATACCATTCCAGGAAACGAGGAGCGGTACAAAGGTCGCCGAAATCTGCGAAATAAAGTCAGAACTTAAAAATCTTGGTAGATTCAATCCCGCGGTAGTACCGACGATAAAGGCCAGTGCCCAGCGGGAAATCCAGCCGCCCTTGGGAGACAAGCGCATTAACAGGATAAAGCCAAATGCAAGAGGAATCAGGAAATGAGGCTTGAAGCCCACATAGGGTACTTCAAACCAGTTACTCATGCCTTCACTCAAACGAGGGATCAGGTTACCAACCAGGGTTGTCCAGAATCCGAGGCTCATCCAATAAGCGGCCGAAACGCCGACATACAGATGCTCGGCGAATTTGTAAAAAGGATTATCCTGATACAGAAATGACAAAACTGCCAGTGTTAAAAATGCGGAAAAAGTCACCCAGAATCCCTGGCTTATTGCACTCATTGAGGCCTCGTCCAAAACCGCGGAATTCGACTTCAATATCCAGCTAATGGCAAACAAGACTGCCGCAACCGTAACAATTATAACAGGAGCCTTACGCATTGTCAGACCTCCTCCGGCTGCGGAAATAGGAAATATTCCCAATTATGATAAACGCGATAATCACGATATGCGCCATTGTCTGCGGTCCCATCATCGACAAGGCCGGGGTATCAATATCTTTGAATTGAGGATAGTTCCTCAGGAGTTCTGATTCATACTCGGCCGCACCTTTGACTCCGCCCAGAAGGCCTATCGCCTGCTTCGGATAATACGGGTAAATCAAAGGAGCCACAACCGCGGCCAGACCCGGCGCCACCGGCACATCGCCGGGATCGCCGACAAAGAGAATCCACTCTTTCGGTCCCGGAGCGCCTCCGCCTATCGGCAGAATCAAATCCATATCTTTTGCAGAGGTCACATCTCCGAACAATGGAATTTCATCGAGTGGTGTATTGTGTTCGTCCGTCGCGTACATTTTGCGGAAGTCTGTGATAATAACGTTTAGAACACCAACTCCTCCGGCCTTGAAGCCGAGTGACGTGAAATCTTCTCCGTAAACAGCTTCGGGGAATTCCGGCTTCAGAACACTCTCAATCGATTCCGTCATTAATGCCTGACCGGTTGCCCAGATTGACATCAGGTATAGTTTATGATTCTTGGCCATACAATGACGGACAAACGCGTTCGCCATTGGCATAACTTCCGGTTTCATGGCCGGATCAAAATCAAATGAGATAAGAACTTTCGACCCTTCCGGCATACCTTCAATCTTGTCGTAAACCTTCTTCACGATCGGCGTCGGTTTTTCTCCGAATTCAGCATTAAAAATTATAGAGCAGGATACCGTTATCAGTACGAAGAGGAAAATGATGCGCCGGTCGATATCGCGGCCTTTCCAGGAATAGAAAAATATCGCTCCCAGCCCGACGACGATTATCACCATCGATATTATCAGTCCGATATTAGTCATTGTCACTCCCCAGGTAAGTT
>JAAEQF010000284.1 GCA_024231695.1 FCB group bacterium
ACGACAGTGAAAAAGTGGCTCCGCCACCGCGACAGCCAAAAAGTAGCTATTGCTACTGGCGGGGAGGCTGGGATACATATAGAACTCTGGTCACTTTGGGATTTTAGTCAGATCATACTGGCGACAGCCAAAAACACAATGAATTTGTGGCGGAGAGGCTGGGACAAGTATAGAACTTTGTTATTGAAGTAGAGATTGTGGTTGAACACACGACAGTGAGAAGCCATGATGAATTCATGGCGGGGAAGCTGGGATTCTCCGACGGCTATTTTGGCTAAGTTTATAAAGAGCAATAAAATAGGCGTAATTCGTTGCTATAACTTGCGTTAAGTTAGATCAAGTTGCGTTAAGTTCCGTCAAGTTGCGTGAAGTAGATTGTTAGAATTTCAGTAGCCTGTACCAGTGATATAAGGCTTATTCCATGAGAATCGAATCAAGAAAGATGGCAATAATGTTTCAAGAAAAGCAGTGAGAAATTATAGAAGTAACTGATTCCGTCATCGTGTTTCCTATTCGTACCAAATGAACTAAGCGTTTTCGAATTCTCTTTGTTACGTTCTCTTGTAATCAATTGCATTCCATTTGGATACCCCGGGATTTCTTCGAGTAGGCTCAATTATGTCGGCAAGGTTCAGGTATCATCGTCACGATCTATATATTCTGTTTTGAGAATATCTTCATGCTCAACAGCAATGGAGCAATGATCCAGCAGATTGTCAGGATAAGAGAGATTATGATAAGCGCACCCATACTCCCAAGCATTTTGACGGCGACCACTCCGGCGGCGCCGAATATAGATTCCCCTCCGACAGCCATAAGGCTGGTTACGCGGACCATGTCAACTGGATTGAGGAAAAGGCCAAGCAGCAGGCTCACTTTCAGAGTCCCATGCGATAAGTAGGTAGTACTGGCGAAAATCGCCAGGTCATAAAAGATAACAAAAAAGAACCAGATTAATATCGACAGCCCTACTGCAGCCTGGCGACGGCGGACGAGGATTGACAACAGCAAGGCCAGACTTAGAAATACCGCCCCCAACAGGAGAGCCTGCAGAACAACCAGCATAAACCGCAGGGATCCTTCCGCTCCGATTCGGATGGAGATGATGATTCCGGCGAAGGCAAATCCGGCGATAGTGGATATTGCCAACGACCCCAACGCCCCCAAGTACTTGCCCAGTAATATCTTCCAACGAGAGATCGGTTGAGTCACTATCCAATCAAGATATTCACGGGAAGAAACAAAGGTGTAGCTGCCCATCATCAGAGCCAGTATTGGAACGAGATAAAGCACGAGGCTTACGATCGATGCACCCGTCCTCCGGAAATCCTGAAAGCCTACATATCCCGACGTCACCATTCCGGAATAGGCGATAGAGAGGGTCAGAATCCCGAATAATATCGATACGCCCAGGATCCACTTGTTGCGCAGGTTAAGTTTGAGGTCCTGTCGGGCTATGAGCAGTATTTTATTCATCCCAAATCACCAAACCAAAAAATCAGTAATCTCATCGGTATGTCGCCTCTTCGGCGGTATGGTCCCCGGTGACGAACAGATTCGCGAGGATTGAGCCTTCATCATCTTTAAAGACAAATCCCTGACCGGGCCGGTCGGCGACAAACGACTCGGATCGCGCGGACGCCGCCGGGATGATCATCTCAAAATCATATCCCATCAAGACAATGCTATAATCACCCTGACTGTCATTGCCAAACGACACCTCGACAATTTGTCCTTTCCTGACTTCATAAACCGGCGGTTGGTCGGATGTCGGGACTTCGATGTTTATTTTAAGGTCAGGAATCTCATGCCTAACCCGGAGATCGTCCCAGTCCAAAACCTCTCCATCAACTTCGGCGGCGAATTGCTCCGCATCAGCACGGTTTCCAAAGGCCAGTAAACCATGCCCCATTGCAGTCGGGAAATCGCCGTGAACGATGAATGCCTCAGAAGCGGCAATCGGTTCCAAATTGATATGATCGAATAAAAACACCGACATCTCCGATGAAACGCCCCGATCCTTGCGCTTATTTGCCTGCATGAGCAGACAGACGGGGCTGCAAAATGTATTAAGATTTTCATCGATATCTATGGCGACCGCACCATGATCGACATGTTCAATTCTCATGGAACAGGATTCGCATTCATCAAGACCGGCATCTATGGCAGGCTCTACTTTGCCCTGGCATGAAACAAGCAGGCCAGCCGCCAATATGCTCAGAATCAGCCTATTCATAATGTTCCTCTATTAATTGGTCCAGACTTGGCTTTTCTGTTGCAATACTAATGATGTCTCCTCCTGACTCGCGAATCGCCTCCAGCACTTTAATCTGGCGGATCTGATCGGCCCGATAACGGAAATAGCCGTTTTCAAAATCGGCCGATACGGCACCGGCGCCCAGAGCCGCCTCGACCAAAGATGGAATCTTATTGGCCAGCACCAAAACCATGCTAGTCTGATTTTTGACCCGGTCTCTAAAATCGACAACTGACTGGTCGAGTACCAGGCGTCCTCCGGCGATGACACCAACTCGATCGGCCAGACTTTCCGCATCTACCAGAGTATGCGAGGAGACAATGATCGTTTTACCTTTGTCCTTGAGTAACCTGATATACTTGCGAAATCGCTTCATGCCGTCAAGATCTAGATTGAGTGTTGGTTCATCCAGAATATAGACAGGAGTATCGCCCAGAAAAGTTATAACCAGGCCAAGTCTCTGCAACATACCACCCGAGAGTTCACCGACCTTTTGCCGCATCCTTCCCTTAACATCGATATGATCCAGAATTTCATCAATGCGATGATGAGGGACTCCCTTCAAGGACGCGAAAAAATTGAGGACTTCTGTGATGGACAGGTTTTCGGGAATTGTTACTCTTTGCGGAAGAAAAGACAACTTTGCTTTGACCGCTTCCGGTTTTTCCCAAAGGTTTTCACCGGCAATAAGCACCTTTCCTGTGTTCGGCCGAGAAAGTCCTGCCAAAGACTTAAAAATAGTCGTCTTGCCGCCGCCGTTCGGCCCTAGTAGTGCATAAACTTCGCCTTCCTTTATATGAAGGTCGGTTGGATAAACAGCCTGGAACTGACCGTATTTCTTGGAATAATTCTCCAACCTGATCATCTACGCACCCTCCACATCAGCCCCGGTGGCACCAACAGGGCCAGGATCCAGATGACAACATGCACTGATGCTGAATTCGCGGTGTATTTATCGAGTTTTTCCCAGGGAACTCCCTCATTAGCCAATAGCCTAAATATCGGAAGGGTGTCTGCCACGGTTGATTTTCGCAGTATGGGCAATCGTTTCTCAGCGACGGCCAAAAGCTGCGAGGCAGGGCTATACAAATAAAACCGTACGGCCGGATAATCCAACTCAATATACTCAAAAACGCTCTGAAGTTGATATGAAACGTCACCGACGCCGTCACCGTCAATATCATAGCCATCATATGCGGACCAGAAATTCCCCCGGCCGTCCTCGGTCCAGTAAGTGGAATTGATAATCGAGGCATCCATTGTGACTTCGGAAAGGTTGGATATGAAGTTGTTGTTTACCAGAGTATTTTCCTCGCACGAGGCATTAATCTGCACCGCCAGATCGTTCTGGACAATATCATTTGATTCGAACCGGTTGTAGTTGGCGTCATCGAAGAATATCGCTCTTGAATTATCAAGAATGAGGTTTTCCTCTGCCAGGCAGTGATCCACCGATTGCAGGAGTATCCCATAAGCTCTGAATCCACGGCAATGGGCGAAGATATTCCGCCTGAATTCAATATCTTTTGAATACATCAGAGCACTGCCGGCGACATTGTTGTCGAAGATGTTGTCTTCAAACGTATTGGAGTCCGAATACATATAGTGCAATCCGTAGCGAAGGTGATGAATATGATTTTTACTGATCCCGGTACGATGGGCGAACGAAAAATAAATTCCGTCTCTGGCAAAGCTTATGTCATTGTTCGTCAAGAGGTTTCCCGAAGTCTGCCATAGATGGATACCGTTGCCACGATCTGATTCCTGGATATTCATCCGTCCAATTATGGTGTTGTTGTGAATGTAGGCGCTATCGCCGCCTTTGACATAGATACCGTGGAGAATATCCCGGATAGTGCACTCGGTTATTTCAACATGATCCCCCGTTATTTTTATTCCGGCGTGATCTTTTAAAAGCCTGGTTCCTGAGTTCTGGATAATTACTCCTCTGACGACAATTGAATCCGATGTCAGAGTAAGAACATCGCCACGACCTTGTCCATCAATAACGGCGTTGGAAATGCCGATTATCACAACAGGCTCAGTCAACGTAAACTGTCCTGTGTAAAGGCCGTCATTCAGGTGGATCGTATCGCCCGGTTCGGGTTTCTCGATTGCCAGGCGCATGTCGTCCGGGGAACCGACCTCAATGATGCGCGCCTCGGCACTTCTAAAGACAGCCAGAATCAACAGAAATGTGATGCCGTATATTCTCATAACCCAGCGAGAGGATAACTTCTGGATCTGTTTCAACTTTGTTTAGCCAGATCCATATCGACCATAGTCTTGGTACGCAATCCGGCCACGCCAACCTTAACAAATATCTGCCAGGCATTTTCAAGATCCAAAAACAGCTTCTTATCGAATTTATTATCAGCCATTCGCTGTTTGCATTCTCCGTAAAGGTTACTCGCTTTCGTGAGCTGGTCCTGCGTATCGGTCCACTCTTCGATGGTTATCTCGCCGAATTTACTGCCATATTGCTCAAAGGCAGCGGTGAGATAGGCGGCAACCGGATTCAGAATATTCAGCACTTCCACGATCTCAGCATTCTTATTGTTGGCGATGGCCTCCCAGTCGCTGTCCGATTTTGGCTCCATCCGGGCCGGGACATCCAGTACGGCTGGTGTTTCATAATTCACAACCAGTTTAGGTGCAGTTGGTTCATCGGTGGTAGTAGACGACGAATCCTCCTGTGAACAGCCGACGAGTATCAAACCGGCAATCAGGATCATGGCCAATATTACTTTATGCAACATCTGTTCTTCTCCCTTATTTTGAAGCAACGGTATCATTACGTTTCATTGAGATCACCATCGCCAGGATAAGCAAAAGAGCGAACCCGACCAGCAGATAAGATCCCGCGCTGGGATAGCTCCATACTTTGAATTGCCCTACTTGCTCAAATCCAAATATAGGTGGAGTAAATGGTTCTATATTCACGGAAGCCTTCGGATCCAGATTGTGCCCGTAGAAGTGAAGTTTGTACCAGAAGGACCAGAGGCTGAAAAGCCCGAAATATGTGAACAACATCAGGACATCGAGTACCTTGCCGATTTTGCCGAAGACAACCGCCCGAAGGGTCAGAATTATAAAAACCCCAATGGCAAACGGTATCCATTTCAACTCCAGGAAATCCTCGTTCTCCAAGGCCGCCATTCCGATGTAGTGGTTGAGGATATTAATCTCGGCCAGATGAGCGCCATCATCGCCTCCCTCAAGCTTATAGCTGTAAATATCGAGAGTCAAACCGTCCGGATACTGGTAGGACCAGAACTCAAGGTTCCACAGCGGCAGAAAGAAAGTGGGTATTAGAACCAGCACAGCCAATAAAAGCAGCATTCGGGATTTCATGGTTATTGGCTTGAACAGGTTTTTACTTACCCATGAAAACAAACTCTTCATTGTCACCTCGCCAGAAAGGGGGAGGAATAATCCTCCCCCAATGAAACTTCATTAACCTTTCGGCTTTACCAGCAGATAACCCTGCATTTCCTGGTGCAATGCCGAGCAGAAGTTGGTGCAGTAATAAGCGTAAACTCCCGGCTTATCGGCCTTAAAGGTAACACTCTTGGTT
Source organism: FCB group bacterium (assembly GCA_024231695.1). Lineage (GTDB taxonomy): Bacteria > Zixibacteria > MSB-5A5 > GN15 > JAAZOE01 > JAAEQF01. Next base: position 5,835 of record JAAEQF010000284.1, read on the forward strand.
TCACCCGGGTCGGCGATGATGTTGATATCATAGTCATTGATGGCAAATCCATGCAGTTCGTCTCGGGTTTGCTCAATGTTGGTGAGATGCACAGTAACTTCGTCGCCCTGATTAACCCTTATCACATCCGGTGCAAAGAAACTTCGCACAGCGATCATCTTAACTTCAACTTTTCTTCCGTTCCGAGTAACCGAAGTTTCTTCGGCCGACCAGATGGCGTTTTTGTTGGGATGCTCGCCGCGTTTGTAAACTTCAAAAGCATCAATTTTGTCGGTTTTGATCATTACCGCATAGTGGGGTTCCGGTTCGGTGAAAGCATCATAAAGCAGTTTCATCTTTTCGCCGGAAATATCGATCAATTGAGCCGATTCGGGAATCGACGGCCCCACCGAAAGATGACGACCTTTGGAAAGTTTATTCAAAGCCACAAGATAATTGCCATCCGGAGATTTGGAATCACCTTCCGCGGAGACAAGGTGACCGATATTATAAGCAACCGGTATTTTCTCCACGATGTACTTTTCCATTTTAGAGGCATCCGCAACATCACCCGGATCGTAGGGCGGAAGTTTCCATTTGACAACCGCGCTTTCCACAAACAGGGATGTGTAGGCGTTGCCCCGGTTATCAAACTGGGTGTGGAGCGGCCCAAGTCCGACGGGTATTTCAGCCTCGCGAACCGACTCATAAGTCAACACCGGAATGCCATCGACAGTCTCTTCATAATCCTTGGCCTCAATGGCAGCGAGAGCTTTTTCAAAGTCAAATACGGTTGTCGTCGGCGACAGCTTGCCACTCCCGATTATCCACCTACCATCGGGACTGACATCGACGCCGTGGGGACTTTTGCCCAAGCCCACAAAGTAAACGACTCCCGGGGCTTTGGCCGGATCGATGACTTTGGCGCCACTATAGGTCTTGAATTTGCCATCCTTAATAGCCTGCTCGGCGGCTTTCCAGTTGAGCATGACCAGAAAATCCTTGTCGCGTTGAGAGGCTGTAACTTCAAGCTTGGCTCCCTCGATAAATTCGCGCTCTGTATTATAACAGGTCCAGAACATCCACCCGTCGCTGACGCCTTTACCGGCGTCACCAAGGTCATAGTTAAAGGGCGGCATCAGGACTTCCCATGCCAGAGCCAGAGTGCCATCGTTGGGATCGATGGTTATGCCGGCGACAATCCCCTTATACTTTTCCGCGTAATCGTTGACATCCGCATAAGTTCCCTGAGGGAATGGAACCGACATGCGGGTCGCCATGGTTACATATTCCGAATTCGGGGTGACAAACGAGGAGCCGTGGTTGGCCGAAATATGCGGAATTTTCAGGATTTGCTTGGTTTTGAAATCAGAAAGATCAATCCGCGCAATCCGACCCTGAGCATTGTCATTGATAAATAACCACCGGCCATCGTATTCGCCTCCCGTTTCGGAAAAACCAGGATGATGCGAGTCGCCCCAACTATACTCCCCCAGCATAGCTTTGGATTCATTATCGAAGCCGTATCCGGTTCCGGGATAAGGAGTGAAGACGGGGATAGTACAAATGTGACGCATTGAGGGTACTCCGGCCACAAAAATCTGGCCGCTGTGACCGCCCGAGTAAAAGAGATAGTACTCATCCATGTCACCCGGCGGAACATAGGTTTTCAGGGCGGCATCGGTCACATCGGATCTGGCTCCTGCCTGCCCGGATTGGCCGCGCCGGCTCTCTGATCCTCCGCATCCTGCCAGAAAAATCAGCAGGCTCAGCATCGACAACACTGCAAGAACTTGCAGGATTTTTGAACGAACCTTATACACATTTACCTCCTTATGTATATTATGCATGAATCTCACTATTTGCCGCTTTCCGGTTGATCCGATTTATATTTATGGTTGGCCTTGGTCAAAATATCTATTAACTGCCATTTTTCCTCATCGCTCAGGATCACCTTGGAGGAAAATATTATCGACATTGTTCCGCTCTGACTGGGATCAAAGATAAACTCCTGAAGCGACTGCCGGAAGCGAACGTGGACATCGTCAACCGCAAACGTCAAGTCGGGGCCCTTTTCGGTGGGGGATTTGATCCCATAGGCTTGAACAGAATGGCATCCGAAACATCCTTTTTCGATGAAAAAGGCGCCGTCGCCACTCAACAACTCCTCGCGCCGCTCATCTTCATGCGCGTACAACATCTCCTTGCGGACAAAACCGGGAATATACTTGACCGGTAGATTTTCCTCACGCCAGCTGAGCATCAACATCGACATGGCATGGCGGTCCCGGGTCTGAAGACCCATTTTCGGCATCACCGTTTCGGGGACAATTGCGGCCGGTTCATCGAAATGCTGCATGTGCCAGTTGAATATAGATGCAAATCCGGCAAAGTTCGACCAGTCATATCCCTCGGCATGACGATCACCGATATCAGATAAATCTGGGCCGATGGCACCGCCGTATCCATTGATTACATGGCATCCCCAGCAGGCTTTTTCCTGGATCAGATCTTTGGCAAGATTGATATAGGGCATGCCTGCAGTCTGCCTTTCATACCGGTGGCAGGCATTACAGTTTATTTCGATCATCGCATTTTTGTCATTGAGGTTGTAATCGGAGGCAACTATACCGGACAGAAGCGGTTCTTCCCAATGCTTGGAGAATCCATGGGCGGCTTCGAGATCAACGGCATATCCCTGGCCGCCATGGCATATTGTACACCCGTATTCGGAAGCAGGATGAGTATCAAAAAGTCCCATGTCCGGATGGGTTGAGTATGGCTGTTCGGCACGCTCAAAGCCGGGCCAGAATATCCCCTGATGGCAGGTGATACACCGGTCCACTCGATCAAGATCCTCCACCCAGATCTGTTGGATTCCGGATGGAATCCGGGCGGCGTCTTCCTCTCCAACGATTTCGGTGGCCAGATAACGAAATTCACTTTGATAGTTTTTCCAGGCCGGTACGGCATCGATGGCAACAACTGCCAGGCTGATACCGGCAAAGAGTATTCCGGCTATCAATATCAGGAAGCGGTCGGTCTTGATTAGTCTCTTTCTTGACATTTCGCAACTCCCCCTAATAGATAACCGGTTTTACGGGAATGGTTTCCCAGGGCCAGAAAAAGTCCCAGTTGGGTCCCCGCAACCAGGTGCCGACAATCGACAGAATCACCAGCGCTACCACAAAAGCCGTAAACAATGATATTGATGCTGTCCTGGTTGACCCGGTCACTTTGCGGACAATAAAGAACCAGGCAATCAGGGCCGCCTGTAAGGCTGTTGCCGGATTTAGAAGATCAAACCAGAACTGATGTTGAAAAATATCTCCCAGAATCTCACGCGAGGGAAAATTCACTCCCACAAAAACGGACAGGCAGGTCAGTACCAATCCGACAACTCCTCCCATAAGCAGCCATTTTTTATGCTCCGATTCCGAAGGCCAGCAACCAACATTTTTATTCTCCCGATCAATCCAGGGAATGAGCATCAGACCGAGAATGGTTAGCCCCGGAACCAGCACTCCGCCTATAAAAGCGCTGTAGCCGACCAATTCCTGAAGCCCGAGGAAATACCAGGGAGCCTTGGCCGGGTTGGGGGTTACCGACGGATTGGCCATTTCCTCCAGCGGCGCCTGCGTTAGCAGGCTTAAAATGGCTGAAACGGCAAACGTAAGAATACAAACGACAATAATTCTCCGAACCATGTGCGGCGAACTGCATACGGAGTTTTCCGAATTTAATGGCTCGCGATCAATGACATGCACCGAAGTACCTTTGGCTATACCCATCAATGCATATGACTTGGATTTCGTTTTATCGATTTCAGTTGTCTCAACCGTCTTGGCCTCTTTGTTCACTTGTTCAATGGCAGCCAGACCGCCGTCTTTGCGTATTCGCCACATGTGCCAGATAATTGCAATCATTGCCAGTGCGGGAAGAAAGAAAACATGCAGTACGTAAAATCGAATCAGTGTGTTTTGCCCAATGATAGTGCCGCCGAGAATAAACTGGCGGACAGATTCACCTACCCACGGCACCGCCGAGGCGATTGAGGTGCCGACAGTAATGGCCCAGAAAGCCAGCTGATCCCAAGGCAGCAGGTAGCCGGTAAACGATAGCAACAGGGTCGTTACCCAGAGAAATACTCCCAGGACCCAGTTAAATGGCCTTCCTGACCCCGCATATGCCCCTTTTTGATAACCATTGACATAGAAGACTCTCAGCATATGCAGAAAAACCGCCGCTACCATCAGATGAGCGGAAATGCGATGCAGGGAACGAAGGAAGGCACCGAAACTGATGACAAATTCGATGTCTTTGATTGACCAATAGGCACGTTCCACGGACGGGACATAGAAGAACATTAGGATAATCCCGGTCAGACACAGTATCAGAAACAAAACGAATGATATTGTCCCCAGCCAAAAAGAATAGCCCCAGGACAGACTTTTCAGGCTGACACGATGTGGAAACCAGTGCAAAAGAAAACTTTTGACCACCGCATCCCCGGCTTCGCGATTGCTTTGCGGCCGCCATGGCCATGACAGGCCTTCAATGAAAGTTTTTATAGTTTCCATATAATTACACCACCAACTTGAAATCATTGTCAACCGAAGAAGAGACATCCACCAACAGCTGGCCATCCTCGGGGGCAATTTCTATTTTATGCCAGGAAAGGGCTCCGGGAGCCGGACCGGAATATGCCGCTCCGTTCTGTCGAAACTTCGAGCCGTGGCATGGACATTGGAATTCATAACTTACAGTCATCTCCTCCCCTCCTGACTTGATCGTTTCCTGATGGGCCAGGGGGACATACTTTACGGTGCAGCCCAGGTGAGTACACTTGGCCGATATGCAAGTGAATTGATGGCCCTCCCTGATAACGAACACCCTCCGGGATTCGATAAAATTAACGCCCTCGGCCATTTCCTCCGGCAAACCGATTTTGAACTTTTGGGGAGGTTCATAGAGGACATTCGGTACCAGCGACCGCATATAGGTCCATCCCTGGCCGAACAATCCGACCGTGAATAATCCCAGAGTCATTTTACCGAGGAACGAACGGCGTCCCTTATCGACGGTTTTTTCATCAGAAGCCACTATTTTCCTCCTCCAATAATATCTATGAAATCAAATCTTTCCATTGTCCACGCTCCTGTCGGGCACCTTCTGGCGCACAGCCCGCAGCGGATGCAGCGTGTATGATCCTTCAGCATGGCGCTGTTTACCTCGCCGGTTGCGGTAGCGTCATTGGTACCGGCAATATCCCTTTCCAACACTTCGATACTATCAGCAGGTACAAGCGACAAACACTCTTCGGGACAAATATCCACACAACGATTGCATAATACGCACAACTCCGCATCATAGACTGTTTCCACATGGCACAAAAGACATCGTTCGGCCTGCCTGACAGCCCCTTCCTCGCGATACACTTCCTCGACTTCGCTGATTCCTGTTCGCCGTTCCGTATCAATGGCCGGAGGCCGGCAACGTTTATGCTTTTCATACTGGGGAGGCGTCCGGTACTGATCTATAGGGATTTTCTCGATTGTAACATCGGTTTTAACGCTCGACGAGGACGACGATAAATATTCATGAATCGATCGGGCCGCGCGCTTTCCATTTTCCACGGCCTCGATAAGAATCCGTGGACCGAAAACCGCATCTCCACCGGCAAAGACACCCGGAGCGGTTGTTGCCAGAGTATCCGAGTCGGCCTTAATCGTCCCCCGGGGTGTCAGCTCGATACCGTCGTCGGGGTGGATGAAACCTGTATCGGCCCGTTGACCGATGGCGAGAATTATGCTGTCAAAGGAGTGAAATTCCTCGGAGCCGGCGACAAAACTGGGATTAAAACGGCCCTCATCGTCGAAGACGCGATCAACATCAATCAGTTCGATTCCCTTGACACGACCATCTTCCCCGATTATCGCCTTGGGACCTTTGGAGGGATGGAAGGTAATTCCCTCCAATGTCGCTTCGTGTAACTCTTCCTTCCCCTGAGATGTCATCGCCGCCGGCATTTCTACAAAAGATTCGAGGGAGGCAATGTGAACATTCAAAGAACCCTCGCGCATGGCACTTCGGGCAGCGTCGATAGCCGTATGCAACGCACCGGCATCAGCGGCAGCATCAATGGCATCCTGAGGTGAGTAAAATCCGCGAACGGCGGTTCGGGCAGCGTCCAGAGCCACACTTCCACCGCCAATAACGAGCACATTATCGCCCAGATTGACTCGGTAACCCCTGTTTATATTAAGGAGGTAATCCACCGCCTTGATGACTCCGTCCAAATCGGCGCCGGGAATATTGAGAGCCATGCCGGCCTGCGTACCGATTCCAATAAAAATGGCATCGAAACCTTCAGACCTGAGTTGAGAAATACCGTACTCGGAAGTAAGAGGAGAATTTGTTCTAATATTAACCCCGAGACTCTGGATATTGCCGATTTCCTTGGAAAGCACCCCTCGCGGCAAACGATATTCGGGAATCCCAAACCGCATCATACCACCGGCTTCGTCTGCCGAATCCAGAATGGTCACTTCATGCCCCATTAAAACCAGGTCGTGGGCGGCCCCCAGACCGGCAGGACCTGATCCGATTACCGCGACCTTTTTACCGGTTGACTTCCGGTCGGGTGGAAAGGCAGATAAATGTCCGGGGGATTGTGCCCCAGCCGACTCTCGAGTCTGAAGCAGGGCGCGAAAAGCCTCGGGTTTTTGAGATTCGCTGCCAAATCGTTCCATAACAAACCGTTTAAGCGCCCGGATAGAAACCGGATCATCAATAGCCCCGCGACGACAGGCATCTTCGCAGGGCGCCGCGCAAACTCTACCGCAGATGGATGCCAGGGGATTGGGAGACCGGGCGACGCGAAAAGCCTCTTCGTATTTTTTTTGGGCAATTAGCTGAACATACTTGCCGGAATCAGTATCCACCGGACAGGCGCTCCGACAAGGAACGTTATCGCGGTACCATTCCAAGGGGTGAACTTGAATCAGTATCTTATTGGGTTTCATAATTATATAAGCCCCCCATAACGCGGGTTGGCGACAATATTAACCCCTGTTATCATATTTTTGCGAACACTATTGCTCTTCTCTGGCATTGTTTCGCTTTCAACTTTCCATTGACAATAACCGGGTGTCTCGAATCGGTGCCACTCAACGAAGGCAGAATTTAATTTAGAACAATAGGACCTTCAGCGCAACTATTTTTCAGCCAGTTGCTTGAGCGTTGTCTTGCCTGCCACCGATGCAATCCCCTTCTTAAACCGGGCCCACTCCTTATGGAAAGGGCAGGAAGCATGATCGGAACATTCCTCCAAACCGAGAATACATTTGTCATCAAGGATATCCTGGGCATCAAGGGCCTTCAGAACGTCCTGAATGGTTATGCGGCCGGGAGCTTTAGCCAAGGCAACGCCTCCCGTGGGCCCCTTGGATGAGACTATCAGCTTTTTCCTGACCAGCTGTGTAAGGATTTTCCCCAGAAAATGCGGCGGGATATCCAACTCCGAGGAAATATCCTTCACTTTGTGATAGGCCTTGGGTGACAAACGTGCTAGATGGCACAGCGCTTCCAGCGCATAAATTACGGTTTGGGGATATATCATTAACCTTCCCTGCCGGATCCTCCTCACTTCAGGAAAAAGTCAGCTTCGTTGCCTTCAGTTGCGGAGTTTCAGAGTTTAATATCGGAATATATTAAATAATCTCGGTATTTGTCAAGGTATTTTATATCTTTTTCCAAAGAGGTCCTTCCATTTGTCTTAAAGGGGTCAGAAAACTTCGAAGACCTTCAACAAAGGTAGGTTCTTGTATGACCTATGCTCCCCCTTAGCCATCCGCTCGATTATAATGTTATTCATTAATGGCATTTATAGTCGAATTCTATCACGGCCAGATTTAACGTTCACGGAGAGACAATTTCGCGTAAATAATTATTATATAATGAGATACTCTGTTAGAAAATCAATGGCGGAGAGGCTGGGATTCGAACCCAGGAACGAGTTACCCCGTTAACTGCTTAGCAGGCAGCTGCCTTCAGCCGCTCGGCCACCTCTCCGTCTCAATCATTTCAATACACCCAACGCTCAATTTGGCTACGCGGGTATCCTTCCCCTTACCAATCGGTTGAGAAAGTGACCTACATTATATGTATTTTTCACCTAAACGCAACCGAATTTTATTGTCAGTTTCAGTTGTTCTACAGACATTTCGGTTTCTATAGTCGTCAGGAAAGGCATTGTGGGTTGAATTGGTTGAATGTTCTTGAACGGCAAAAAGTACTCGCTGATAACGTTAATTCAATGATTCTTTATCGATCTTAAAACGATAAAGTAATATAGATTTCACTCATATTTTCAATTGATCGGCTGGACTAAACATCTGTCGAATGGCCAGATGAGCCGCAATCAGTCCAGTAATGGTTACCGCGGCAGTTAGCATATAACCGACAATAACCTGAATCAACACCGCCTTCAAAGGCGAGGCTCCAGCCAGAATCATGCCGGTCATGGCCCCGGGAAGCTGAACCAGACCAACCACTTTAAAGAAGTTCAACATTTGCATCATACCGGCTTTGACCGCTTTCGTGAAATACACTGCGCTGGCCTCACGCCAGGTTTTCCCCAAGGACAAGGCTGTTTCTATGGCCGACCGATTACCGGAGATATCCGAATGAAGCCTTTCAAGAACCAGGGCGGCGCAATTCATTGAATTGCCTACAATCATTCCGCCCAGTGGGATAATATATTGCGCTTTGGCCCTGATTATTCCTATGGCCAACATCAGCCCCAATGTCACCAGTGTACCAAGAAAGATGGCGATAAAGGAAATGGCCCAGGAATTGGGAATTTTCTTGCTCCAGCTGGCCGCAGTGTATGATCCAACCAGCGTCATAATAGTCAGAGTACCCAGAATGGCAAACAGGTTTTCCAGTCCGAAAATAAATTCCAGGGCGTAGCCGATGGCCACCAATTGTACGAATGACCTTATGGTTCCAACAATCAGGTCTTTGCCAACGCCGATTTTCTGCCAGCGAGCCAGAACAATGGCCAAAGCCATCAGAATCAGGGCAAAGCCAACTTCCGTATAACCAGTGTCAATCATCTCAATTCGCCATTGATAAATTTGCGAGTAATTTCCTGGCCGGGATGGTCGAGCATATTTCGAGACAGGTCGGATTCGATCAGTCTGCCTCCGACCAAAAGCAGGGATATGCCGTCGAGACGCAAGGCCTGTCGGAAATTATGAGTGACCAGGATAATCGTGACTCCCAATTTTTGATTGAGTTCGACAATCAGTTCCTCAATTGTCCGCACTGCGCCGGGATCAAGAGCCGAGGTCGGTTCATCCAGCAAAAGGATATCCGGTTCCTGCACCAGGGCCCGGGCGAGAGCTACGCGTTGTTTTTGACCGACTGACAGCTTTTCCGGGTTGGAATCGGCCAGATTGACATCCAGCCCGACAAGAGGCAAATAGGTGGAAGCAGGATTGAGGTCGGATGATAAAACTTCTTTGTGGCAATAGGTCAGGTTGGAGGTCACCGTACCCGGAAATAGATGAGGAACCTGGAAGACAAGGGCAATTTTGCGCCGCAGTTCGGTAGGACGATAGGCGGTTATCGAGCGGCCGTTATAAACCAACTCCCCAGCGCTTTTCTCATCCAGGCGGTTAAACAAACGAAGCAGACTGGTCTTCCCTGACCCGGAGGGACCGACAATCGTGTAAATACAACCGCGTTCAAAATCGAATGTGAAAGAATCGATTACTTGCTGATCGACGGAATCTACTCGAATCGTCCGAGTCAATCCGCGAGCAGCCAAAATGGTCGAGTTTTCCGGAGAAAGGTCGGAAGTCATGGTTATATATACACGAACGGCGCATATATGCCAAATATTTTATAATGCGATATTAACTGACAACCCAGCCAGATATCAATAAGTATGCGTACCGAGGATGACCTTTATTCCAAATTTGTTCTCCAAAGTTATTTTCATCTCCTGGAAATCTATTGGGCAATCACCAGTCTCCATGGCCAGTCTCATACATGTTCCGAAATGGATGATTTCAAGTGGACGTTCCAGATTATTAGTCACCTCGCCCAATAGCTTGACCCGAGGTACAGTCAGTCCCGGGCAATCTCCGCAATCGGTCATGGCCACCAGTTCAATCTCATCGTGCTGAGCGAACTCCCCGTTTTTCTCGGCCATACCTTTATAGCATTTGGCGCAGGCGATACATGAATGATCCTTAATGCGCTTACAATAAAGTATTGCTATACGAGCCACGTTATTCTCCTTGTCGTCATCTGGTCTGCGAACAGAGTGTTTCCCGTCGATTATAAATTATCAAGTAATATGCGAATTGACAACCAATATTCTATCGAGGGCATTGGTATTTTAAAAAAACCAGTGAATCATGCCGGATCAGATCGCGGTGGGTCGGTCAAGCTTGATTTTGGCCCGGGTTTCAATAACAACATTTTCATCGGTTACCAAGTCTAAGGCGCTGATCCGTCCGTGAACAGCAAAGTCCACACCATTGATTCGATCGGCCGCCTCTTTGCAGGTCTTGGCATCATCAAAGATACCGACGGTCATATGCGGAGTAAAGGGGATATCGAGTCGGAGGTGATTGCTCATTATTCCCGTATAGAGATCATCGTGTAGTTTAATAATTTGACTGAACCCTTCATCCGGTACCAAAAAGAGGAACCAGCGATCATCGGCT
>JAAEQF010000285.1 GCA_024231695.1 FCB group bacterium
TGTGCTTTGAGTTAAGTCGTTGAAAAATAAGAAAAAATACGCCCAGGAGGAGTCGAACCCCCAACCTTCTGATCCGTAGTCAGACGCTCTATCCAATTGAGCTATGGGCGCATCTAATTCTATGTCTGAGCCCCATAAGTATGGAAAAATGAGGAAATTGTCAACAGTTTTGATGGAACGGCGGAATCAGTTGCTCTGCATCCAGATAATCAATACCGCCACCAGCGCGAAAAGAACAAAAATACTGACCAGCAGCACCGGATTGATCCCCTTGCCCGAAGACGTTTCGGCCCCGTTTCCCTCGGCTCGGGCAGTTGTCTCGGCGAACTTCTTCAGCCAGCTGTCTTCCGCCTCAAGGGTCGGCTCGTCTTCCTCAGGCAGCGTGAACACTTCAAGCTCCGGAAGGGGAGACTCACTGACTTCCTCGATTTGGATCACCACGATCGAAACGTTGTCCGAGCCGCCCCGGTCATTGGCCATTTGTACCAGGTTATCGGCCAGCTTCTTGAGATCATCCCTGAACTTGTGGGCGACGTCAAAAATCTCGTCATCGTCGGCAAACCCGCAGAGGCCGTCGGAACAGAGAATAA
>JAAEQF010000286.1 GCA_024231695.1 FCB group bacterium
AGGGGGCTCCCCACCCGCCCGCGCCGCTTCGCGTGCGCGGGCGGCCTCCTCCGCCGGGCTCCCTCCGGCCGCCCGTGGCTCCGGCGGCTGCGCGCAGCGCAAGCGCTGTGCTCGCTGCGCCTCCGCCCCGAGCGGCCTTGAACGTGATCGTCCAATCATCCCCCTGCCCACCGCACGCCTTGGCCCGCCCCCCCGTGCCCGTCAACGCCCTGCAGGCGGTCTCGGTAGCACAGGCTCCGGCGCTACGCGCCTCCACAGCTGCGCCCCGAGCCCGCTAATCGGCGCCTTTGCCTCTTCGTCAACGTCCTGCCCGGCAGTCTCGGTGCTCGGGCTCCGGCGCTGACGCGCCTCCGCGCCTGCGCTCCGAGCAGCCAATCAGCGCCTCAGTGGGTGGCGGCCACCCTGCGGCGCCGGCAAACGGGTCGTCCTGCAGGCGGCAGCGCCTCAGTGGGTGGCCTTCTCCGCAACGCCCTGCCGGCGGTCTCGGTTGCACAGACTCCGGCGCTGACGCGCCTCCGCAGCTGTGCCCCGAGCCCGCCACGGCGGCGGGTAAAAAGGCCGTCCTGGGGCTCAGCGCTCCTCTCTTTTTTAACCAGCCAGTAGTAGGATCGTCTCGATGATCGCCCCTGTTTTGAAGCTGGCGCAGTACGTCGACGGAGTCAAGGCCAAGCCCTTCGGGCGCGCTGCGCGCGGCCTTGACACCGCCGCCGCACCACGCCCAAGAAGAAGAGGGGGCGATCTCAA
>JAAEQF010000287.1 GCA_024231695.1 FCB group bacterium
ATATCTAAAAGCGTAGGGCGTTCCCGACGTTGGGTTGGCCTTGGCCATCTCAAGGATCAGCTTCCGGATCTCGGGGGCAATCGGCGGCTTCCCCGGTCCTTTTCGACGCGATTTGAATCTCCAGAAGAGTTTAAAACCCTGCCGATGCCATCCGACAACGGTCTCTGGCTTGACGATCACCAATACATCCCGCCATTTTTGCCAAAACTTGGATAACAGCACCCAAAAGACCCGGTCTCTTAACCTGAGCCGCGGTCTTTTTGTTTTGTGGTTCAAAGCTGCAAGCTGCTGCCGTAGCGCAAGGTTCTCCGCCGCGAGATCGCACACCATAAACAATTTGAAGGCGATCAGCGCTAATGTTACCAGGATTATGAAACTCAATATATTCATCATGCAGGTGAATTTAGCCATGCGTTCCAAAATGTCAATTTTCGGCTAATCTTGAAAAGTCGAGTTATAAAAAGCGCGGCTTGGTTCTAATGTCGGCTAAGCGCAAGCGACGCCTGCCGATGGCATGGCGGATCCAACGGCCGCCTCGAATCACACCAGCCGCGTCGCTCACCGAAAACATC
>JAAEQF010000288.1 GCA_024231695.1 FCB group bacterium
GAGTCGATGACACAGGAATTGGGGGGACTGGTGGATCCAGGAGGCGATGGTGTACCGCAACTGTCACAAACCTGAACCTTGAACCAGTAAGTGGCATCGGTGCCTTCATCCGGCGTGAAACAGAGTTGATCGCCGACAATAGTTCCGGGGCCATCGAGTAGATAGGCCGTCGGCAGCGACTGATTAGCCGGATAGTCGGGATCGCCCATACCGATTGTGTAACATAATTGTTCGGTACTGCAGAGGAAAAGAATGTCGTTGTCCGGCAAGCTGATCGTCGGCATCTGATTGACAGTAACTGTTACCTCAACCTGGCATTCATCAATGGCGCCGCAGCTATCAGTAGCCGTCAGGGTTATTGTGTTCACTCCCGGCGCAGGCGAAAACGTCACTTCGCCGTTATCATAGGTTCCCAAATCAACATCGCAGGAAGCAAGGTTGTTATCGGGATCAACACAAGAGAAACCATCAAGCGTAATATCGGAAAGATCACAAACGAACATTTCCTGTTCACCGGGACAGGTTGCCACCGGCGGGCTGTTCAGATTGATGGTTATCTGGGTCTGGCATTGATGCGTCGCTCCGCATTCATCGGTGGCCGTCAACGTAATCGTATTGACACCAGCAATCGGCGTAAAGGTTACATCTCCCTCGCTCAGACTCCCATTATCGACATCACAAGAAGATAGATTATCATCGGGATCGGAGCAGCTAAATCCAGATAGAGTTATTGGAGCCAAATCGCAAACGGAGAATTCTTCATTTCCCGGGCAGGTTGCCACCGGAGGACTATTGTAGCCAACGGTGATATTGACCGTGCCGCCGCAAGTCAAACCGCAATCGTCAATACATTCGAAGGTGGCTGAATAGACGCCCGGACCTGAGGTCGTAAAGGTCCAGGTATTCCCAACAAACGATCCAGCGCCGCCGGTCTTGGAACAGCCGGTCAGGTTATCATCGGGATCGGTGGCCGAAACGTTGAAACTAAATGTTGTATCACCGCAAACGAAATACGAACTATCTTTGGGTAGATCGCAAACCGGCGGATCATTACTAATGAGAACATAGACGAATGAAGTACAGACATCAGTTGCGCCACAGGCGTCGGTGACGGTGTAGGCTATGGGATACATGCCTGTTGTATCAGGCGTGAAGCAGACCGCGCTGGCCTCCAAGACCCCATGATTGACCGTTTCGCTGACGATATTGTCATCCGCGTCGAAGGCCGTAAAGCCTGTACCGAAACAAATTTCCTCAGGGCCACAGGTAAAGCTATAAGACTGGGGGCCGGGGCAGGTGGCCACCGGTGCGCTATTAGTAACGGTGACATCGAAATTACAGGTAGAGGAATTGCCGGAAGCATCCAGGGCCGTGCAGGTGACCTGCGTAGTCCCGACGGCGAAAAATGTACCGGAAGCGGGCGAACAGGAGACAGAAGCTCCGGCGCAGTTATCGGTTACGCTGGCCGCAAAGGTCACTGTGGCGCCGCAAGCGCCGGCCTCGGTTCCAACAGTAATATCAGACGGGCAGGTCGCTACGGGATCTTCGTTGTCATTGACCGTCACGTTGAAATAACATGTGTCGGCGTTGCCGGAAGCGTCGGTGGCGATAACTTCGACCGGAGTGGTGCCAAGGGCAAACATCGTCCCGGAAGCAGGATTAGCCGTTACCGTTACGCCGGAACAATTATCGGTTGCTGTTGGTGTGAAAGTAACCACTGCGCCGCATTGGCCAACATCGTTACCGACGGTAATATCAGATGGACAGGTCGCTACGGGATCTTCGGTATCATTGACCGTCACATTGAAATAACATGTGTCGGCGTTGCCGGAACCGTCAGTGGCGATAACTTCGACCGGAGTTGTGCCGAGGGCAAACATCGTTCCGGAAGCAGGATTTGACGTAACCGTTACACCGGAGCAATTATCGGTTGCTGTTGGTGTGAAAGTAACGACTGCGCCACATTGACCGGCGTCGTTGCCGACAGTGATATCGGCAGGGCAAGTAGCCACGGGATCTTCGGTGTCATTGACTGTTACGTTGAAGTAACAGGTATCGGCGTTGCCGGAAGCGTCAGTGGCGACAACTTCGACCTGAGTCGTACCGGTGAAGTATGTCCCGGAAGCAGGATTCGATGTTATCGTAACCCCTGAGCAATTATCGGTTGCTGTTGGCATGAAAGTCACCGTCGCGCCGCATTGGCCGGCGTCATTACCAACGGTGATATCGGACGGACAGGTTGCTACTGGATCTTCGGTGTCATTGACCGTCACATTGAAATAACATGTATCAGCGTTGCCGGAACCGTCAGTGGCGATAACTTCGACCTGAGTCGTACCGAGGGCAAACATCGTTCCGGAAGCAGGATTAGATGCTACCGTTACACCGGAGCAGTTATCAGTCGCCGTGGGCGTGAAAGTCACCGTCGCGCCGCATTGACCGGCGTCATTACCAACGGTGATATCGGCCGGACAGGTAGCTACGGGATCTTCGGTGTCATTGACAGTTACGTTGAAGTAACATGTATCAGCGTTACCGGAACCGTCGGTGGCAATAACTTCGACCTGAGTAGTGCCAAGGGCAAACATC
>JAAEQF010000289.1 GCA_024231695.1 FCB group bacterium
GGTGTTCTCATCATGCTCGCGGCCGGTGAAAATCTGCCGGTTGACGCTGGTCCCTGTCTGGCTTGTGATGTGGCCCCAAGGATCGAGGGTGTAGCTGATTAGGGTGTTTCCGTCGGAATCCGTGAGGTTGACCGTGCTTCCCAAAGAGTCATGATGGTAATACTGGATCCCCGCAGGTGTGTTAAGGCTGAGCAGGCGATCCGCGTAGCTGTAATGGGCCAGCAAGCTTCCATCCGCGGCGTTGTGCTCTTCCAGCACGGCGCTTTCATCATAGTAGTAATCGACGTCGCCGCGCTCGCTGTATTTATGGCGGACGCGGAGGCCGGAGGCGTTGTAGTCGTATTGGCCGAGAGTGATTCGAGCGCCGGGCGGGCCCCGGGTGACTTGGACCAACTGATCTATGGCATTGTAAATGAAGGCTGTTTCCTGGCTTGTCAAAGAGCCGTCGATCTTGTTGATCGTGTTTCCGTTTTTATCATAAAAGTAAAGAATGTTGAAGGGGTTTTCGTAGTCGGTAACGTCCTCGACAAGCGTCAACCAGTTGGTCTCATCGTAATAATAATTCCTCTCTTTTTTGACGATTTCTCCCTCGGAAACCACCTCGGTTTTTCTGTTGTAAATGTGGTAAGTGTATTCCGTTTTTTCCGATTTTTCCGGCGTGGAAATCGTAAAATTCAGGAGGCGATCGAGGGCGTCGTAGCCGAAAATCGTCGTTTCTTGAACCCCATTTTGAACGGAAATTTTTTTCAAATTATTTCCGTTTTTATCATA
>JAAEQF010000290.1 GCA_024231695.1 FCB group bacterium
ACCAAATACGACCGACTCTCCGAAGAAGAAAAAGCCGCCTGCGACAAAATCATCGTCGGCGAATTGCAGAATATCGAAAAGCCGGAGTTTTGCGCCTCGTGGTTCGACCTGGTCGATAAGCAGTATGTGAAATAGGCCGATCCGGCGGTTGCCCGACGCCGAACTATCCATTATCTTACAGGCACCGCCTGTTTTTGGCTGTCGCGTAGATGACTAATCCCTGTCGTGAGGCCGAAGGCCGAACCTCAGGTGGCCCACCATTTCAAACATCGCCTGTTTTTGGCAGGCAGAGCCTGTTTTTGGCTGTCGCGTAGATGACTAATCCCTGTCGTGAGGCCGAAGGGCGAAACGCCGGGTGGCCCCCGTTGCTGGAATAATACTGTGCGTTTAATCAATGACCTGTTGGAAAGTGTGCGCGAATTCGATTCTCCGGTTAAACGGGTTTGTGTCGGTCTGCACTGGACGGTAGTGCAGAGCCGCTTTACCGGCATGGCTCATACGTATAAATCCGGCGATCATTGCGAACTCGAATCAGCCGGGGATTTTATCGGCAAGAGCGCTTTCGAATTGGCACAGAGATTGGAAAGCGCGAATACGCTTGAAGCCAGTCTTGGACTGGCGGCTCTCAATTCGATGATTGATATTTCCGGTCGCTCCGGTAACATATTTGAAGATATTTTTGGACTGGCCAAGGGCAAAAATATCACGGTCGTTGGACGATTTCCTTTGAACGATCAGATTGCAAAGATCGCCGATAAGTCATACTTCCTTGAAATGGAACCTGAGGCGAG
>JAAEQF010000291.1 GCA_024231695.1 FCB group bacterium
AAAAGTGTCGATAAAGCCGGACTGAAAGTGATTGACCTTGTTCTTGAGCCGCTTGCGTCAAGTTATGCGGTTCTTGAGGAGGATGAAAAGGAACTCGGGGTTGCCCTGGTTGATATGGGTGGCGGTACGACTGACATTGCGATTTACTCCGAAGAGAGTATTCGTCATACCGCGGTGGTTGGACTGGGCGGCGAGTATGTGACCAAGGACATTGCCATCGGCATCCGGACACCCATTGATAAAGCAGAAGAGATAAAGAAGCAGTTCGGCTGTGCGTTTTCCCCGCTGGTGAGAAATACTGAATTTGTCAATGTCCCCGGGGTTGGGGGAAGAGAACAGCGGGAGGTATCCAGGGCCGTATTGTCGTCAATAATCGAACCGCGGGTCGAGGAAATACTGTCACTCGCCTTAAGAGAAATCAGGCGAACCGAGTATGCTGAGATGCTCGGTGCCGGCATTGTGTTAACGGGCGGCGGTTCCCTGATGGAAGGTATGCAGGAACTTGCAGAGCGCATATTTGAGATGCCGGTGAAGCTCGGCATTCCAACCGGGTTCGGCGGACTGACAGAAGCGGCACGGTCACCGATTCATGCAACCGGCGTTGGACTCTGTAAATATGCGGTAGAGACTGCGGCTCAGAAAAGCACGAAAAAGGGAATTATGGGTGATGATAATTTCAAAAAAATATTTGACAAGATGAAAGGCTGGGTAAAAGATTTCTTTTAATAATAGATAAATTTGACAAACTATAATCATTAATCTAATCATTCCCAAAGGAGGGATCTATGGTATTTACATTGGATGAGAAGTTTGATACCATCGCAAAGATGAAGGTAATTGGTATCGGTGGCGCAGGTGGCAATGCGGTAAACCGCATGATCGAAGAGGGTCTTTCGGGTGTTGAATTTATTTCGGTGAACACCGATGCAATGGCCCTTGATAATAACCGGGCCAAACACCGTATTCAGATCGGTGAACGTATAACAAAGGGCCTGGGTGCCGGCGCTAATCCGGAGATCGGTAAGATTGCCATGGAAGAAGACCGTGAGAAGATTGCCGAAATCCTTGAAGGGGCGGACATGGTCTTTATTACTGCCGGTATGGGTGGCGGTACCGGAACAGGTGGTGCCCC
>JAAEQF010000292.1 GCA_024231695.1 FCB group bacterium
GTCGCCTAATTGCGTAAGGCTGGCGTGATTTCGATCGCCCTTCCCCTCTAAAAAAGTTAGTTGCAACATAACTATTAATTTATTCATGTTAATTCCCAAAAGTTTTCGTCAACACTCTTTGTAAAATGAGGTGGTGAATCTATTGAGGATATATAGCTTAAGTTTGTGTAACCTCCATACCATATATCTGCCTGTGGATATGTTGGATAAGTAGGATAATATGGAATATAAGTTGGAATCTCATTTAATTCAAGCTTCAACTTATTCGTCAGTTCTCTTGCTTCTGCTCCTGATAATTCTAATGTTGTTTCTTTTATGGATATTGTTATCTTTTGATTTACTTTTATATCATCCATTATTATAAATCCTTTTATTGTTTAGATGCAACATAATCATTCATGTATTTGTTCTCTTAACATCATTTTTTATTCCACGGTTTATCCTCAAGAAATTCTATCAATCTTCCTGTTTCTGTTATAGTCCTCTTCTTTTGTTTAAGAAGACCTATAATTTTATCAATGTCATCTTCA
>JAAEQF010000293.1 GCA_024231695.1 FCB group bacterium
AGCGCGCCGCCATCCTGGTCGATAGTATCAAGCAGGCCAAGAATGCTCGTTTCCAGCTCATCAGTTAGATATTCGACAAAGTACGATCCGGCCAGCGGATCGACCGAATCGGCTGCGCCCGATTCGTGAGCAATGATCTGCTGAGTTCGCAAGGCGACCGAAGCCGATTTCTTCGTCGGCAAAGCCAGCGCCTCGTCGAAAGAATTGGTATGCAAAGACTGGGTTCCGCCGAGGACCGCCGCCAACGCCTGGAGACCAACCCTGACAATGTTATTTTCTGGTTGTTGTGCGGTCAAAGTCGATCCGGCCGTCTGAGTGTGAAAGCGAAGCAGCATCGATTTTTTATCTTTGGCTCCGAAACGTTCCCGGGCGATTTTGGCCCAGATGCGCCTTGCGGCCCGGAATTTGGCCACTTCCTCGAATACATTATTGTGGACATTGAAAAAAAACGACAGCCGTGGCGCAAACTGGTCGATTTCCATCCCGGCCTGAAGGGCCGCTTCCACATAACAAATAGCATTGGCGAAGGTGAAAGCGATTTCCTGGGCGGCCGTCGCCCCGGCCTCGCGGATATGATAGCCGGAGATGGAGATGGTATTGAAATTCGGGAAATGGTCTTTGGCATGGGCGAAAATATCGGTAATCAGCCGCATCGACTGCCGCGGCGGATAAATATAGGTTCCGCGGGCGATGAATTCCTTAAGAATATCGTTTTGAATCGTTCCTCGAATCCTGTCCCCGGAAACGCCCTGCCTCTCGGCCACCTCGGCATACATAGCCAAAAGGATTATGGCCGTGGAGTTGATCGTCATCGAAGTCGAGACTTTATCCAGCGGTATGGAATCAAAAATCGTTTCCATATCGTCGATAGTATCGACAGCCACGCCGGTTTTTCCGACTTCACCTTTGGCCAGCGGGTGGTCGCTATCGTAACCAATCTGGGTCGGAAGATCGAAGGCAACGGACAGGCCGGTCTGGCCTGACTCCAGGAGATACCGGTATCGTTCATTGGTTTGCCGGGCGGTTCCAAACCCGGCATATTGGCGCATGGTCCAGAAGCGACCACGATACATTTCAGGATATACGCCGCGGGTAAACGGAAATTCACCCGGTTGAGAAAGACTATCTGTTCGTTTCGGGGCGGTCAGTGGTATATCTATCCCCGAACTGGTTTTCTTGGGGTCGGCCATTTATTCAAACTCCACCAAAAGCTGGCCTTTATCCACAATTTGTCCGACTTCCACGGCAATGTTTTTCACCTTACCGGCAACCGGCGATTTAATGTCGTTTTCCATTTTCATCGCTTCCATTATCAACAGCGGTTCGCCTCGTTTAGCCGACTGACCGGCTTGGCAGTTAATACCCACTATCAGGCCGGGCATCGGCGCGATCAGCCGTTTTTCTTTGTCACCGTCTTCAATTCCGGCTCGCTTTTTCATTTTGGCGATTTCATAATCTTCCACCCGATAATCACCAGATCGTGAACCGGTTGAAATACTGTAACCGTCAAGTCCCGAATTGACTCCTATCTCATACGAAGCCCCGTCGATAATCAGTGAATATCTATTGCTGCCCAGCCGGACCAAATCAGCCTTGTACTCAGAGCCGTTCTGGCGGACATAAAAGTAGCCGTTATCCTGTCGAAGTTCAAATTCAAAGGCTTTATCATCGCTATGGACCTGGACTTTTCTCATAAGTTGCTACGCCTTTCGTAGTCCGGCCATACGTCCGGACATTTTCCACTTATTGACGGCCGAGCCTTTTCTTTCGCCCAGCTTTGAGAGCCGGGCCTGATTATGAAAATCGATCAACGCCGCGGCCATCGCCGAAAGTTGCTGTTTGTCGTCTGGTTCACGCAGGCTGTCGGCCAGATCCGCAAACTCATCCTCGATAAAATGAGTCGATAAGCGCCCCTCGCCAAAGCTCTTATTCTCCATCACCAGCAAACCGAAAGGAATGGTCGTATCGACACCGGCAACCGTGTATTCGGTCAAGGCCCTGTGCATCCGGGCAATAGCCTGATGGCGGTCGGCTCCCCAAGTGACCAGTTTGGCTATCAGGGGATCATAATAAACCGGGATTTCATCGCCGGCAACAAAGCCGGAATCGACTCTTACGCCCGGTCCGGCCGGTTCCCGGTAAGCGGCCAGCCTTCCGGTGGAGGGTATAAATCCGGCCGCAGCCTCTTCGGCATAAATACGGCATTCGATGGCATGCCCGTGGCAGGAGATGTCTTTCTGTGCAAACGAAAGTTTTTCACCGCGGGCGACAGCGAACTGCTCCAGCACCAGATCGATGCCGGTTATCATTTCGGTCACCGGATGTTCCACCTGCAGGCGGGTGTTGACTTCGAGGAAATAGAAATCAAGCTTCTCATCGACCAAAAACTCAACCGTGCCGGCTCCGATGTAACCAGTTTCTTTGGCAATAGCCACGGCCGCCTCGCCCATGCGTTTACGCAAGCCTTCATCCACAACGGCCGAGGGCGATTCCTCGATTACTTTTTGATGCCGACGCTGGATGGAACATTCGCGTTCGCCGAGATAGACGACATTGCCGTGGCTGTCGGCCATAATCTGAATTTCAATATGGCGCGGGCGGGCGATATATTTTTCGATATAGACTCGTTTATCGCCGAAGGCCGAGGAGGCTTCCGAGGCGGCCATGCGCAATGCGGCCTCAAGGTCTTCGGATTTTTCAACGATACGCATCCCTTTCCCTCCGCCCCCAGCAGCAGCTTTGATCAGGACGGGATAGCCGATTTTTTCTGCTTCCGCTTTAGCGCCTTTGATATCTTCCACGTTTTGAGTACTGGCCGGAGCCAGTGGCAGACCAGCCTTAATCGCAGTCTGGCGCGCTTCCAGCTTATCACCCAGTAGACGGATAACCTCAGGCGTTGGCCCGATGAATATAATATCGTTGGCGGCGCATAACCTGGCAAACTCATGGTTTTCGGCCAGAAAGCCATAGCCGGGATGAATCGCCTCGGCTCCGCTTTCCTTGGCAGCGGCAATGATTTTTTCCTGCACCAGATAAGTTTCTGCGGAGGTTGTCCCACCCAAAGGATAGGCTTCATCGGCACAGCGGACGTGAAAGGCGGTCCGGTCGGGATCGGAATAAACCGCTACCGAAGTTATACCCACGTCACGGCAGGCGCGGGCGATACGCACGGCGATTTCGCCGCGGTTGGCGATCAGGATTTTATTTATTTCGGCCATAAATATCTCTGTTGTCAAATCAATGAATTATGAGTGGCTACAACGGTATATTCCCATGTTTTTTGGGCGGGTTGGAGTCTTTCTTATTTTCCAGCATCTTTAAAGCCCGGATCAAACGCGGCCTGGTCGCTTTCGGTTCGATCACGTCGTCCACATATCCGCGTTCCGCAGCCGTGTAGGGATTGGCGAATTTCTCGGTGAATTCGGCCACTTTTTCTTCGAACATCTTGTCTTTGTCGTCCGCGGCGTTGATTTCCTTCTTGAAAATTATTTCCACCGCACCCCTGGCGCCCATAACGGCGATTTCGGCCGTTGGCCAGGCATAGTTCATATCGCCACGAACATGCTTGGAGTTCATGACGTCGTAGGCTCCGCCGTAGGCTTTGCGGGTAATGACAGTAATCTTGGGCACGGTTGCCTCGCAATAGGCATATAGCAGCATAGCGCCATGCTTGATTATGCCGCCATGTTCCTGATCGGTACCGGGCAAAAATCCGGGGACGTCCTCAAAAGTGATAATCGGGATATTGAAAGCATCGCAGAAACGGATGAAACGGGCGGCTTTGGCCGAGGAGTTGATATCGAGCACTCCGGCCAGAACAGCCGGCTGATTGGCGATAATCCCGACCGAATATCCGCCAAGATGGGCAAAGCCGACAACTATATTGGCGGCAAAATCGGCGTGGATTTCCAGAAAACGGCCTTCGTCCATCACCCCGGTTATTACTTCGCGGATATCGTACGGCTTGTTGGGATTGGGAGGTACGATCGAATTGAGCGCTTCCTCTTCCCGGTCCACCGGATCGTCAGTTTCGACAAAGGGCGGATCATCCATATTGTTGAGCGGCATGTAACTGAGTAATTCGCGGGTGAAGCGGATAGCGTCCGGCTCGTTTTCGGCCGCATAATGGGCCACACCCGATTTGGAGGCATGAGTCATGGCTCCGCCCAATTCCTCGAAACTGACATCCTCATGAGTGACCGTCTTGACCACATTCGGCCCGGTCACGAACATATGGCTGATTCCCTTGACCATGATAGTAAAGTCGGTAATGGCCGGGCTGTAAACGGCTCCACCGGCGCAGGGGCCGAGGATCACTGAAATTTGCGGGACCACTCCCGAGGCGAGCGTGTTGCGCAGGAAAATATCGGCGTAGCCGCCGAGGGAGACGACCCCTTCCTGAATGCGTGCGCCGCCGGAATCATTGAGACCAATCACAGGTGCTCCGACCTTCATGGCCATATCCATAATTTTGCAGATTTTCTCGGCGTGGGCTTCGGAGAGCGAACCGCCAAAAACGGTGAAATCCTGCGAAAAGACAAACACCTGGCGGCCGTTGACAGTACCGACGCCGGTGACGACGCCATCGCCGGGAATTTTATTTTTGTCCAACCCGAAATCACTGCTGCGATGAGCAACGAACATGTCGAATTCTTCGAAACTGCCTTTATCCAGAAACAGTTCCAGTCGTTCGCGGGCGGTCAGTTTGCCTTTTTCGTGTTGGGCGTCAATTCTTTTTTGTCCGCCGCCAAGACGGGCTTTTTCCCGCCGCGCTTCCAATTCCTTTAGTTTTTTCTCAAGCGACATTGCCTACCCTGCAATATTAAAAGGAATAATTCTAAATAACCGGCTTTACCACCGTTTTTAGCCCATCCTCATGGACCGTGCCCAGCGGAATTTCGG
>JAAEQF010000294.1 GCA_024231695.1 FCB group bacterium
ATCACCTGGTCCGCGGCCGGGAGATCAGCTGGGCGGTGCCGGCGAGCGACGAGGCCGGGGTGTGGCGAGTAGTGGTGGTGGTCAACGACGGCACGGTGGACGACCGGAACCGTGGCACCTGGGAGTCCTTGGAGCTTACGGATGGGGACGGGAACGGGACCTGGCGCGGCAGCTTGCCGGTGTCCGGAGTCTCGCACCTGACCTACGTCGTCCAGGCGGTGGATCGGCGCGGCAACGTCACCTGGCTGGAGTATGAGAACGTCGAGGTGCCGTCGAGCGGCGTGCCTTTCGATCTCCCGCTGACGGTCAAGGTCGACCTCCTCGCGGGCGAGGTATGATACCCGGACGTTTCGGAAATTACCCAACTGTTGCAAACATAGGACTTTCAGGTCCGGGTGGCAAGGGCAAACGGCGCTGATGGTGGCGCGTGCCACCAGTCGTTCCTTCAGGTGCCTCGGTCTTATGGCGTATTACAGTTTGCCCTTGTTTGCCCGGGCAGCGAGCAAGGGCAAGGTGTGCTGGTGGCAGGGGATGGTGGGATTTCAAGCCACCATCAGCGCCCTGATGAACTCCCCCGAGCCTTGCCCTTGCCACCCCTCGTGCCACCGCTCGGTAGTTCGCGAGCAGCGA
>JAAEQF010000295.1 GCA_024231695.1 FCB group bacterium
CAATGATCGGTCGGACTTATTGAATAAGATGGGCCTGATGCTGCCCACCCGCCGCAAGAGCAAAAACGGTAAAGAGGAACCTGCTCCCGGAGGGGAAAACCAGCCGCCAACGGCGGAATTCGGTTTCGCAGGCGACGGGCTGACGGTGACTTTCACCGGTACCGGCACCGATGCTGACGGTAATATTGTCTCATATGCCTGGGATTTCGGAGACGGGAACAACTCGATGGAACGGAATCCCGTGCATACCTATGAGACCGCCGGAACTTACTCGGTATCGCTAACGGTGGCCGATGACGGCGGGGAAACAGGCACGTCATCGCAAACCGTCCCGGTATGAAAAAAATGAGGATAAGAAAATAAGAGGATAAGAGGATAAGAGGATAAGAAGATAAGAGGGTAAGCGCGGATAACAAAGGATCATTAGGTAATAGGTCTTGGGTATTGGGGAAAGCAGGGGCCGCGGGCCCATCATCTTTTTCCTCTCCTCTTATCCTCCTA
>JAAEQF010000296.1 GCA_024231695.1 FCB group bacterium
CTGCGAATCAGGACCCCGCGGAACGGCAAGAAATTTACTATGGTCATACACACGTCAGTCAAGAACAGGCTTCGCCTGTCGTCATACTGACGACAGTCAAAGAGTGACTAGTCACAATCAATGCAGGGTATGTCGCCGCCTTTGAAAACGTAATTAATCAGAAACACGGCATCACCGACATTGATAGCATCGTCACAGTTAACATCGCCGATAACTTCCGGATCAGGAGCGTCACCGTTTTTGAAAACATGGTTGATCAGAAAAACCGCATCGCCGACATTAACCGCGTCGTCGTTGTTGACGTCGCCGCAGATATAGCCATAAACGTCGATGTCATCGATATACCAGCCTTCCTGAGTGGCCGCTCCATCGGTCCCGAAACGGAACATCAATTGAGCCGCGCCGGAATAGGCCGACAGATCAAATTGCACCGGGTTCCAACCGCTGGTGCCGGAGAAACAGGGCGTGTATGGTTCGAAGGGGCTGGCCGGGTTATCCACGATACTATAAGGATATCCGCCGACCGGGGTAATCTGTTCCCATTCGCCGCCGCCGATGGATATCATGACGATACCGCCATCCCAGGCCATACCCGGCTCCGGGTCGATTTCGACATCAAGCCACTGTTGAAAATCGAGTACGGCTTGCCACGGAAGTAAAAACGGAGGTGTTATCAGTCCACCGTCGGACATATCGGCATAATCGGCAGTTCCCGGTCCACCGGCTTTCCAGCAAAAATCGCCGCTGACCGAGTGAGCGTCATTGAGATGCCATTCATCGACATAGGCCGAGGTAACTCCCTTGTGAGTCCAGAAACCGGCTCCGCTTTCGCAATCCTCGGTCAGGCCGGGCGTGTCGCCGACAAAGACGAGAAATGAATCGGTGGTCACATATCCGCCAGTGGCATTAAGGGTCATCTCGAAAAGGGCCAAATGCGGATCGGGACAGGAAGGAGAAATGGTAAAAGCGAAAGGCGTTTGCGATGAGCTTTGGGCGCCCGAAGGAATACTGGCATCGAATGCGGTCGATGCGGAAGTTATAGTGATATATGAATCGTCGCTGCTCAGGGTGCCGGTCGTATTAACCGCTTCTCTGCCGAGGTTTTCCACGACGACCGAAAACGTTCCGGCCTCGCCCGCCTCGGCATGACCGTCGCCGTCGCCATCGGTGAGGGAATAGCTTATCAGGCTGATATCCGGGTCAATTTGCGGCTCGATATGGGTGATCATGAACTCTTCATTGGCCGGACAAAGGCTGTCCGGGTCGATCCAGTAGCAATAGAGGCTATCGAGAACAAACCAGGTGGTAAAAGACCCTCCCCAGCCGTAGTTCATATGGAATTCGTACTGCCCGCTTTGTTCGCGCCAGCCGTCACAGACGATGGAGTGCAGGTTGATCCGATACTGAATGGGTCGGCCGTTGTCGATCTCTTCCTGGATCAGTCCGAACCATTCTCCCAGCGTATTATCTTCTCGGTACTCCAGGACTGTAGCCTGTTTGTATTTGAAATATGTCGGAAACACGGTCACGGCTCGGGCCGTGCTGGCTCCCGATCCACAGGCGCCGTAATTCATGTTGAAGGTCACGCCGACTTCATAATTGAGTTCAGCCATCGCCGCCGAATCGGCCGGCAAACAGCCATCGTCGCAACTATCTATAAAATGGGCCCAGTCGTAATCGTTGGTCAGATCGGCAAACTGAACTCCACCGCCAACATCGCCATCACAGGATTGATCGCCGCTCCAGGTATAGGAATAAGTGCCGGTCCCCTGCGGCGGCCATTGCCAGAAATTCAAAATTTGTGCGGTGGCGGTGGCGACGCAACCGACTACGGTGCGTCCGCCGTCGCCCATCGGGCAGAGATTATTGTAGGGCGCCCGTTGATGCCAGCTGGAAGTCAGAAGCGGTCCGGCTTCGTCAATACCACGAATTGCATTTGTGGCCAGGTTCGCCGTAAAGTCTTCATCCGGCTTGGTCAGAATGTCCCAGTTCGATTTTTGTCCTCGCCCGAATACAGCCTCACCCGAAGCCGGTTGCAGGGCATCGAGACTGCCGTATCTGGCCGTATAAATGCGCAGGCGTTCGGTCAGCATTTCCCGCAGCAGGGAGATAAAGCCTTCCTCCTGCCTTTCGTCCAGAACCGATTCGTCGGAATAGGCCTTAATCGGGGTCATCTCTTTCAAGACTGGCACAATCACAAATCCATTGGGGGAAATATTGTAATATCGAGCCAGCAGAGTCCCTCCGGAAAGGGCATCATTGGAATGAATTTCTCCGGACGATATGATTTCGGGAGAAGCCGTACCGGCCCATTCTCCCTGCGAGTAAACCACCTGCGCCAACCAGTTGCGGCAGACCTGATCCATCTCCAGTTGTGTCGCCGTTTCTGCCCGAGTGTACCCAGGGGCCACGACCATGATTGACCAAAGCAATATTCCGTATAAAAGTACCGATTGTATCGTGACTGGACGGCCTGATTCATGCCGGTGTGGGCTTGTACGCATATTCCTCTCCTTCGGGCGGTTTATCCTTTGGTATAGAGATACAAGCTTGATGAAAATGTACGAAAATAGTCGCCTGGCATTTCCATTCGAGCAATTCCCCGGTTGTATTAACATTCAGGTCGTCAGTAGCCGGCCCAAACGGCATGGCGGGCGTGAGGAGTAAATATCGGGTAGATTAATACCACCCAACTTGTATAATATATGCCATAATTCGGAATTGGCAATCTTTTTCTGGCTAAATCACGGGTGGCACGGCACTTTTTACGGCCAGGTATACCAGACAGGCGGATCACCATTTTTAAAAACGTAATTGATCATATAGACGGCGTCGCCGACATTTAGTTCGCCATCGCCATTGGCCTCGCCGCAATATTGGCTGGCCGGGGCCGGGCCATTTTTAAATACATGATTAATATAAAACACAGCATCGCCAACATTGAGCGCCCCATCGAGATTGGCATCACCCTGATAAGTGTAATCCAGACAGCAGATACAGGGCATTCGTTTGACTGCCCAGCATTTCCCACCTTCGGACCAGGCGACAGATGGTGTAAAAGATTCCGAGGATACTCCCGAAAATAAAAAATCTCCGGAAGCACCAACCTTGACGCTGTCCAGACAGATCGTTTTCGCATCGTCGCCGGTGACGCCTCCGCTTTCAAAAAGCAGAGAGAACATGAGTTCTTCCGGACCCGGTTCAAGCAATGGAAGGTCATTCCCCACTCCACCGAACCAGACCGTGTCCGGATCATTCCCATCCATCGCCTCCGGGGATAAAGTCATCAGGCCGAAGGGAGACATATCAAAAACATCCTCCGGTGGATAAATGCGGCTGTCTTCCTCAATAGCCAGCGATGACCAGTGCGTGTCAGGTAACATGCACATACATCCCATATCAAAGTACATATCAATTTTCTGAATTTTTTCCAACCAGGTCCAGGTGACTCCGTCCGGCGACCAAAACCGGAAACCAAGCGACAAGGCATGGATCACCTCATCGTTTTCAATACAAAAATCAAATGATGAGTTGTATCCGACCCAGATTGTATCCATCGGAATGCCGTCGACTCTTATTTTGACGTTGACCTGATTGGCCGAATATGCATCTTGCCCGGCCCCGATGAAAACAATCAATAAGGAAGAAATTATGACAATTTTATGCATATCGGCGACTATCCTACCTAATCCCCTCGGATCAACCATATCCAACCCTCCTGGTCAAGGTTTGTCACAGTTGCGTAAAATGAAATTTCATTGAATTTCTTTGAGTTAATAATACTATTACAGGACGAATATGTCAACTCATTAATATCAGGCCTGTTTGGGCCCGGTTGATGCCGGGAATCCCCGCCTGCCGAGGTCGCAATCGGACGCCTTATTCGGCCTCGAAACCTGACCGATCCCAAGCAGATTTGCCTGTGAGAATCGGCGTTTTATCTTGCGCCACCGGGTAAATATTAGTAAATTAGATCTAAGTACTTGTCCACAATTGATCTGTATCCATCGCCTTGAATCCAGGACGCCAATCGAGTTCAAGGAGTCCAATGAACCGGGAATTACCATGGGAAGAACCGTATCTGTCCCTTCTGGGTCAGATTGTCACTCATTGGGGTGGCAGCCGTTCCGACTGCGGAGTTGATCCTTCCGAGAAAAGGCAAAACTCCACAGCCCTGCTGGTTTACCCGGTTTACAGTGGCGAATTACGGGGCACTCCATTTACTCTGCAGGTAAGCTGCTTTCCTATTCATCGACCAGAGCGTTTCGAGTTGGACGGTAATTCTGAATATCTTCGCATTCACATCTCACGGTCACTTGCCTGCAACATGGAAATCCACAATATAAATCTTCTAAATCGCCGTATGCTTGCCGGGCGAACCGATGACTTGTTCAGAACCGCCGATTCTCAGACCGGAGATTCTTATTATATAGAAGTTCGTTCCGATGCCGATCGAGCGCTGTTGGACGTTCCCCTATGTAAACAGACCATTGGCTCCTTGGAGCCGTTTTCCGTTCTGGCCTTTACTCCCACAGGCGTTTACTGGGCTCAGGGAATTAATAATCCTGATCAACTGGATTTCAGCATAATAGACGAAAAAGTGCATCATCTTTTGGATCTCATTGATTTATTCACATCGTGATGAGTATTCAAGTCTCCTCTTATAAAATCATCCTCTTTTCTATGATCTCAATTGACAACTGAGTAGGCATCAGAATTCACACTTTGCTCGCAGATTATGCGACTATTCAATAAAATCGCATGACTGATTCATCTTCTTCGGCCTTGGCGTCGGTAGAATTCGGCGTAACTAATATAATTCTTGCTTGTGAATGCAATTCACTATTCAGAGTATGGATGATTTCCATTTTTCATCATCATCATTTCTCACGCCGCATCTTTATTGGATTTTTTATCATTAATTATAACATTAATAGTTGCGAAAAATCGCGCAAGTTCATATATTTATCATGGCAAAGGGGATTTTGCTGGTTTCACTCCCGCAGTACGGGTGAGTACAACAATTATTTCACACCTTCGTGAGATTCTCTAACGCGTGAAGGGAGAACCATAATGGCTCGAAAACTTACTGCAGTACTCCTCCTCTCCACATTCCTCGTCGCCTTTCTGACTGTATCAGCAGTCTTGGCGGCCGATGAACCAATGGTACCGTTCAAAGACAGGGCATCCTTCCCCGCCCGCTTTGCACCAGTATATGGATTTGCCGGTGGCGAAACTGGTGAATTTGCTCCTCCCAAGAGTTCATCGATGATGACTCTCGGTCCCTTATCCACCGATGCGGTGGGTCAGTTGATCGGAAATACATCTTATGACTATCAGCACAATGGCTCAATGGGACATCAGGTTGAACATCGTGGAACGAATTATTTGCATTTCGATTGGATGTCTCAAACCAGCTTCGTTTACCCCGGTGATCGTGGTGTTGGAGTTCAATCTGTCAACTTGTCCGACTGTGAAGTTTCCTACGACGCCCCCAAATTAGCCGGTATCGACTATGAAGGTTATGTCTGTATCGATGCTGACCCCGGCGGCTGTGCAATTCCGTTCGCCCATGGTGGCCCGGACGAGTTAGCCATGTCACCGCGTGCTTATTGGGATTATTGTTTAGGCAGTCCGTTGGGTAGTTTTGCCCAGGATCATCCGGTTGACAAATTCGGTTGGTATGGAACTGATGGAACTGACGGCGGCAACCAGAACCTCTGGCCCGTTGGTGATATGCAGTACGGCACCGAAACGGTTTTGCATATGGTTGCCAACGAATCAGGCGGCGCGGCCGGTGATCCGGGTACGTGCTCCTATTACCGTCGTGTTGGCGGTTATGGTGCCGGTGTCGGTACCTGGTCGGCTCAGCGTGTGCTGGATACGGTAGTCAACATCAACTCCGTCATCGCCGCATCGACTATGAATGACAATGTAACCATCGCCTGGCTGGCCCCGGCCGATTATTACAATGCCGATATCGACAACTGGAATCAGCTTGAAAACGATGTCTGGTATGTTGAATCAACCATGCAGGGTGCCGACTGGATCTCTGGTATTACTCGCCAAACGTCCATATCCCATGATCTTGATCTGGGTATGTACAACGGCGCCAACATCACCGAGTACGACTCTCTGAGTGACTGGAAAGCCTATTGTAACGTGGCCGCTCTGTACAGCACCGATGAGGAGCTGCACATCATCTGGGGTTGCCGCCGCTGGGAAGGCAATCTTCTCTATCGTCGTAACGGCGGTGTCTTCCACTGGTCCACCGATGTCACCGACATCAGGACAGTGGTTAAGGCCGAATGGGATACCGGTGGCGAATGTTACGGGCACACCTGGGGCACCGATGTTGACAAAATATCGATTTCCGAATGCGACGATCGTCTTTATATTCTGTTTTCGCAGTTCGGTAATGCCGATGCTCCCTGCTGGGACATCGACAGTGCCAAAAAGGTTGTCAACGGTGAGCTTTATCTGACCGTTTCGGGCAACCAGGGTCTTAACTGGGATAAACCTCAGAACCTGACTAATTCAACATCTCATGATTGTACCGACGATTGCGAAAGCGATACTTGGGCAACCATGGCCCGTTTTGGACGTATGGTTGACGCCTCTTGTAACGGCTCCGTGAACGGTACTTATACCCTTGATATCGAGTATATCAATGATAAGACGGCTGGCGGAGCGATTCAGACCGAATCCGGTATCTGGACTACCAACCCGGTCATGTGGTTGACTACTCCTTGCCGTCCCGAAGTTCCCGCACCGGCCTATAGTGATGACGCCGGATCTGGCTATGGTGAATGTTACACCGATTTTCCGCTGGTTCTTCAGCCGGATAGTTCGATTACAAAATCGTTCATTATGGAAAACACCGGTTTGCAGGACAACGCCTTCACGATTACGCCGGTTTATGACGATGGTGACGGCTGGATTGTCGCGACTCCGAACAGTGGAACGATCACAGCCGGTCTCAACAACACCTTCGATATCGACATTACTTTCAACGTTCCGGCCGGCGCGCCCGATCCTTCCGCCTGGTTTGCCGACATCGTGATTGATCACGCTGCCGAAGGCAGCCCGCGGCATCTTCCGGTCTGTTTGCTGTTTGCTACCAAGTTTGTCTATCCGCAGGAAGCTTTCATCGCCACGACCTGTAAGGAACTGCGCGTTTATAACAATGGTGAGCTGAGCGGTGACGCTGATACCGCTTCGCTGGACTTCAACGGCGACTGCGATACGCTCAATCCTAACACCAACGCTCAGAGCTATCTGTTCAGTGGCTCGCCCGTTATCAGCTGGGTCAGTGGTACCGACACGCTGCTGTTCACTTCGGCTTTTAATCTGAGCTTCGTCGAGGACGATGCTTTACGTCCTATCGACAGCTTCTCGACTA
>JAAEQF010000297.1 GCA_024231695.1 FCB group bacterium
CAGCGGCCCCAGTGCCCCACTGCACCAACGGTTCGCACGGGCACAGCTCGCCCAGGGCCCCACTGTAAACCCCGGTGGGCGCCGGAACAGCAACCACAATGGCCCCCAGGCACCAACGGGTCTCCACGGCAAACGGGCCCCCACCCCCCCCAACGGTTCGCATTGGCACAGCGGTCCCAGTGCCCCACTGTCACCAACGGTTCGCATGGGACCAACGTTTCGGGTGGGCACAGCGGCCCCAGTGCCCCACGGTCACCAACGGTTCGCATGGGCACAGCGTTCCCAGTGCCCCACTGTCACCAATGGTTCGCATGGGCACAGCGGCCCCAGTGCCCCACCGTCACCAACGGCTCGCATGGGCACAGCGGCCCCAGTGCCCCACTGTCACCAACGGTTCGCATGGGCACAGCGGCCCCAGTGCCCCACTGCCCCAACCGTTCGCAAGGGCACACCGGCCCCCGTGCCCCACCGCCGCCCACCGCTCGCACGGGCACCGGCGCCCCCC
>JAAEQF010000298.1 GCA_024231695.1 FCB group bacterium
AGATTTTATTTAAGAAGAGTCATCTTCTTGGCTGTGGAGATATCTCCGACCGTGAGACGATACATATATATTCCTGAAGAAACTTTCTGAGCCTGAGAATCTTTTGAATCCCACGTCACGCTGTGTTCTCCGACACCCTTCGACTCATCAACCAGCGTCCGGACAACCTGTCCCTGGATGTTGATGATATCGAGGCGAACATGCTCGGATTCCGCCAGCGAATAACTAATCGTTGTCGTCGGATTAAACGGGTTGGGATAGTTCTGCTTTAATTCGAATCCGTCCGGTAATGCTCCAGCATCCGGTTTTTCCAGGCTGAATTCTTCGCCGTGAGCTTCTGCCGTGGCTTTAAAATCAATATTGGGATCACCAGTTTCCTTGAGAAGGCTCCAGAAATCGGGATGGTTCAAATCGAGTTTATATTTGTTGCCGTTCTTGTCGGTACCGACCCAGTAGATCTTACCGTCGGCGTCTTTTATAACATGCTGACCGTCAAAATAGAAATTCGCATCGTGTTTGACCACATCGCCGTCCAGGGTGAAATTGTTTCCCTCTCCCAGACTAATTCCGTGTGCTTCAAATATCTCATTTGCCTTCGGATCATCGAGGGCAACTTCATAAATTTTACCATCGGCTGTCTCAAACGAGATAGTACCTTCGCCGTCTACATACTCAGTCAGTTTAATATTCTGAAAATGCTCCTCACCTAAATACTCATGAACTTCTTGCAGGGCATTCTTCTGTTCTTCGGTGAGTTGATCTTCCGAGAAGTAGATGTTGAACATACCGTCATGTTTCTCATGCAGAGCATCCATCTTCTGAATGACAAATTCGTGTAGTTCACCTTCACTATGCGCCTGTAAGACAACATCGGTAAGTAACACATTTTTGGCATGGGTAAAGATATTGTGTGATTCATCAATCTTGACTTCAAAGACATCCTTGAGCTCGACGTTGTCGAGTTCATCGAAGGCAGTGAGAACCATCTGGACATCATGCTCAGATTTCAGATCGATGATTTTGAGATTACAGGTCTTTTCACATTCACCCAGCTCGAAGTCGGCATTATCAATACCTATAGCGACTAGTAATTCCTGGACTTTGTCGCCGTCCATGGCCAGATCTTTGTTGACCCCGGCGAGGGCGACTTCGTAACCGACGGTGCTGTTCATCTTGATCGGGACGACCGTCACGAACAATAGAAACACGATCCCGAAGACTAACGCGAAACTTGTTTTGGGGCGATTTTTTAACTGTCCGGCGAATCTACTCATTGTATTCTCCCTGTGTGGACGAGCACAAGATTCAACCCGGGTCTTCAAATGAGACAGGTGCAGACCGCCGTCGTTATCGTCGGCGGACAACCGGTCAAAATCTCGTGACAGAGACATCTCGGCCTGGGCGTATTCGGCGCACTGTTCGCATTCCCGGAGGTGCCGGAGGTCACTCTCGTCAAGTTGCGAGAGTTTTCCGCGGCATTCGGTCAGTCTTTGGCGGACCTGCTGACAACGCATATCTCGTCCTTTGTTAAGAGTTCGTGTACGGTTGAGCCGGATTGCTTGAGGTATTCGGTGAGCGATTTCCGCATCTTCTGACGGGTGCGTGACAGCCGGACCTTGATTGCGCCTTCGGTACTGCCGGTCATTTCGGCAATCTCCGAAATTTTCCAGCGGTGCATCTCAAAGAGTGTAATCAGTGCCCGGTCGTCCGGGGAGACAGCCTTGAACGCCTTTTCCAGTCTGAATTTCGCCATATGCGCCGCGCTGGGGTCGTTTCCTGCCGAGATCATTTCATCGGAAGTAAACGGCAGAGCCCGTTTCCACCAGGGGCTCTTGATCCGGTTTTTAAACGAGTTAACGATTAACCGGTAGAGCCATGGTTTGAAGGCGGCCTTGTCGCGCAGAAGGTTATACTTGGAAAGCGCATGTATCAGGCAGTCCTGATACAGATCGTCGCCGTCGTCCCGGTTGCCCATCAGCTTGCGGCAAAACGCGCGAGCCTTGAGGTGTTCCGGTTCAACCTGTTTCCAAAAATCGTCCCGTATTTCGTTCATCTGCGCCTAAGACAGTTAAAGAGTGTAAAAGGTAACAACCTATTTTACGGAAAAAGGGGTAAGAAGTTCGTATCGTTGCGGGGATTATAAAGGGTTTAGGCAATTGGAGATAAAACCGCAAACATCTTTACAATGTTTACAATATTTACGATATTGTTAATACTACTGATAGAAATCTGTGGAGGATTTGATGTCTCGGCATAAATCGCTTGTATCTATTATTATCGTCTCAGCGGCATTCGTGCTGGTAATTTCCTGTGGAAAAGCGCCGACGTCACTATCTGTAAGCATTCAAGAAATAAATACTGTTTACTTTAACTCACAACTAGATTTTAATACCTGCAAATTTCCAGCAGCGCTCATTGTTGAAGACATGGACATGGACGGGGATAACGATTTAGTGACGTGCAATTCTATCGGAAATGATATTTCTATCCTCTATAATTCGCAACAACTGATTTTTCGAGAACTCAAACACTTTCCGGCTTGTCTCAACCCGGATTATCTTACCGCTGGAGATTTCGACGGTGACGGCGATAAAGATGTAGCCACCGCAAACGAAAGAACAGATTCTGTTTTCATTTTAATCAATAACAGACAAAACGGCTTATCCTCACCGATTGGTATTCATACCGGTGGAACAATCACAGATATCCACTCATGTGACATAAACGGTGACGGCTATGATGATATCCTGGCGACCCTGCTAAATGATTCGGTTATAGTGCTGACAAGTGACGGGGACGGTACATTCGATCCTTTCATTTCCTATGCTGTCGGATCTGCTCCAAACTCAATCGCCTCGGAAGATTTTAACGGTGATG
Organism: FCB group bacterium; assembly: GCA_024231695.1. Lineage (GTDB taxonomy): Bacteria > Zixibacteria > MSB-5A5 > GN15 > JAAZOE01 > JAAEQF01. Next base: position 2,878 of record JAAEQF010000298.1, read on the forward strand.
GATACATTGATGTCGCAGTCGCATGTAAGGACGATGGGGCGGTTGAAATTCTCTATAATCTCGGTGACGGCAGGTTTAATCATGGTCCGATCTACCCGGTAGGTGAGGATGCTCACCGTGTTCATTGTCAAGACCTAAACGGTGACGGATATCCGGATATCGCATTTACAATTGCATCGTATACCCGTCCTCAAATCGGTGTACTCATAAATATTGGCGATGCGACATTTAGTGAGCCGCAATACTATAATACCGGTTTGTATCCCTTTAATATAAGTAATAGCGATGTCGACAATGACGGAGATTTTGATCTGGCCGTCGCCTGTTTTGGGTCAGATGAAGTTAGAATTCTACTTAATAATGGAAATGGGATATTTTCAGAATCTGAGGTACACAAAACCGGCATGCAGCCTAGGGCTGTGTATCTCGGTGATCTGGATAGTGATAATAATTCTGATTTAGTCTTCACTAATTATATTGTGAGTACTGTTTCGGTAATCCGAGGTAAGGGTGATGGTACATTCATAGAACCTCAGGGGTACGAGGTTAGTAACCATCCCTCAAATTTAGTTTGTGCTGATTTTGATAATGATACTGACCTTGATTTTGCCGTCTCTGATGCAAGAGGAACTGATATATCAATCCTATTGAATAATGGATATGGGAGCTACTCAGATCCGTTATCAGTAAACAATCGGCTTTTTAGCAATACGATTACATTTGCGGATTTCAACGGCGATGGCCTGAAGGACATTTCCACATTGAACAGCATCGATAATAAAATCTCAGTGCTACTAAACAAAGGAAATGCCACATTTGCGGAACCGGTTTCCAATGATTTAAACCAGAGGTCGATTTTACTCACCTCCTGCGACCTTGACGGAGACTCGGATATCGACATTGCGGCAGCGGGGGACAGTGGCCTGGTAATTTTGCTAAACTTCGGCGACGGTTCTTTTTCTGATCCTATGTATATTAATGTAGAAAACGACGAGCTAACCTCAATCGGCTATTCCGATATCGACGAGGATGGCGACAACGATCTGTTTCTTTCTGATAATTATGCTTACAAGATACTTATATTCTGGAATAATGGGGATGCTACTTTTACAGACGTAGAAACTAAGAGTACCCGCTACCGTCCGGGACACTTTCTTTTTATCGATGTCGACAATGACGAGGATGATGACCTCATTACAACAAATCGATCGGATAACAATCTTACGCTCTTCCTCAATAAAGGAAACGGTGAACTATACCCAAAGGCATACTATAATACTAATTGGAGACCTTTTACGTCTACCCAGGGGGATTTCAACAATGACGGCTTCATTGATATCGCAGTTGTGCAGGATAAACGAAGTCAGGTTTCACTGTTCATAAATAACGGAGATGCTTCGTTTTCAAAGAATTTGGATTATGGTATATCAGGTACCCCATTATATTCTTGTGCCGGTGATTTCGACAGCGACGGAGATATCGATTTGGCATTCAGTAATTTTCAAGAGAGAGAAATTACAGTTTTATTAAACATAATATCTGATTAAAGTAAAGCCCCCCGCACTTTTACGATGCGGGGGGCTTAATGTAGAAACGCAATAGAATAGGATTTTTTATTCCCAGACGACCCGCCGAGAAGCCCCTTGGCCTTTCAGGCGCCGGAGCTGCGTTACCGACGGCAATTCATCTTCACTATCTTTTATACTCTCGATAAAATCAACATCAACGCCATAGTCTCGCAGAGTTATATAATCATCGGCCGCTAAATCGTCATACCCTATTTCAATCAGATCACCGATGTAGCTGCCATCGACACCATGATCACGCAAGCGAATAAGGGTTGCGGGATCGGAGACAATCAGGCCGGATTTTAAGATTGAGGTAATATAGGAACCGTCAACGCCATGATCTCTGAGCTTAATCACTTCCTCGGCCCGTAGTTTATCCAGACCGTTTTCACTCAGGTCTAGAATATACATCGGGTCAACGCCGTGGTCTCGGAGCCGGATAAACTCTTCCGGATGCAGTTTCGCATATCCGTATTCCTTCATTGCCTTGACATATGCACCGTCGACACCGTGATCTCTGAGCTTAATAAGCATATCTGGGTGGACCTTATCGAAACCCGCCTCTGTCATGGATTTGATAAAATATGGATCGACTCCATGGTCGCGCATTTTGATTAATCCATCTACCGAAATATCGGAATAACCGATATTGATCAGCTCCTCGACATAGTCGCCATCGACACCATGGTCTCTCATTTTAACGAGCATCTGCGGGCTGACTTCCTCGTAGCCGCTCTCGTTCATGCTGATAATGTAGTACGGGTCAACGCCGTGGTCTCTCATGCGGACAATCTCATCCGCCGACAAGTCGGTGTATCCCTGGTCGGCGAGTTCTTCTATAAAGTCTTCGCTCACACCATGGTCACGCATCCGTTTGACTTCTCGGGCACTTAGATTATCGTAGCCGTGTTTACGAAGGACGGTGATATATTCACCGTTTTCGCCGTGATCTCTGAGGGTTTTTAAATCCGCCAGTTCCAGACCCGTATACCCGGCATCTTCAATGTTCTC
>JAAEQF010000299.1 GCA_024231695.1 FCB group bacterium
AAAACAGGGGTTAGACGTAACGTTAAAAAAACAGTGGTTGTGCGGAACGATATATTATATATATTATACATTTATTTATCGCAATGAGAGAGCCCGAAGTATGAGGGTCTCTCATTGCTGTTATCTCTCGAAGAGAGAAAACGAAAAAAAAAATTGTGTGTACCAGAAGACTATGAAGTTCTGGAAAGTGTATATATTTCGGGCCCAAAAAGTGAAAAAGTGAAAATCTCAAAATTCAAAAAATTTGAAAAACGCTCCTAATGTGCTCTAGGACGTCTCTAACGTGCTCCAAAGTGGTATTATGCGTTTCGGACGCCATCTAGAGGCGTTTTTTGCCGGCCCACGGCGTTTCCTTCATGTTTTTGACGTGGGTCGAGGAGTGCACTTTTCGTTTTTTCAGGTTTCCGGTTGTAAATTGTACAAAAAATATGCGAAAAAATATGCACAGGGACCTCCGAAATTGCTAAGTTAGCACGGAAAATCACCCATTTTTCGTATTTTTCATCATGGCGGCTTATGGTCGCCAGCTGGGGGCTCCAAACCGCCGGATTTTGATCGGACATGAATTTTTGGACAAGGTTGCTATGATAGCTGTCTAACAAAAGTCTCAAAGGGAAAAAGTTATGAATTTTTCGAAATTAAAAGTCGGAAATTTGGAGTGTTTTGAGCACCATTTACATTGGGCTCCAATGGGGCCAGCGTCATCTACCTTAGCAAAAAGTCATGAAAAATCATCCATTTTTCATATAATTGGCTGTGGCGGCTTCTGGTCGTCAGCTGGGGGCCCCAAACCGCCGGATTTTGATCGGACATCATTTTTTGGACAAGGTTGCCATGTTAGCTGTCTAACAAAAGTCTCAAAGGGAAAAAGTTATGAATTTTTCGAAATTGGAAGTCGGAAATTTGGACGTTTTGGCCGGCCTTT
>JAAEQF010000300.1 GCA_024231695.1 FCB group bacterium
AAGGAGGCGGCCTGGGAGATTTTAAACCCACGGAAATCGGCCCCATTGACGTTCAGGAAAAAAACGGCGTCGTCGATATCGTTGCGGAGAATGAGGCGGAGGCAACCGCGATTGCAAAGAAGTTACTGGGCTACTTCCAGGGGCCTCTGGACGCCTGGTCCTGCCCTGACCAGACCTCACTGCGGGATATCGTGCCGGAGAATCGGCGCCGGGCCTACCCGGTGCGCCGGGTGATCGAGGTCCTGGCCGATGTGGATTCCTTTGTCGAACTGCGGCGCGCCTATGGGCCGGGCGTGGTGACTGGCTTTATACGGCTGGAAGGCAAACCGGCGGGTTTGATCGCCAATGATTGTATGAAATTGAGCGGGGCCGTGGATGCCGAGGCCGCCGAAAAAGCGGCGCGCTTCCTGCAACTTTGTGATGCCTTTGCATTACCCATTGTCTCCCTTACCGATACCCCCGGTTTTATGGTGGGGCCCGATAGTGACAAGGAGGCGGCCGTGCGCCGCATGTCCAGTCTCTTTGTCACCGGGGCCAGCATGACCGTTCCCATTGTTGCCATCTTCCTGCGCAAGGGGTACGGCCTGGGCGCCATGGCAATGACGGGCGGCAGTTTTGTCGCCCCTGTCTATGCCGCCGCCTGGCCCACCGGGGAA
>JAAEQF010000301.1 GCA_024231695.1 FCB group bacterium
CGATGGCGATCTCGACCTGATGACCACAACGAGTTATTGCTGTAACAAACTGCTGCGTAACGATGGCCTCGGCGCGTTTACCGAGGCCACCTCCGGTTTTCTATTTCAAGAAAATGAGTTCAGCATGGGTGCAGCCTGGGCTGATCGTGAGGGTGACGGCGATATCGACCTTGTTATTGCCAATCAGGGATTGTGGGACAACAGCCGGCTATTCGAAAACCTGCAGGGGCAGTACAACAACTGGGTACAGATCGATCTGGTCGGGACCATCTCCAACAAAGCTGCAATCGGAGCCCGGGTTAGAGTCGTTGCCGGTGGAATATCACAAATTCGGGAAATCTCGGGCGGTTCGGGATATTGTTCTCAAAATAGTCTGACCGCTGAATTCGGGCTCGGAACTGCTGTAACGGTCGATTCGGTAATTATCACTTGGCCATCGGGTACGGTGCAGGATACAACCTTATTGGCCATCAACACCCGCCATGTGCTGACCGAACCGGTCGGTGCGGTAATATGCGGAGACGCCAACAGCGACCTCGCCCTTAATGTAGGGGATGCCGTCTATCTGATCAATTATGTTTTCAAATCCGGCCCGGCCTCGGTTCCCTTGTGTAAGAGTGACGCCAACGATGACAACGCGGTCAATGTCGGCGATGCCGTCTATATGATCAATTACGTGTTCAAAAGCGGCCCGGTACCACCACCCACTTGCTGTCCGTAGAAAAGTACTATATAGATAGATATCTTGAAAAAAGGGCCGGTTTGAGATGAACCGGCCCTTTTTTATGTATTGGTTCTGGCGATCAGGCTTGAAACAGATATTGAAGTTTCATGAAAAACTGGCGCGAGGTCATGGTCCACTTTTTTGGGCCGCCGGCGCCGGCCTCCCAATCGTTATAGTCGTAGGTCGTCCCGATATAAAAAACCGAAAAAGGATTGAGGCGATAACTCAGGAGCGGATCGAAATCCCATTTTTCATCGAAATCATCGTATTGCACTACCAAACGTAATGACATTTCGCGGGTAAGCTGGTAATTTATTCGACAACGACCGATATACCCTTCGAATAACCGTTCATCTGATTCCAAACCGTAACTGACATTGTAATCATATGACGGCTCAATGCGCATCCGATTGGTCGGTTTGATATAACCCCAGACCGAGATTGAAGTTTCGTTGCCCATAACCGGCGTATCCTGATTGCGGGCGATCGTGTGACCGTTCATAAAGTGAATGCCTGCGCCCAGCGGATTGCTGAAGCGGCTGTTGATGCGGATGCGGACGCGGTTAATGGCGGGGAAGATGATCTCCTGAAATCTTTCCCAGCTGACCATGTAACTGGCGGAGATAGATGTCTGAGCCATCAATTGGGCATCCAACTCCATCATGGCCCATTCATCTCTACGAGCCCGGCCAAAATCCCAAACCCGGCCCAGAATCAAACTTGGTTCTATATTGTCAACGACAGCGGAGTTGATATAGAAAGTATAGTCGGATTGGAAATTAAGCTCTCTCCGGCTGTTTACCGGATCGAAACCCAGATCGGGACGGAATCGAGGATTCTTTTCGCGATAACTAACATCGAATTCCCAGTGGCGGGCATCACGATCAAGTTCCACATAGTAACCATACCCGGAAAACGATTCGCCGTCGAAATCGGCCGTATAACGCCCGCCGTCAAACAGTTCGCCATTGAAGTCCGAGGTTAGCGCGGTGTCGTCCGGTTCGCCAGTATAACTTCCGACCAATTGCAAATCAAGGCTGTACTTCCTTGTCAGCCGTACCGTCGCGTCGGCGCTGAGGAGCGTCCCATAACCGCCGTCGTCGAAGCGGCGGTCGGTCAAAATCAGACCCAGATGCGAATCGTCACCATAGGTCTGCCTGGCCCTGAACACATTTGATATACTTTTGCCAGCCGAAACCGATTCGCTTCCTTCCTCAAACGGCAGAAGCACCGGCGAATGATCGTCGCGGGCGGTCATGAAGGCCATACTTAGGCGTTCGGAACGCCCGATCAGTTTGGCGGCGAACACCGGATCGTTGATGGTCCGGGTATAAACGGCATTGAACCGGGAACGATATAGATCGCTGCCCTCCTGAAAAAACGGCCTCCGTTCGGGAAAGGAAAGGGCGAATGTTGAATTGACGTCGATTTGAGCCGCGTCCGCCTCAATCTGGCTGAAGTCGGGATTGAATGTGGCCTCGGCGGTCACATTAGATGAGATCGAGTATTTAAGGCCGAACGAAAATTCACCATCGCCATTATCATTTTCAAATGGCAGTCCAGCCGAATCGGACAGGCCGGATTGATTGGCAACGAATGCAGGTAAAAATTCAAGTCCCCGACCCCGGGGGATGTCGGCGATGCCGCCGATATGTCCCCATTGACAGAGCCAGCAGGAAACGTCGCGGTTATAAGCGGCCCATGAATACTGGCGGCGGAAATCACGCGGGTGATTGCGCCAGAAATCAATCCGCCAGGACTGAACCGGCTTTTGCGGAAAACGAAGGCTGGTGAAAGGGATGGCCATTTCAACTTGATATCCGGTGTCAGTAATCTTTCCTGCCGATTCATAAATCATATCATAGCGAATGTCCTCACCGCCGGATTGAGAATACAATAGATCGCCCTGGATACCGTAAGGATTGGCGGCGATTTCGTAGGCCCAGGAACCGTCGCCATAGGTGTCCAGAAGCAAAATGACATTGTCGTCGCTAAAAATGTTGTCTCGATCGCAATAGGAAGCGCGGATGGTCGCCGGATCGTCATGACAGATAAAAGCAACGTACAGATAATGATCGTCATAGGTTACCAGCGCTTCGGTTTCAGCCGGAGGTTGAGTCTGATCGCCCGGTTCATGTTCGACAAAATTATCCGCTCGCCCGGCGCCTACCCAGCCGGGATCATCAAGCTCGCCGTCGATTTTTATCGAACTGGCGATCTTTATGGTTTCCATGGTTGGGAGATATACCGGTACAAAACTTTCGTCGGCAATTGCTGCGTCGCCCCCAATAAGAACCATCAAAATACATAGAGAAATGCCTATATGGGTGTTTTTGCCCGTTGATGTAAACATGTGAATTATCCTCTCCCGACGGCGTCTGTTTCGTGGTTATGTCAAATTACGCAATATCTCGTCCTCAGTTTCGTTAAAATCGCAGTTTTTCAAGAGTTTGCAGGCCGGTCGACCGACATATTTTTTAAGATCAAACTGTTTTGCTTCGGCCCCCGATCTGTTATATTCATTTCAAACGTTGGAGGATCACTATCAGTCCGCTTGGAAAACAACCGACGCCGCGCTCGGAAATACGAATAATTATCGTCGATGAACGGAAAATATTTCGCCAGGGACTCATGGCCCTCCTTACCACCGAACCGGGAATACTGGTGGTAGGGGATACCGGCAATGGCCTGGATGCGGTTCGTTTGGTAGAAGACAAAAAACCGAATGTGATTGTAGCCAATCTTCGATTGCCCCGCCTTGACGGTATCGGCTTGGCCCGCCGGGTGGCCAATATGATTTCCTCACCGGAAATGGTCTATTTGACCAATGAACATATCGAGGCCAGGATGCGGGATGCCTTCAGAGCGGGAGCTCGCGCCTACTTGATGCAGGATTGCGATTTCAAAGAATTAGTCTTCGCCATCCGAAAAGCGTCGGTGGGCGATTTTTATCTCTCCGGTCCGGCCGGACATGAAATGGTTTTGGAATATGTCAACCCGGGAAGTTCCGTCGATGGAACCGAAGGCGCAATAACCCGAAGGGAAATCGAATTGGCCCGGCTGCTGGCCGACGGTTATTCAAATAAGGAAGCAGCCGGTCTTTTAAATATCAGTATCAAAACCGCCGAAAACCATCGAGCGGCAATTATGAAGAAAATCAGAGCCAAAAACGTGACCGATATTGTTAAGTACTGTATTCGCAACAAAATAATAGAATCATAAACCCTTTGCGTATTACACATTTATTTATCCAAAAACAGGGTAGAAATATTCAATAATAGGGTAAATACCTATGTAAATAGGGGGTACTGCCTATTGTGAATGAATTCACAAGGAATATATTACCGCAAATAGTTTGACTGGCAGGGACCGGAAACGTGCACAGAGAAATGATAAACAGTGTTGTAACCAACAGGGGCATCCGGTCGAATTATCTAATAGTAAGTCAATTGAGTGAGTTGTACACGTAAATTTTATAAAGGAGAGTGACATGTCCGATTACGTTGCTGACTTTATGGCCCACATCAAGGCCAAGAATCCGTCCGAGCCGGAATTTCACCAGGCTGTAAAGGAAGTCGTCGAATCTGTGACTACGGTTCTGGATAAGCATCCGGAATATCGCAAGGCCAAGGTTTTAGAGCGTATTTCCGAGCCGGAAAGAGTCATCATGTTCCGTGTGCCGTGGATGGATGACCAGGGCGGCTATCATGTCAATCGTGGTTTCCGCATCGAAATGAACAGCGCCATCGGCCCGTATAAAGGCGGCCTGCGTCTTCACCCCTCAGTCAACCTCGGCATCCTGAAATTTCTTGCGTTTGAGCAAGTGTTCAAAAACAGCCTGACCACGTTGCCCATGGGCGGCGGCAAGGGCGGTTCCGATTTTGATCCCAAGGGCAAGAGTGACGACGAAGTGATGCGTTTCTGTCAGGGTTTCATGAGCGAGCTCTATCGCCATATCGGCCCGAACACCGACATTCCTGCCGGTGATATTGGCGTCGGCGGCCGTGAAATTGGTTATCTTTTCGGCACCTATAAAAAGATCCGCAATGAGTTCACCGGTATTCTCACCGGCAAAGGCCTCAATTGGGGCGGCTCCCTGATTCGTCCGGAAGCGACCGGTTACGGCGCCGTCTATTTCGCCGCCGAAATGCTGGCCACTCGCGGTGAATCTCTGGAAGGCAAAACCTGTCTCGTCTCCGGTTCCGGTAACGTGGCTCAGTACGCCACCGAAAAGATCCTCGATCTCGGCGGTAAAGTTGTGACTCTGTCCGATTCCGGTGGTTACATTCATGATCCCGATGGTGTTGATCGTGACAAGCTGGCTTTCGTCATGGATCTTAAGAATGTTCGCCGTGGCCGGATCACCGAATACGTCGAGAAATATTCCAGCGCGACCTATACGGCCGTCGATCCTGGCGCCGATTGCAATCCGCTGTGGGATCACAAAGCTGAATGTGCTTTCCCGTCGGCGACACAGAATGAAATCAACGTTAAGGACGCTGAGAATCTGGTCAACAACGGTGTTTATGTTGTCTCCGAAGGAGCCAACATGCCGACCGTGCCGGAAGGCGTCGATGTCTTCCTGAACAAGAAAATCCTTTACGGTCCCGGCAAAGCGGCCAACGCCGGCGGCGTGGCTGTCTCCGGTCTGGAAATGTCCCAGAACAGCATGCGCTACAGCTGGACCCGTGAAGAAGTGGACAGCAAGCTTCATGGTATCATGAAGAGCATCCACAAGTCCTGCGTCGAGGCTTCCGAGAAGTACGGTACTCCGGGCAACTATGTCAACGGAGCCAACATTGCCGGTTTCCTGAAAGTGGCCGATGCCATGCTTGATCAGGGTATTTTCGGTTAAACCGTTGCCATGAAAGATCGAAATTGTTTCGACGATGACGATTGAGCAAGATTAAAGGCGGGAGTTTGATACTCCCGCCTTTTTTATATTAATAATGCGACACGTCTTTGGAGGATTTCCTCGGGAAGTCTGTCGCCGGAAAACCAGATCCCATTGTCCAACAGAGAGAGCGCGGCCATATATCAGGAAAACAGTTGCATCACAGATAAGAGTTATGTATCTTGACCGTAGGGAAGCGACACGACTAATCTCACATCGAATTATATCAGAATCAATCCTCTACCCAGATGAGAGGAGACAATCATGAACCACGGAAAGATTCCATTAAAGACGGCGCAAGGGCTGAAAGTCTTGCGCCAGCGGATTGCCAAAAGCAAAATCCCGTCTTCCAGCCTGGATGAATCGATTAATTTGGCTACCTGGAATGTCCGGGATTTCGGGAAGAAGAAACGATTGGACAGCTCTCTTCACTTCATAGCCGAAATAATCAATCAGTTCGATTTGGTGGCGCTGGTGGAATTGCGGGATAATATGTCCGACCTGGAAAAGGTTATGAAAATTCTCGGCCCCTACTGGAAAATTATTTTTTCCGATGTCCTGGATGATCGGGGAGGCAATCGTGAGCGTTTTGCCTATCTCTATGACAAGCGGGCGGTTGTCCCCACCGGTCTGGCAGCTGAAGTGGATGGGCCGCGAGAAAAAAACAAAGAAACAGGAGAATACGAATCGATTGTCAGTTGGTGGCGCAAACCATATATGGTTTCGTTTCGGGCCGGCAGTTTTGACTTCACCTTAATTGCCGTACATATCCGCTGGGGTAGCGGTAAGAACGCCCGGATTAAGCCGCTGGGACTACTGGCCGACTGGATTCATAAGCGGCGTGGGGACAAGCATGTCTTTGACAAAGATATTATTGTGATGGGTGATTTCAATATCCCCCGTCATGGTGACAGCCTGTATCGGGCGATTACCCGAAAGGGGCTAAAAATGCCGGCGTCGTTGTTGAAATTGAAAGGTACTAATATTGATCGGAAAAAGGTCTATGACCAGATTCTTCATTCGCCGTTGCACAAGAGTATTGTTTCACCAAACGGGGGAGTGCTCGATTTTTATGCCGGTGATTTCAAACCCCTGTTTCCGGGTCTGAAAAAGAAAAAGTCCGATTTTACTTATCAGCTTTCGGATCATCTGCCACTTTGGATTCAACTGAATGTTGACGATGAAGAAGTGCAGCTTGACCAGATTTTGTCCCCGGTCAAGAAGCGAAAGAAAAAGAAATAGAGTAGTGTGTCTGACTAACGCTTTAACAATAGAATACCAAATGGCTCATTAAGTCCAGTATATATTGGAGCCATCAGTTGTCCTCGAAAAGGGACGCACTGTACCTCCAAATTGTGTTCGGCTAATAAGTTGACGTATAGGCTCAGATCTAAAAAGGCGCCACCCGTCGGGGCGGTGCCTTTTTTATTGGTGATTACGGAAGGTAAAGAGGACAAAAACGGTAGCAATATGGAGGAAATTAGTCTAATAAGTCATTGACATAATAAACAACAAGCCGTATA
>JAAEQF010000302.1 GCA_024231695.1 FCB group bacterium
ACCGAGCACGACAGAAAAAACCCCATCATTTACATCCACGCTCAAGTGGGTTTCACTCCACAAGCCATCGATACTTGAGGAACCGGAATAAATGGTGAAGGTTATGGGCACTTCGGAAGTAATCGGATCACCGCCGGAACCGGTCAGGTAACCCTGGTAATTAATCAGTAACGTATCCTCGGCCATAGCCGGTGATGTAAAGGCAAAGATGACAAGCAGGAATGATACCAATATCGAAATTCGTGAGAAAATACATATCCGCATATCTATCTCCTTCTCCATATTATTGGCAGCCAGTAAGAAATTAGTACAGTTATAATAATATCGTCAAATTGCTCGTTTTTGCAAGCTGTTTTCAAAGCAGGTATAAAGCAGGTACATGGAGTAGTCCTATATATAAAATGTTTCTTGGCCCATTATTTTTATTGACAGACAACAAAACAGTCCAGATATTCTTATCGTGAATTCCGGATATACTGAAAAGAAGCCCCGCCTCTGGCCGTCGCTGGTCATAGCTTTAATCACCCTCCCGGTGATAGGCCTTGTTGCTACTTTAACTATAAATATCATTGTCGGTCAATCATCTGATCCCGGCATTCAAATTACCGATGAAATTATCAATTTGTGGATGCAGCAAAACATGACCACGGCCAAAGGCTTTCTATCAATTCTCATACCGATCCATCTGGCCATGTTGATCATCGCCCTGGTGGCCGCCCGGTTCTCACGAACACCGATAAAACAGCGCCTTGGCCTGGTGCGTGGCTTGCTGCCATTGTGGCAATACCCGATTGTTATGTTTGGTGCCGTTGGCGCCAGTGCGCTGGCCGGCTGGCTGTTTCTGGCGCATATCGCGCCGGGTGAGGATGAGATGGCAATGGCTCTGGCTTTTACTCAGACAACCGGCTGGAACGGAGCCATAATAGCCCTTTATGCGGCCATTGTCGCCTCATTTACGGAGGAACTTCTCTTTCGTGGTTTTGTGCTTAGAGGGTTATTGCGACGATTAAATCCGTTCATCGCTATTGTGATGGTTGCCGTTCTTTTTTCACTGACTCACCCCAGCCCGTTCTTCATGGCGGCTGCATTCCTACCCGGAGTATGGTTTGGAATTGTATTGTGGCGTACCCAATCAGTGTGGCCGGCATTAGCCTGTCATTCATTCGGAAATATTGCGCTGGCCCTGCTTAATCGCTGGTATCCCGAACCTACCGTGGCTTTTTTCGGAGAGCTTACTTTGCTTCCGATCGCAGTTGGCATTTTTGGCGTAGTCATGATGGGTGTTTCTATCAAGCTGTTATTTAGGAAGTAATCAGCAATTTCACCGCGACCCTGAGTTAATGGTATGATCATCCACACAACAGTGTAAAAAGTGGCTCCGCTACCTAGAATTTGGGTTGGCGGAAATGGCAGTAGGGCGTACCGCCGTTTTTCTTATAATAATCCTGATGATACTCTTCGGCTTCCCAGAAAGGAACCGCTTTGGTTACCTGAGTCGCTATTTTAAAATCCTTCTCATTGAGGATATCTATCAGCTTCTCGGCCGTCTTCTTCTGATCATTGTTGACATAAAATATTTCCGACCGATACTGCGTCCCGACATCAGGTCCCTGGCGATCAACCTGAGTGGGGTCATGAATTTCAAAGAATAACCGAGCCAACTTTTCATAGGTGATCTGCTTTGCATCAAAAACAACTTTGATAGCTTCGGCATGAGTGGTGTTCTCATAGCAGACTTTTTCATAAGTAGGATTATCTGTTTTACCGCCCATGTAACCAACGCGGGTAGAGATGACTCCTGCTTCCTGCTGGAACAGGTATTCCACACCCCAGAAACATCCGGCCGCGAAATAGGCCGTCTCATACTCTGATTCGGTTTCCGCCGCAATGAAACTCATCGAAATGGAGTTGACGCAATGGCGTATATTTTTGTCAGTCAATCTTTCACCGGTGAAAACATGCCCCAAATGCCCGCCGCAGTTGTTGCAAATTATTTCGGTGCGGGAACCGTCGACATCAGGAACGCGTTTGACGGCGCCATCGATCTCATCATCAAAACTCGGCCAGCCGCAGTCGGATTCAAATTTTTGATCTGATTTGTAAAGTGGCGCATCGCATTGTTTGCAGGTATAGGTGCCCACGTCCTTGTGAGTGTAAAACTCGCCGATAAAGGGGCGTTCTGTGCCCTTGTTTATAATAACCCTTTTTTCATCAGGAGTCAGTTCGTTGTAGGCCATCTTTTGTTTCTCCTCCAGTGCGGCAATAGGAATTACATATACTATCAATGCGCTCAGGATCGCCAGTACTGCGATTGCCTTATTACTTATCCGGGTCTTATTTGTAACTGCCGATGTTTTCATAAACCATTTCCTATGTCTGTATGATAATAACCTGAACCGGTCGATGAATGTTCCATTGACTAAGGAAATATCGACCCCATAGGAGAGCCTGCGAGGCCGTTTGATTTATTAATTTGTCTTGCCAAACAGCTTAAACTGACTCCGGCTTAGAAATCATCCGCATTGAGAGTGCTATTACAGGCACCAATCTCGGCTCGGAAATAAGATTTCGACCGGGCATGAAATCCGGGTTTGAGAGTTATGCTACTGCCGGCATGAAAAACGACGCTGGCGGAGTCCTGGATTTCGAAAGTGTTGGAATTCTGTATGGAATTGTCCGCCTGATATACATAAAAGGTACCGTAGCCGCTGAAATTATGATACACAGTAAAATCCTGATCAGTGTCACATTCGGTAGTCGAACAATCCGCTCCGGTATAAGAAACCATGTTCTGGAAGATGTTATTGCTGATGCCACAAATCATCGGGTTGACGAATTCATTGGTGGCCACTCGTCTTACCGACCAGTGAAGATGTCTCAGGCAATTTCGTGTACTATCCGGGATCGAGTCCAGGCAAGTACCGGCCCGTGGCTCTTCCCCGTCACCGCAGGTAAAACCAACATTACCCTCGGTGGCGATCACCTGTCCCCGATATACCGTATCACCGGAATCAACCGTGGCGCTGTGCTGAACGATATGAACATAATCCGAGCGTTCACCGTTGGCATGCATAATCCGGATGAAGTTGGCACAGCCCCCATACTGACTATTGCAACCGCAATCATCAAGGTGATCCCGAACTTCAATGACAATCCCAGCCGCACCTGCTACCAGGGGTTGATCAACGAGATGAGCCCATAAATCCATCGGCCCCTGCCCCCCGGCCGGAGTTTCTCCATGGTGGATGTAATCCTGATTGATTCTCACGTCGACCCTGTTTCCGTATGGTATGCGGTAGAAATTTTTGGAAATCTTCCCCGGTATTTCAGCCGCATTTATGCAGGTCATAACACTTAAGCAAATGACGCCGATAAGCACGGAGACAATCATGACGGTTTTTTGCTTCTTTCCCTCAAGGACAGTATTCATTTTACACCATCCTTGTTCTCGTTTTCATTGGGTGACATGTATTTCGAAAGTTGTTTTTTTAAAATCTCGTTTTCATTATTCAGATTCTTGACTCGCTGATCCATGGCAATCAAATGAAGCGTTAATTCCTCAACTTTGGTCAATAACAAAGTTTGCATTTCCCCGAGAGCAATCCCGTTGCTTTCCGCCTCATGAGCTGATGGCATTCCCGGAAGATGCCCGTTTTCCTTGATCTCATCCGCCAGTTCATCCAATGGGGTAAGTCGATAATCATCATCGAAAACATAATCCGGCCAATCCTGAGAAAGCTGAACTTCGACTTCCTCCATCACCGCTTTGCCGTCAACAGCCAGGACATAGCCAGCCGGAGGCGTTATCCCCTGTAAGCCGATGGCAACCGTTCCACCATCGGTCTGCAGGTGTAGGGTCGAGACAGCGCCGCCGTTGCGAGCCATAATTTCATTTTTATCCATGACTATGTTTTCATAACTCGTTACTCCGACAACCAGCATCCCGCTGGTATTGTCTATTACGGAAGCATCCGTTCCTCCGATAATCTGCACTCTTCCACCGCTGAAATATCCGGATTTGTCATACAGCGAGGTTCCATGAATACCGATGCCGGTTTCTGCATAGCCCCATACTCCGTTTGCCCCTTCACCCTCACCTTTACCGTGAACACCGTAACCACCTCCATAGTGCAGGCCAAAAACGCCGGCCCCGGAGAGCCCCTCGCCGTAATTCTCACCTTTTATGGCTGCCGATTCCCAGCCGGCGGTTTCGCCGGTCAAAACGCCGTGGATCGCGCAGGCCATATCTTCGCCGGCCTCTGAAATACCATAAACGGCAGCATTGGCATTTGCTAAACCGTGAATCTGAAAATGTCCACCGCCCCCGTAGCCGTCGTTGTTAACCGTCAGCGTGTAATTATCCGAATTGTTGAGGATTGATACTTCCCCGGTAACCGTTCCTCCGGAAGCTGAATCGATGGTAGAAACGCGAAAAGCATAGCCCGACGATACCAGCCGGGTGCGAGGTTCCAATATTTGTGTCACTCCCCCCGTATCAATCACCTGTACTTCCAGAAAAAGTTCATCTATTCTAGTAAACAGGGTGTCGGGCAAAGGCGCTATCGATCCAAGGTTATGCGATATCTGCCCATCGGTGATACTGGTCAGAATCGATTCGGTCCATACATGTGGAATGGCCAGGGAGTCGTCATAAATCATAAAATTGATAGTAATACTGGCCTGCGAAATCACATCGCCGCTGGCATCAGTCAGTACTCCCTGATAATTTATCATTCGCGGAATATCGGCAGATGCATTTGTCGAGGTGAAAATCATGATAGAAACAGTCAAAACCAGGAGTCGAATTACCAAGTGGCAACCTGCAAAGTGTTGTTTTGAGTAATACACAACGTCACTCCTTATGCTATATTAATTTTTCTCTTATGTCGCTGCTAATAATATGCGATAATTGCTGGATAAGGGCTCTTGATGTGTGAAATATCCCTTTCAGCCTCTTTAATATGCAGTAATCGCCCAAAATAGTCAAGAATTATCTCTTTCAGCCGCATGAATTAACGTCACTGCATGTTTTCATTATTATCAATATCATCCACGGAGTCGTAATGTTCCGGTCGGAACACGGTCATATAAATTTTAACAATCAGTTCCATGCATTTTTCAGTCGGCTATGATGGTAGCATTTATGACTGTGATTTTAATCAGATGCTGGAGATGACCGCCCAGCCGGTCGATCACATCTCCGCTTTCGATTATGAGGCGTTTATTTCTCGTAAAATTATGACCAATAATCATTGCTTCGGATGTACCGCCGGCGGCGGATCGTCATGCGGCGGTGAAATAATCGAGGTCTGATACTTGCTAACGGCGCCGGATAATAACTCTGGTTCCGGCAACCCGATCACCAAAACGCGCTTTCTCGGGCGAGGTTACAATCAGCACGATGCCAAGAATACTGAACGCCGGCAAAGCATCAATAGCCCGTAGGAGATTTCTGGCTGCAGATCGAGCCATACCGGGTTTATGACCATCCGTCCGCACTACCCGCAGATCCATAACTTTTTTGCCGATAGTGGCTCCGAAAATCCCTTCCAACAATATGAAATATACGACGATAACAGCCAAAAATATCAGGCACAGCGGATCGGTGATAAACCACCCATATTCCCACAGATGATCAGAACCGGTCATAATCCAGACCCCTTTGACGACCTTGGTAATCGGGAAGAAAAGCAGGCTGAGTAGAAGGAAATCGATAACAAGGGCCGCCAGACGCGGCCACAGACCGGCATAGCGAGGATGGTCGGTCGGTTTGGGTGACTTAATCTGCAAACTTTCCCCTCCTCCGAGTGGTTCACGGATCAATGAACTTTGCCTGTTGTCGATTTATGCGAATGCTGATTATTCAAGCTACATGTAACCGGTCCGGACGTCAACCGGGTTCTTTCACAGCCTGTAAATCATCGGTTACGATAGCATCAACCTCAACTTCCACAAGCCACTCAGGATTAATAAAGCGATTTACCTCCATAACGGTATCCACTGGGCGAATGTCTTTGAAATACTCTCCCCGAACTTTGGCGATTTCCTTCCAATCTTCAATTCGAGTCAACAACATCCGCGTTCTTATTACATGCTCTAACGAAGCGCCTACTTCTTTCAATGCGCTTTCAATAGTTTTAAGACACTGTTTTGTCTGGGCGGCCGGATTGTCGATTCCAATGGTCTTACCATCCGGCCCAATCGGCGCTGTTCCACCAACGGAAACAAAATTGCCTACTCTCACCGCACGCGAAAGTCCAATGATTGAAGCATAGGGACTATCACTTGGAGCAAGTTTACGAGATATCATCAGCCTTCCTTTCATCAGTATTAGTCATTAACATCAATACGTAGCAAACCGGATTAAAACATAATTGAATGTAGCTGACAGACTTAAAGAGAAGGCTTAATAAGAAAATCAACTTCTCTTAAAAAGCGGTATCGCAAAAACTGCAATCAGAATCAAGTACACATACCATTCGAGACTCATAGCATCGCTTCGAAATCTGGGCCAGACGGTCAGCAGACAAATCGTTGATAGCAGAGTAACTACCAGCATACATTGCATTTGAAGCACGGTCATGGTTACTTTTCTCTGGAATCGTTCTTTCAGGCCCATCTCTATATCCCCTTTCACTCAGATTAATACCTGCGTACGAAGCCAAATCCTAATTTCTGCTGATACCATAAATACCGGAGTATTTCTCGTACAGATAATCCAGTAACGGTTTATGGCTCAACTTGCTCCCTGTCACCCGTCGACAAAGATCGGGAGCGTCGTACTTCGATCCCGGAGTATGTATTTTCTCACCCAGCCATTCGAACAATCGACTAAATTGCCCTCGTTTGAAATCATCCAGTAGATTCGGAAGATCCT
The DNA here is from genome assembly GCA_024231695.1 of FCB group bacterium. Classification (GTDB taxonomy): domain Bacteria; phylum Zixibacteria; class MSB-5A5; order GN15; family JAAZOE01; genus JAAEQF01. The sequence goes on from JAAEQF010000302.1 coordinate 6,878, forward strand.
TCAATGCCTGCGACCAGTATTGGGCCGCATACAGGTTACCCAAAGTATAGGTGGGGAAATAACCGAATATACCATGCGACCAATGAATATCCTGAAGACAACCATTGGCATCGTTATTCACTTCGAAGCCAAAGTAATCCTTGAATCGTTTATTCCATTCACCGGGAATATCGGATACCTTGATATCACCGGCAATAATAGCTCGCTCCATATCAAAACGAAGCATAACATGGAGGTTGTACGTAGCCTCATCTGCCTCTACTCTGATATAGGACGGCGAAACCCAATTCATGGCTCCGTAGAAATCATCACGGGTGGCTCCCGCTAATTCCTTTCGGAATAGTTGCTGTAGTTGAGGAAAAAAATACTGCCAAAATTCATTGGATCGGCCTACCATGTTTTCCCACAGCCGCGATTGTGATTCGTGGATACCGAGTGAAGCTGTCTCACCCATCGGCGTACCCCAGTGTACCTTATTCGGCCGAGTCATATCATATAGGGCATGACCGACTTCGTGCATAGCGCTGGTTAAACCTTCGGCGATGTCATCAGTATAGTACCGGGTTAGGACACGGACATCCAGAGGACCCATTTCATTGCAGGAAGCGTGCACAGCCTCGTCAAAGCGGCCCGCCTTGTAATCATAGCCGATAGCTTGAGATACCGATTCGGCAAATACTTTTTGTCGGGTAAGATCGTATGGTCGCTTGATAATACCGATATCCGGTTTTCTGGGCGCATCCTTAATTTTGCCGATTAATTCAACAAGTTCGGTCCGAAGTCCCGAATAGATTTTTTCAATATCAGCCACTTTGGCTCGGGGTTCGAACTCATCGAGGAGAGCTTCGTATTTTTCCTTATCATACCCGATAAAATCAGCTTTCCGGCGACACAGATCCACGATTCTTTCCAGCGACGGCTGGAATAAACTGAAATCAGACTTTTTGCGCGCTTCAGCCCAAATACTACTGGCTTTGGAAGTCGTACGAACAAAATCCTCGACCAGATCGACGGGAAGTTTGGTTTCCCGTTCATACATACGGCGCCATTCCCGAACATTTACCGCTTCTGCCGATTCGCAATCAGTAATTAAATCAGATGCCTCGATGGTATCCATCAACTCACCAACCTGCGGAGCGGTAAACCATTCATGCGTCAACCGACTGATTTGGGCCAGTTGTTCGGCCCGATGATCGACGGCCTTGGCTGGAAGGTAGGCTTCCTGGTCCCAATGCAAAACTCCGGCGGTGGAATTCAGCATAGATATTTCCATCATTCGCTTCTTTAGTTCCGCATAAGCCTTTGAGGGTATCATATCCAGACTCCTAAAATCTACGATCCCATAATTAACTTCGACCCAGATTCACTCCGGCGCTAATGTATGGCTACGGCAACAAATTACAATATTGTATACTGAAAAACAATGTCCAATGAAGACAATGGTGCTATGAGTAGTCTCCCGTAGCTGCTACCTGACTTTGTTAACCAATATTTTCCGTGGATAGTTAAGCCGGTGCCGCGAGCAGATAATTGACTGACAAAAGAGAAGGGCCTCATCGGAGACCCTTCTCTGTATTAATACCTTAGCCCTACTGCTGCTTTTCGAGTAAATACTATTAAGTCATATCTTCCCCGAAAGTTAAATACAATTCCTTATGGGCAGCACGGCTCAATCGGTGGATTGCCTTCTTTGAAGATGAAGTTAATCAGGTAAACCGGGTCGCCGATATTGACCGCATCGTCGCTATTAACGTCGGCGATACAGAGGGGATCGGGGGTCGGGCCGAATTTGAAAATGTAATTGATAATATACACCGGGTCACCGATATTGACCGCTCCATCACCATTGGCATCACCACACAAAACCGAGTTTGAGATATATTCAAAATCAATTGTCCGCGCTGTGTCAGGGCTCTCCCCTATCGCCACTACAGTCGATTCCGGCGGGTCGGCGTCAGGGAATCCCCAGGGCGGGATAATTGTCCAGTTACCGTCACATAAATCCATCTGGTACATCCCGGTCACGCTGTCAATTTGAGCGTTCACATAATAGCCGTCGAAGTTGTCAATCCCCGTACGCGCTGTCACGAAGTAATCCGGGCTCGGAAGTGGTAAGGGAACATTGGTCAGAGTTCCATGTACTCGACAGTGAGCTTCGTTGATGGTGAAATCAAGTCCACTGGAAGTATCAGCATTCAGTTCGAGGTATCGCACTCCTGGATTAGCCAAATAACCATCGGCAGATGCCCCTAGGTAGTAGGTACCGGCAACTGCATAAAACGAATAGGCGCCCTCATTCGCGCTTGTGCCGTAAGGCTGGACCCCCACCCAGACATCATCCCAGACAATAGGATCATCCTCCGGGTCCTGAGTCAAAGTACCGCTAATCAATATCCCAGTGACCAAATTCAGTGTGACCGTGTCCCCGGGAGCCACATTGAAAGCATCACTTTCAACCACCAAGCCGGCAGGAATCGAGAAGTCATCATCCCACTGATTGATCATCACCTGCCAGCCATCGGGATCCAACGATGATACGTGTAACGTCACAATATTGTCCGAGCCGGTGCCGGATACGGACTCGGTCCAACTTTCGAGAGAGGCGGAGAAGGCATCGACTCGATAGTTATTGACCGGCAATCCGCCGTTCTCAGTTATTCGGGCATATATCATCGCGTCGGTTCTGGTCAAGACGATATCATGCTCGAAACTCGTGACGGTATCGAGGTCAAATTCGAGCCTTTTCGGCGACAGAAAATCCGGACTGATTCTGGAATCAATCTCAATGGTCCAAATACCGTTATCGGTACCCGAAAAGTAAATAGCGTATCTTCCGCCACTGGTTGTGGAACTTCTCCACTGAGAGCCCGACTCGGCCGCAACATCGGTTCTAAAATTAAGCGCCGTACCGGTTTCATCCTTCACCAGCCCCCAGACAGAATCCGTAGCCGCCGTGTACGTAAAGTCATTTCCGCCAACGACACCGGAAGCGGTGGCGAAAATCTCTCCCGGAGCCACATATCCGTTGATATTCGAAGCACCGAGGTAGAATTCTACGCCCGTTCCAAGAGCGCTGATATTCATCGAGTACATGCCCATGTTGTCGGTGACGCCCAGGGACACTCCTTCATCGCCCGATTCGGTTTCGGCGAAGATAAGCCTGTTTTCCAACAAGCTGTTTGGTGCTGAAATACCCGGCAGAAATATTTGCCCGGTAAATTGATTGGGCGGAGATGACATGGCCACCATGGTCATTATTCTCTGAAGTGACACATCGGAGGTAATATCCGTCGCCTTGAAAATATAGACTCCCGGTTCCCCGGATAACCTGAAAGCTTCACCAATTGTGTAGCCATCTTTAATCGGATCCGGTTCGGTGACCGCGTTACCATCGGTGATATTCTCAGAAGCCAGCAACAAATCCACTGATGGATCTATCGTCGAATTTGAATTCGCATCATACCAGATTTCCCAATTGATAGTGGCTCCGGTATCGCAGTTGGAAGCCCAATAGAACTCATCGCCCTGGGTCATCGAGGAAAGGGTCGTGTCTCCGTTTACAGAGAAGAAGATATAATCAGGCATGGCAAAAACTGCCGGATTATAGAATAGCACGGTTGTCAAAAATCCACCCAGGACCAACTTGATTAGACTCTGCAATATGGCTTTGCCTTTAACAATTTTCATTTTCACTCTTAAACTCCATCTCAATTTTAAGTTGTATGGATAATAATGGATCCAAGCGGTCTTTCCGAGTGATGTTCATCGCCCCATCCCCATTTTTGCCTTTAATCCGGTAAACACCAAAGGAAGATGGGCATCAGAATATTCCTGCCGACAAGCAATCATCGACTTCCTTGATCCATTAATAATACTTAACATACGATGCAAATACGTAATTAAAACAGATATTTGGGACAAAAAGTTTCATTCTGGGCCAAAATATGAAATTGCAGACTCAGATTTCCTTGCGAAGGGTTCAGTATCATTTTGAAGACTGTTAATAAACTGCAGGACTAATGCTTGGAAACGGTCAGGTTTGGAAATACTGTGATCAAACAGAACGGCGAAGGCTATTTCTTGTGCAGCATGAGGACCGTGAGATCATCGGCCGCCTGTGAAGTCCCCGAAAATTCAAAGACCGAGTTCAGAAGACCGTCAACGACATTCTGGAATGAGTCCTTTTGCTGCGCCCGGATAAATTCTACCAGACGATCCTCCCCATATAACTCTCCCTGAGCATTTTCAGCCTCGATAATACCGTCAGTGTAGAGTACCAGAATATCACCGGAAAAAAGAGACACCCTTTGTTCATCGTAGGTGAATTCCTCATCGACGCCAAGGACGCCGCCGGTCACCTCAAGCCGCTCAACGGAACCATCTTTCCTGATCAGAACAGGCTGGCAATGGCCGGCGTTTGTATAAGTAACTCGAGTCTCCTTAGCGGAGGTCTTCTCAATATCCAGACAGACCAGTGATACAAATTTGGTCACCGGCACATTGCGGCACAGCCATTGATTGAGCCGGGCAATAAGTGGTCCGGGCTCATTGATGTCCGAGGATAAAATTCGCATCGCCCCCTGAAGGTTCGACATCAGAAGTCCGGCCGGAAGACCATGGCCCATGGCATCGGCAATAATGACCCGAAACGTTTGACTATCGGTATCGGGGAGGAAATCGTAATAATCACCACCGATGTTGCTGGCCGCCAGTGACCGCACCTCCACCTCAAATCCCTCGATTTTCGGTGTGGTCTGCGGGAGGAGCGCCCGATGAATCTTACTGGCCAGATACAAATCCTCTTCCAACTCCGCCTGTTCCTCTTCACTGATACAGCAAAGGCATATTTGCTTAACCGGTTGCACTTCTAACCTGTGTAACTCAACGCCCTCATGGCAGACTTTGCACTCCCCGTATGTTGCACTTTTTACCCGATCAAGCGCTTCCTTGATCTGTTCCAAAAGCCGATGCACTTTTTCGGCATCGCCTGTATGCGCCATTGAAGCAGAATTCAGCCATTCCGTCAGGTTTTGCCTGCGCTCCAACAACACATCCCGGAAATGTTCAAAATCTGAAACTTGCATCAGCCCGACTCCTGATCTTCTAATCTAACCGTTACTATTGCATACGAAATTCGCTGGCTCTGGTTTCAACCTAATTATTTTCCCAACTGTTCGATGAGGAAAAGGATTTCCGCCGCATCAGCATAATGGAGGGCAGGGTCCACAGCCAGGCTGGTATCACGAGAACCGTTGAGAATAGCAACGATTTTAGGGGCGAAGGTTTTGAGCCAGTCTGGAGTGTCCTTTTCTTGAGTGACCTGGGTTAAGTACTGTATTGCTTCAGAAGTATCGCCCTTCTGAGCTGAGTCCAATATTTTATCAATTAACTCGCCACCGGATGTTTGCGCATACCCCCCCTGTTGCCGATAGGCAAGATATGATTCTCGGGCCTGTTGCCATGCAGATCGGGCGGCCTCGTGATTCCCGTCCGCTGTTTCGATATCCTGCAAAATGCTAAAGCTTTTCCACGGTTCGACCGCATGACCGAATGGCCTATTACTTTCAATCGCCCGCATGATTTCCGACCGGGCTTCATCGTACCGTTTCAGCTTGCACAGGACAGCGGCTATGTTGTTACGCCTTGTACCTTCAGCAGCCAAATCTCCCAATTCAACCGCAATATCAGCTGCCTGCCGATAGAAAGTCACCGCCTCTTCCGGCCGATCCAAATAGTTACTGTAAAGATAACCCAACTGGTTCAGAGTAGTCGCCTGGCCGGTCCTATTGTTAGTCCGGGTTTTAATTTCCAACGACCGACGGTAGGCCGTTTCCGCCTCGTCATAATGTTCGGCCTCCGCATGCACATAGCCGATCTGATGCCAGGCGGTGGCAACCATGGTCGGATCGTTCAACTGTTCAAAGATAGCCCTTGCCTCCTTAAAACCAGTGACTGCCTCGTCATACTTGCCCTGCAACATTCGCACCGTCGCCAACTGCCCCTTCCCGACTGCAATTTGCCGGGAATCATGCAGTTTTTCAGCCTTTTTGATGTTTTCCTCATATGTTTGGACCGCCTCATCAAGCCGCCCCAAATCCACAAGGCAATCGGCCTGTTCGGCCAGAGTAACCGAAGCCATACGATCACCCTGCTTTCCCAACACCTCAAACAATCTCTGGGCTTCGAGAAGCAGTTCAAGAGCGGGAGCCATCTGTCCTCTCCGCGACAAAACCCTGCCAAGCATAAAATGTGCCATTGCCAAATCATAATCGGCTCCCTTATAAGCCGTTGGCCCAACTTCTTTGGCTTTATCCAGTAGTGCCTGAGCCTTTTCAAAGGCAGGTTGGAGCTGTCCTTGCTGGAGTAGCCGCTCAATCAGCAGCCGCTCGTTTTCAAAGCGAGCCTTGCCCCACTCAGGGATCATCTCAGCCGCCCTTTTCCGCAATGCTACCGCTTGGGCCAGCGCCTGCGGTCGACCCAGATTAGCCAACAGTCCCTCAATTGTCCCAGAAATATTGGCGACTTGATCAGCGGTCGAACTGTCCGCTTTTACCTGTCGATCCAGCCGGTCAAGCAAAGCCATCAGGTTGGGGAGTTCAAGCAGGGTCAACCGGGCCGCCATATTACCGTCCTTGGACAATTGCCCATAAAGAAAATAGACCATTTGAATTATGGCCTCGGCCCACACCGTTTCCAGTTCGGACAACCGCTCCGGAGTTTGCCCCAGCTTCAGGTAGGCAGGCAGAGCCGGGTCGAGACGCAAGTAACTGTATTCCTGCCCTTCCGCCAATCCCACCCCAATCAGCATCTCCGCCACCGCCCCGATCTTGTCGGTATCAAGTTCCATTACCGCTGCCACAATCGCTAAATGTCCGCCCCCGTGGAACACAGCCAACCGGTTCACCTGTTCCCGCACTTCCGGTGGCAGACGGCGGAGGGAAAGCTCCACGCTGGCATAGAGCGAATTTCCCCGGTCGCCCTTGTTCTTCCTCTCCAGCTCCGCCATCATCTCAGCCACATTCTGGGTTGTGGCCCGCACTCCGGTGGCAACCTCCTGGGCCAAAAGTACCAAAGCGCGTGGGTGGCGATTGACTGTCTCCACCAGTTCTTCCACTTCCTCCGCCGTCGTCGCGTTATCGGTTGCAGGCGGTTCCCAGCCGTTTTCGGCCATCACTTTTTCCACCAATTGGATCGCTTCGTTTTGGCTCAACCGCCCCAGTTCGACCGTGTTTTTGGTTTTGGCAAACAGTTTCGGCAAATTCTCCCGGCTGGTAAAAATCAGGCGGCAACTTTTCGATGCGGCCAGCAGCTTTTGGCATAGTTCCAGCAATTCGGTCACGTCGGCTACTCCGGCGGGGTTGTTACCTTCGGAGTCCGTCAACACACTCTCCATATTGTCGATCAAAATCACCGTTGGGAAATCGTGCAAAGCCCGTTCAACCGGCTGCAGGGCAGCCCCAAGGTCATTGCCATATTCGGTCACCGTGTATTTTGGCAGTAACTGGCGGCCGATGGCATCGAGCACTCCTTTGACATCCTGCACGTTTTGAGGTTCCACACTCACAA
>JAAEQF010000303.1 GCA_024231695.1 FCB group bacterium
AGCCCAAATCCTTGTCCAAAACAGGCTTCGGCGACCAGACAGGGAAGCCAAATACGCCTATCGATATATAATTAGACAATCGGCTCCAAACTGGTCGAATTTTAGCATATTGACAAGCGATGTTTTTTCTCTATATTGAATTGATAGACTTGATCAAAACAATAAGCTAATATTAGAAAATCGGGGGTAGTTATGCGCCGGCTATACTATATGATCATAGTAATCGGCTTCTGTGGGCTGATTGGAAATCCTGCTAATGCTCAGTTTATTGACACCACCTGGACTAATATATACTGGAACGGATATTTCGATTCGGTTAACTGCATTCAGGAAACTCGCGATAGCGGTTTTATCATGGTCGGCACCACGATGGATAACGTTGATTATCAACACGACATCAATATAATCAAAACCGACCGTAACGGCGATGTGGAATGGACCAAGCTAATTGGCACCGATTCAACCGACGAAACGGGGTATCATATACTTGAAACCCTGGATGGTGGTTATCTTATAGGAGCCTGGAGCGATGCTTTTAGGGATGGCCCGGGTGAGTATGGTATCTGGATGGTCAAAACCGATAGTCTGGGCGACACGATGTGGACGCATCCGTTGACTGAAATTGATGGCAACGGTTGGCCACTATGGGCGATCCAGACATTTGATAGTGGTTATGCTATCACCGGAATAATCAATGTGGATTACGATAATCATGCCTTCATAATGAAACTCGATAAATCCGGCGGTTATGAAGGGACAACTCGCTACGGCGGTTACAGTCTTCAGGACGGGTGGTTTATCCATCAAATGCCCGATAGTGGTTTTATTGTGGCCGGTAACCATAATGACCCCTACTCGTCCGGGTATGATTTCTGGGTATTTCGCACCAATAAGTCCAGGACCATGCTGTGGGATTCATTGTACATTCTGACTGATTATCATGATGAAATGCATGCCGCCTGTGTTGTCGAAGATGGGCTGGTCATGGCCGGCAAGGCCCGGGGAGCAGGTCATGTGCACAAGGTTGATTTCGACGGCAATACTATCTGGTCAAAATCGATTGCCCTAAATCCTCCTGACGAAAGAAATAATTCGATATGTACTACCGATGACGGCGGTTTTATGGTTGGCGGGTGGGTCAATGTGCCCGGCTATCGGCGTAAGCACAATTTCATCCGACTCGACTCATTGGGCGATGCGCTATGGACGTACAATGTCGGGGGAACTCAGGATGATCATGGACGGTCGGTTGTCGCTACATATGATGGAGGGTTCGCTCTAGTCGGAACCAGCAGCTCATTTGTGAACGGATCAAGCATTTATCTCACTAAAATAATGCGGTTATCTTGCGGAGATGCCAACGGAGACGGATCTGTCAATATCGGCGATGTCGTTTATTTGATCAATTTCATTTTTAACGACGGGCCCTCACCTGAACCTCTTTGTGTGGGCGATGTAAATGGCGACGGCGCGGTCAATATCGGCGACCCTGTTTATATAATAAATTACATATTCAGATCCGGTCCGCCGCCGATTGAACCAAGCTGTCCGTAATAAATATTCAACGGAGTTCATGGATGAAGTATACCAAGGTGTTGATTGTCATCGTCTGCTCGTTGTGTAGTGTTTTACCTCTATCAGCTCAGGATCAATCTGGAAATATATTACTCGGGATAAAGGGTGGTATTAATGTTTCCGAGCTTGATTTCGATAATGATTTTGCCGATGGGCATTTTCATTCGCATTCGAGTTTAATTGGAGGCGTTTTTATCCGGTACAATACTTCTCCGGGATTTAAAATTCAGTTGGAATTCATTTATACGCGACGGGGCACCGAAACTGATGAAATAACCTATACCGATGCCGAGGGACATATACTGGGATCAGATAAAACAGTCTATATGGTTGATTATATGGAAATCCCGATTTTAGCCGTAATCTCTACTCGGGCGAGTTATCAAATATACCCTAAATTTAAATTTGGCCCTCAAATTGGTTTCAAGGCTCGAACCGAAAGGGAACAGCCGGGACTATCCAAGGTCGGAACTTCACCTGATCTTTCCGAAGCGAAAAGTACTCTGTTCGGTTTCGTTGTCGGGACTGGAGTCGATATTAGGGCCGGATCTATGCTTATAATCACTGAATTAAACTATCTTTATGGATTGAGCAGTCCCGGAATTTTATTTGCCAACAAATGGCGGGCATACTCTTTTAATATTGGTGTTGCCTTAAATTTGTAAATAACAATCAAACGCGACGTTTGAAAACGGTCAGTACTCATATTGAAACTGCCAATGGCGATACGACAGCGGCAATCCTGAATTATTGTAGATCGCTTGATTTGAATACCGAGAATAAAAATGAGATTGAAATGCTTGAGCAGATTATCGGAAAATGATCTGAGGGTGCTAATCACGTTTTATGATTAGAAGTGTGATATCGTCCGATTGTTCGGCCTCGCCGCGAAAGTCCGCGATTGCCTGGAATACATGTTTGTAAATATCCTGTGCCGACAGATCACGAGATTTTAGCAGGACCGCCTTCAATTGGTCGAGGCCGAACTCATCACCATTGCTATTGAAAGCCTCATCAATGCCGTCACTGGCCAGAGCCAAAACGTCGCCTTGATTTAAAGATACATTGGTGTTAATGAATTCTGCTTTTTCGACAATACCCACAATCAGTGAGGATTCGCTGATTTCACGTATTAAACCATCAGCGCCGATAATTATCGGATAACAATGGCCACCATTAGCCAGAATTAGCGATGAATTCCCGGCAGTCATACACCCGATCATCATCGTTGCGAATTGCGTGCTTTGAGACAACTGGTAGGTTATTTGATTCAGGTTCCACAGGATATCGGCCGGACTCATCGAATTATTACGACTGATCAGGAGCCTGACCTGCCCCTGAATCGTTGACATCAGTAAGGCTGCCGGCATGCCCTTGCCGGATACATCACCGATGGAAAAATATAATTTATCGGTAGTTGAAAAAATAAAATCATAAAAGTCTCCGCCTACATCCTTGGCCGCCAATGAGCCGCCAAATATATCAAAACCGTTGACTTCGGGATTACTTTCCGGTAAAAATCCCTCTTGAATTTTCTGGGCGGCTTTGATTTCGCCCTGTAATTGACGTAAATGGAGTTCCTCTTGATACAGACGCGCATTCTCTATTATCTGAGCTGACTGAACACCGATGATAGTCAGCAGGCGAATATCGTTTTCTGCAAATCCTTCCGGATTACGACTGTTGAAGGCAGTCAGGGCACCTATCAACTGCCCTTTGGCCGTAAGAGGTACGGCCAAAAGTGAATCGACTGGAACGCTGCCGAGGTTGGCATCCCTAAAGCGAGGATCCTTGGAGATGTCATTGACGACAAACGGTTTATTGTTCCTGGCGATCCATCCCGTAATCGTGATATCCAAACGCGCCTTGCCCGTGGATGAATCATCCTGTTTTCCCCGAACGAAAGTGTGGGGTGTCAACTGGTCGTCTTTATCCGAGAAAAGGTGCACAGCCGCTTCGCTTGCTTTCAGTGCGGCCACGACTTTGTCCATTATGCGCCGACTTATCTCCTCGACTGGCATAGTGGAATTTATCACACCGGCAATTTCATTAATCACGGCCAATTCCTTAACGGCCGTTTTCAATCGTCGGTTCTCATCGACCAGCCTGCGCATGTCATCAACCATGCGGAAGTCCCTTCAGATACAGTTTGAGTATCGGATCATGCGAAATCTCGGGCAGGGTCGGGCCCTGCTGCGTTTCCAAAGCAAGGGCAATGTACTTCTCCGCCTTGTCCCGATCACCCAGAATGGCAAATGCCTTGGCCATATCCTGAGCTATGGATCCGTCGAAAGTAGTGTATTTCCGCAATTCAGCCAGCTCAGCAAGACATTCGTCATCTCTTTTGAGAAAGGCCAGGTTCTTGGCCAGAACGGATCTGGCCACGGCGAAACTTGGATCCTCATCAAGCAGTTTTCGGCATAACTCAGCCGACTTTTCAAAGAAGGTTTTGGCGGTATCGAACTCTTTCTTCAAAACAAATCCCAAACCCCTATAGTATTCCGCCAGAAAGGCGATTTCGGGTCGCTTTGCGGCACCTCGTAGTATATGAAGCGCCTTATCAATGTCTCCCTTGGCTAGATTATAGTATCCGAGCAAATATGGCGCATTGATATCACCGCCGAGATTTATAGCTCGCTTCATAGAAGCTATAGCATCATCAAGTCGTCCCAGTTGAAAATAGGACATACCCATAAAGAAACAGGCCCGGCCATAATCCGGGCGAAGTTCCAGACAGCGCGTGAAATCATTAATGGCCTGTTTCGATTCCTTATGTTCGAAGTGGATAATGCCTTTGAGGAAAACCGTTTCCAGATCGGTGGAATTAATAGACAGTGATTTACGCACCCATTCCAAAGCTTCTTCGTACCTGAAATTATCCTTGGCCAACCAGCCAAGTGACCGATAGGCTAGATAATAATCCTCTTTGTATGTAACCGCCTTGCGATAATATTCGGCGGCTTCCGATGGCTTACCGGTTGCCTGCATTATCCGACCCAGTGTGCGGAATGCTTCGGGAAAGTTGGGGACAGTGGTCAGCGCCCTTTCGGCTAATTCGGCAGCCTGCGCCATGACATTTTCGCTGCGATTGAAGTAATTCATATACTCTAAACAGAGGCAGTCGGCTACGCCTACCTGAGCCAGGGCGTATTTGGGATCAAGCTTCAATGCTTCCAGATACATATTCCGGGCATATTCAAGGTCCTTGCGTGTGTTTTTAACATAATAACCTTTGGCCAACAAGTATAACTCATACGCTTCGGGGCGAGTTGTTGAACTTTGAATTTCCACTTCTTTCGGCAATCCAGTCAGTTGAGTTTTAAATCCCGTCATTACTTTTTCTGTAATAGTATCGATGACATCGAAAAGATCACTCATTGGGCTGTCATATTTTTCCGACCACTGTACTGAATCATCAGTCGAAGACAACAGCATAAGATAGATTCTGATCCGTGCGGCAATGCGGCGTATCGATCCGGTCAGATAATCGTCGGCGCCCAGAATGCTGCGAATTGCGTCACCGTCGGTTAGCTCTTTGGAATGTTGCTTTACACGGATAGGTGAAACGACATCAAGACCATCTAACTGTTGCAAACGGGCGTATAGTTCGTCACGCAACCCTTCCGCAATTAGCCGGCTGTCGCTGTCCTCAGGGGGGAAGTCGAACGGCATAACGGCAATGCGATGGATTTCATTATCTTTTGATGGCGCGGCCTGTTCAAAAGCGCCGTCGAGCATCTTACTTACCTGATTGGCCGAACCGGGTCGATCGGAAGCTGTTTTGGCCAACAGAGCGCGAATTGTGTCAGAGAGTTTTGATGATACTTGATTATTTATTTTTTCCGGCGGTACTACATCTTCATAAAGAATAGCGTACATGACCGCCATATCATAATCACCTTCAAACGGCCGACGACCTGTTAAAGCTTCATAAAGAATCACACCGAACGAAAACAAGTCACTCCTGATATCATAGGAGCTACCCTCGGCCTGCTCCGGTGACATATAGTGTAATGTACCGCGGATTTCCTTGATATCTGCGGCGATCTCCGCCGATGCGGATCGTACTATACCAAAATCGATCAGCCGGATTTGATCCGTTGCATCAATAATTATATTGGCCGGTTTAAGATCGGAATGGATGATGCCACGGGAATGGATATAGTCAAGGGCTGTAAGGATTTGCAGGGCATATGCTCGCAGAGTTGGGGGGGGGATTTGTTTACCCTTAAAAAACTCCTCCAGCGTTGGCCCTTGGACAAATTCAGTGACTAAATGAAAAGCGTCGGCTTCCTCGAAAGTTTCGATTAATTTGACAACACCGGGATGATCAAGGGCGATCAGAGCGTTTATCTCCTTGCTTACCGCATCGGAATTAAAATCGACGCCCGCACTGATCCGCTTAATGGCCACGCGGTCCCCGGAATCAGTATTCTCCGCAAGATAAACCTCTGCGGCTCCACCTGCTCCCAAAGTTTTAGTAATGCGATATCGATCATTTAGCAATGACATCTGACCCACAATTTCTTAAAATGCGTTCTGCCGGTGAATGCAGATAAATATAATATTTTTTTGCCATTGTGTCACACTAAACCGACAAATTATTTGTATTTATTCGGAAGGCTAATTGCCCCGCCAGCCGTTATAAGTCTTGACAAAATCATAAGTTAGGTTATCTTGTTATAAATAACCCTTCGGCGCTTATTTGGCATCGCAGAAAAACACTTCATCGCTCGACATCACGCTAATTCTTGCATATGGCATCTTATCGATAATGCTTAGGGGTTTTGTCGATGTAGGTCTATTTAGGCTTAGGATCGGCGTCATAATAAATGAGCACACCAGTAGATTGAAATGAGGCCAATAGTCCTTAACCGGGAGGTTGGAATGCGCGTAAATGTTAAGGCCATACGCGTCCTGTGCTTAGTTATCATTTGTTTGTTCTGTTTTGATTTTGCGCCAGCGCCTGATATTTCCGATGTTGAATATCCCGATAAACTGAGACCAATTCTTTCACCCTCGGCCGACTATATATGTGGAGACTGGAATGCGGATGGAGCTGTTAATATTCTGGATATTGTCTATCTTTTAAACTACTTGTATCAAGATGGCCCTGTACCACCGATCGATATTGATGCTGGAGATATGGACAGCATTCGCGGGATATCTGTCCATGACGCACAATTTTTGATCGAATATATATACCGGGTCGATGATCCACCATATTGTCCGCCATTTCCCGATTCTACTATTGCCAATACTAACGACGGCGTGATGATTAAAAATACAAAAGTCCCTCCCTTTACAACCAGTCAGCAGGTAGAAATCTGGGTGGGCCCGTTGAGTACTGATACGCTTATGGCCCTGGCTCTGGCTCTAAAATACAAATCAACCGGTAGTAACCTTGTTTGCACCGATTTCGATTTCTCAACGGGCATTTTTGATATCAGTAATATTACAATTGATACTATATATCCTGCACGTAACGAAGCAGCCTTTGCGGCGTTGGCTACAATTCAAAAACTATATATTCCCGACAGCGCATTGGTCGGATACATGAATTTCACTTTGGATTCATCTCCGGACACAGAATACATTTATATCGACACTACTGGAATGACCCGGACGAAATATGCCAACATGATCTCTTTCGCTGAAAACGGATTAAAACCGGGAATCCCGATCATATCCGGCCTGAATCCGTTCAGTGTCCATACCACCTCGCCGAGCCAGAACGAACTGGATGTCTATACAACCCATCCGGTCGAGGTCAAATTCGGCTTTGATGTGGATGAAACAACAATTACCAGCAATTCCTTTGTAGTCCGTGGAAACATGACCGGTGAGCATCAAGGTGCCCTAGGTTATGATGGCCCCACAAGAACAGTAACATATTTGCCTACAGCCATTAACTACCTCACTTATGGCGAAATTGTAACGGTTTCGGTGACAGATGATATCCAATCGGATTCGGGTGACTTGATTGAGGGCAGCTTTACCTGGACGTTTACCAACGCGGCCGACGCCGGTTCGGGATTTTTTGAGATCGATACGGTCTTTTCAGTAAATAACGCCCCAATCACTGGCGCATTGGCGGATTATGACAACGATGGAGATATCGATGCCGTGCTTTCCGCAGAAATAAATCTTTCAGTGATAGAAAACGACGGCAACGCCAACTTCACTTTTACCTCGGGAAATGAAGTTTTGGGTTATCCGATGGGTATATGTGCGGCTGATTTCAATAGAGATGATAGAATGGATCTGGCCACCGCCAATGTCAATACCGATAATGTGACCGTTTTATTCGGCAATGGAGATTGCACTTTTAATTTCAGCGGTAACTATGACGTCGGTTCTGATCCGGGATCTGTTATTTCGGCTGATTTTGATGGTGATGGCGATATGGATATAGCCGTGGCCAATCAATTTGATGACAATATTTCCATCCTTCTGAATCATGGGAATGGATCCTTTGACATGGACGTGACATATGATGTCTGTAGTGATCCCAACGATTTGCGTTCGGGCGATTTTGACAATGATGGTGATATTGATATTGTGACCACAGATCATGGTTCGGACAGCCTGACCGTTCTTTTCAATGCCGGCGACGGTGCTTTTCCGTCAAAAGCTTTCTATCCCGCGGGGAATTTGCACGGAGATATAAGTGTTGCCGATCTGGACAAAGATGGAGACCTCGAAATCATCGCGACAACTACCGAAAACTTGAATATTTTTATTAACAATGGCGGCGTGTTTGATGACACGGTGGTTTTGGAGGTCGAAAGCTTCCCCAAAAATGTGAACACTGGTGATTTTGATGCTGACGGCGACATTGATTTGGTTACGGCCAACTACAACGGCAGTGTTTCGGTCTTCCTGAATTCCGGTGACCTTGAATTCGCTAATGAGCAAGTCTTTTCCGTGGGGCGTACCCCTCGATCAATATATCCGGCAGATCTCAATGATGATGGATCACTGGATTTCTTTGTTATATATTCTTCTGGGGGAATATTCGATACGGCTCTGGTTATGTTAAACACGTCGGATATAAGGGTTACTAATTTGGAAAATGCCGGAACGGGCAGTCTGCGCTCGGCCATAGAGATGGCCAACAGTTCGGCCGGAACCGATTCTATTGTCTTCGATACATCGGGGTTGATCTTGTTGACCGATCCTCTACCGATCCTAACCGATGATTCGACCTATATCCTGGGATCGACATCTCCGCAGGGTGCGCATTATGTTATCCTCGATGGCTCCGGAGTCAGCGTCGGTCCGGGATTGGGAATTATCAGCAGCGGTAATTATATTGAGGGTCTCAGTATTGCCAATTTCCCCGGGGCGGGGGTAAAGATTTGGGGAATGGTCAACGGCAACACAATCACCAATAATCTGATCTACAAGAACGGCCATTTAGGCATTAACCTGGGCAATGATCATGTCACCCCAAATGACATGGGTGATGTCGATGATGGCCCTAACGATCTGCTTAATTTTCCGGAAATGGATTCGATCGTAATGCAACCGGATAGTTCGTTTATAGTGTATGGCGCGGCTTGCTGTTACGATATAACCATTGAGTTTTTTGTTGCCCACTACCCCAATGATGACTCATTCCCGGAAGACACCTCGGGTCACGGCGAAGCTTATAGTTATATTGGATCGGCAAATTCTGACGTGATGGACACGACCTTTCAGTTTGTTGTTCCCAATCCATATGAATTCTATACGGTTCTAACAGCTACGGCCACCGACACCCTGGGAAACACTTCAGAATTCAGCGAAAATTTCGCCCTTATTCCATCGCCGCTGATTGTTGTGGCTTATAGCCCGGTAAATATTATTGTAATCAACCCAAATCTTCTTGAGTTCGGCAAGGAATCCAACGGCGATCTGATTGAGGAATATCCCGGCGAGTATCACGAAACACCTAATGACTCGGTAGTCATTAAGAATCCGATACCGGGAACGTATGAGGTAAGGATTGTCGCCGAAGACGGAGCTCCATCGGGTGCCACTTATTCGGCCATAATCAAAGTTGACGGTTCTCAGCAGGCGACACTGGCTGTCGATCAAGATGTTCCCGCCGATGGCGCGCTAACAAGTTTTGAATATGATGTCGAGGAAGGATATCATTATCTAAACGGCGATGCCAATCGGGATGAAGCACTCAATGTTGGTGATGCTGTCTTTTTGATAAATTACGTCTTTAAAAATGGCCCGGCACCCGAGCCGTTGGAAGCAGGAGAGGCCAATTGCGATTTGGCCATCAATGTCGGCGATGCCGTCTATATGATCAACTACGTCTTTAAAAGTGGCCCTGTCCCGTGCTATTTTGAGCCGTGAGCCGTTATAAGTATTGACAAAATGAAGAGTTAGACTATCTTTAAACAGATACCTCTTGACGTGTTTTTAAAAGCGTAAAAACACTCTATCGCCCGATCTGCCAACAGGGCGGACAACATGAAGGAGAAGCGATGAAATCTCTGCTAATTCTGTTTTTGATTTTTGGCGCTTTTATTGGCACAATGGCCCAAACGGTCGATACGGCCTGGGTGAGAACTTACAATGGTCCGGCCGATGCCTTCGACTATGTTAACGGCATGTATGTAGATGATTCCGGCAATGTATATGTAACCGGGCAGAGTGATGGGATCGGTACATATGATGATTTTGTTACGATTAAATATGATCGCGACGGCAATCAGGTTTGGCTTGATCGCTATAATGGTCCCGATGACACTACCGATATTCCCGGCGGTATCTTCGCCGATCCTTACGGCTATGCCTATGTGACCGGCGTAAGTTGGATGACCGGAACAACCTCAGAAATTGTCACGATTAAGTATAAACCCAATGGCGACACCGTCTGGGTGCGTCGATATCAGGATGCTGCTGGAGCTCATAACGGCAGTGACATTGCTGTGGACGGCGGGGGTTATATTTACGTATCCGGTACTTGTACGGGGGCCGTTGGATTTACCAATTATGTTATGATAAAGTACCAGCCTGATGGCGATACTTCATGGGTTAGGGATTATGATGGTACAGGCAGCAATTCCGATTTCGGAGGCTCTCTTGCTTTAGACAGTTCCGACAATGTCTATATGACCGGTAATAGTGTTGGCGCAGGTAATTGGGATTATGCAACAATAAAATATGATTCTGCCGGTAATCAGCAGTGGGTCAAGCGCTATGATGGGACTGGTAGTGGATATGACTGGATGAAGGCGATGGCTGTTGATAGCTTGGGGAACGTCTATGTAACCGGTGAATCGGCACAAACGGGATCAGGACAGGATTGTCTGACGATCAAGTATGATACCGATGGTGACACAGTATGGGTAAGGAGCTACAAAGGCTTTGGGACGGAAAATGATGCGGGAATATCCATAGTTGCCAATGAGGATGGAAATGCTTATGTCGCTGCGCACATAAGAAATGCCACCAATCTGGA
This sequence comes from FCB group bacterium, assembly GCA_024231695.1. Lineage (GTDB taxonomy): Bacteria > Zixibacteria > MSB-5A5 > GN15 > JAAZOE01 > JAAEQF01. The sequence goes on from JAAEQF010000303.1 coordinate 11,039, forward strand.
TTATGTGACAATAAAATATGAGTCTAATGGAGATTCAGCCTGGGTACAAACATATGATACAGGTGGTGATGATTATAACTATGACATTACCCTTGATGATTCAGGTAATGTATATGTTACCGGAGCCTCTCCGATTATTGCTTCGAACGATGTCGCCACTATAAAGTACAAACCAGATGGAACTCAACAATGGCTAAAGGCCTATAATGGTACAGACAATCTGAGCGATGACGGTAAGTATATTCACGTCGATGACACCGGTAGAGTATATATAGCTGGCCCTACCAACATAAACCCTGATGCAGATGATATGCTTGTGATAAAATACCTGCCTCTGCCCACAAAGCATCGGGTGACCAGTACTTTGGATGCTGGCGACGGCAGCCTGCGCCAGGCTTTGCATCGATCCAATATCAATCCCAATTGCGATACGGTCGTTTTCGATGTCTCCGGGACTATCTATCCGCTGTCGATATTGCCGACATTTACAGAAGATTCCACTCTGGTTTGGGGCTCGACCGCACCCGGCGGAGTTCATTCGGTGATTCTTGACGGCAGTTCGGCTCCGACCGGTCCGGGTCTGGGGATAACCAGCGGCATGTTTAACCTGATTGAGGGGTTGACGATTAGAAATTTCGACGGCACCGGAATCAGGATTAACGGAGCGGGCCGCTTCAATACTTTTTCCAATAACCTGATCTATAACAACGCCTATCTGGGTATCAATCTTGGAGCCGACCAGGTCACGCCCAATGATTCAGGTGATATCGATGTCGGGCCTAATAATCTGTTCAACTACCCCGAAATCGATTCGGTGTATATGCAGCCGGATAGTTCCTTCATTGTTTACGGTCACTGCGCCGACAGCGCTACTCTGGAGTTCTTTGTTGCCCATCCGGTTGGCGAGGATGATAAACTTGCCGACACATCGGGTCATGGTGAAGCCTATACGTATGTCGGCTCACTGGTTGAAGATACCTTTGGAGATTCCACTTTTCAATTCACTTTCGACAACAGCCATGAATTCTTTACGATCATTACAGCTACAGCTACTGACCCTCAGGGTAATACCTCGGAGTTTTGTGAAAACTTTGGACTTATTCCATCGCCGCTTACGGTTGTTGCCTACAGTCCGATTAATATTATCGTTGTCAACCCGAATCTTCTTGAGTTCGGCAAGGAATCCAATGGCGATCCGATTGAGGAATATCCCGGCGAGTACTTCGAAGTTCCCCATGATTCAGTAGTAATACCAAATCCGATACCCGGAAAATATGAGGTAAGGATTGTCGCCGAAGACGGCGCTCCATCGGGTGCGACCTATTCGGCCATAATCAAAGTTGATGGCACTCAACAGGCTACTTTGGCTGTCGATCAAGATGTTCCCTCCGATGGTGCGCTATCAACTTTTGAATATGATGTCGAAGAAGGATATCATTATCTAAACGGCGATGCCAATCGGGATGAAACACTCAATGTTGGCGACGCGGTCTTTTTGATCAATTACGTATTCAAAAATGGTCCGGCACCCGAGCCACTGGAAGCGGGAGAGGCCAATTGCGATCTGGCCATTAATGTCGGCGATGCCGTCTATATGATCAACTACGTCTTTAAAAGTGGCCCGGTCCCGTGCTATTTTGAGCCGTGAGCCGTTATAAGTATTGACAAAACCAAGAGTTAAATTATCTTAGTACATATACTCTTAGACGCCTATATTTAGTCAGGGGATACTCCATAGCCCGTTTCAAGTCAGGAGGGGCGGAATTGTGGGAGACCTTCATAATTAGAGTAGAGATAGATCCTTTAAACAAGACTGCAACATATCACGTATATAGAGTTCCATGGCCTTTAATTAGTGGGAATGAATCCGTGTCGGTTTAAAAAATGCCGGAGGTCGGACTTGAACCGACACGATGTTGCCATCGGGGGATTTTGAGTCCCCTGCGTCTACCAGTTTCACCACTCCGGCATTAATATTTTTCGCCCGACAATAATAAGCCCCAGTTACCGCTCTGTCAAGCTGATTTCCGTATTCTTGAGGGCAAAATCTACAGACCAATAAAGCCCTGAAATTAAGTACTAATAGATCAAAGCAGTACCTAAAACCGGATCGTCCCGCTGCTGTCGGCCGGAGCTAAACGGGAATCATCATTCTTAAATGTACTACGATTATGAATCTGACAACTTTCGATCGGGACGGTATTGCCGGTATAAATCTCGTTTATGACATTGGGGCAATACGGCCCGGCCAGACGGCTGCTTTCGGCGCAGATTTCGGCGGTAAGGATACCCGGTGGAACCACGAACTCCTCAACTGGCAAATCCTGATGGGCGGCGAGCATGATTTTGGTCCATATCGGCAGAGCGTTGGCCGACCCGGTCATATTGTAACCGATGGAAGTATTATCGTCGAATCCGACCCAGACTCCGGTGGTGACCTGGGGTGTATATCCCATATACCAGTTATCGCGGAAATCGTCCGAAGTGCCGGTTTTCCCGCCTGCCGGTCGAGTGAATCCTCTCCAGCGTGCGCCGTAACCGGTACCGCCGGCTTCCATCACCGACTGCATCATGTTGACCATGATATAGGCTGTTTCCTCGGCCAGGACTTCTTCTTTTTGCACGGCAATATTTTCTTCGAGAATATTGCCATAGCGATCGACAATCTTGGAAATATAACGAGGAGAAATATGAATTCCACCGTTAGGGAAGACGGTATAGGCCGAGGCGAGTTCAATCAGGCGAACTTCGCTGGTGCCGATGGCTAACGAAGGCACGGCTCGCAGGTGGCTTTTTATTCCCATTTGCTGGGCGTAAAACACGGCCAGTTCCGGTCTGATTTTCAATAGAAGCTTGATGGCGATCATGTTTCGCGATTTCTTCAAACCGGTTCGCAAAGTCATCCGCCCAAGATATTTATCGTCAAAATTGTGCGGCCGCCAATCCTTACTGCCGGGAATGTCAAGTACGATTGAATTGTCATAGAGAATCGAGTCGGGCGTCCAACCGTTGTCGATAGCCGCTGTATAGACAAAAGGCTTGAAAGCTGAACCGGGTTGGCGAGGCATCTGGACAGCACGATTCCATTTGGTCTTGTCGAAATCGCGACCACCGACCATGGTCAGAACATTGCCGGTTTTATTGTCAATACTGACCGTTGCCCCCTGTATCTGTTTGTAAACACGGATACTGTCGCCTTCTTCATCCAGAGTATCAGGCAAAACCCGGGTGTACTTGGGATCGGTCGGTTTGCGCCGGGCTTCGATTCGAGCTTGCAGTGAATCGAGATGATCCGCCACAGAGGTCTCGGCTATCTGCTGTAGATCCCAATCAATAGTCGTGATTATTTGTAATCCGCCATTATAGAGCTGATCAACACCATATTTGTTTTCGATATATTGGCGCATAAATTCGGTGAAATAAGGCGCTTTGCCCGGTTCTTGTTCCGGCGGACTGATTTCCAAAGGCAATGCTCTCAGGGAGTCCAGAACAGGCTTGGTGATTCCACCATTGCTAAAATAGGCATAAAGAACCCGATTACGCGCCTGTAGCGCCTTGTCCGGATTATTAAATGGTGAATTGATTACCGGACCTTTAAGCATCCCCAAAAGGATAGCACAATCGCTGACGCTTAGCTCTGAAATCGGTTTATCGAAAAAGACATGCGCCGCCGATGATACACCATAAGCGCGATGGAAGTAATAGAGATTGAGATACATCTCCAGAATTTCCTGCTTGGAATAGGTTCGCTCGAGCTTGATTGATGTCAGCGCTTCCTTGAACTTGCGCTCATAGGTCTGCTGGCGGGTCAGAAAGAGCATCCGGGCTACCTGCTGAGTAATCGTCGAGGCGCCGGCTTTAATCCGCATCCTCAGCAGATTATTGGCGGCGACGATGGCGATCCGTCGGGCATTTATACCCCAATGGTCATAGAATTGTTGATCCTCGACTGATAAAAGCATTTCCACCAGATGAGGTGGCATATCTTTAAGGGGAGTTAAAACCCGGTTCTGATTATAATATTCCTGCAAAAGAGTGCCGTCGGAAGAGTAAACTTTGGTTTTGAGAGGGGGCTCAATATTATAAACTTCCTCGATTGAGGGAAGCTCGTTAGTATAAATCTGATATACTCGCTTGCCAACGAAAATCATCCCGATGAAAATCACGGCCATAACCCAAATCAGGGGACGGGCATACCACATTCGCGGTTTATTTTTGCCGTTATCTTTTGAGCGACGCATCATGCCTCGAACCTATACTTCTACAACGCGTTAAGCAAGGAAAAATGTTGCCTTTTGATTATACATTGTGTATCGTGATTAGTTTACGGCAACTGGATAAAACAGAGAATTAACCGATTCAAAGGGTATAATGGCAGACAAAGAGATACAACGACAGTTGGAAGTTATTAAGCGGGGCGTCGTGGAATTACTCCCCGAAGACGAATTCCTGGCAAAACTCGCAAAATCGATCCAAACCGGTACGCCTCTTAGGGTTAAGCAGGGCTTTGACCCAACCGCCCCGGATATTCATCTGGGTCATACTATCGGGTTGCGTAAATTGCGCCAGTTTCAGGATTTGGGTCATCAGGTCGTTTTGATAATCGGCGATTATACCGGAATGGTCGGTGATCCTTCCGAACGCAACGCCACTCGGCCACAGATCAGTCATGATCAGTTGATGAAAAATGCTGAGACCTACCAGAACCAGTTTTTCAAAATCATGGACAAGTCCAAAACCGAGGTCCACTTCAACGGCGAATGGTTTGATAAAATGGGGTTGAAAGACATAATGACCCTATCGTCCCATTTTACCATTGCCCGTTTGCTGGAACGGGATGATTTCGAAAAACGGTACAAGGGCGGCTTGCCAATCTCCATGCACGAATTTTTTTACCCGCTTATGCAGGCTTATGATTCGGTTATGATCAAAGCCGATATCGAGATCGGCGCAACCGAACAAAAATTCAACCTCGTTGCCGGACGTCATATTCAGGAAGCTTACGGCCAGAAGCCGCAATGTATCCTGACCTTGCCTATTTTGGTCGGAGTGGACGGCGTCAACCGGATGAGTAAATCACTGGGGAATTATATCGGTGTGGATGAATCGGCTCGCGACATTTTCGGCAAAGTGATGTCGATTCCGGACTATCTGATTTATCCCTATTTCAACCTGGCGACCGACAAGGATATTGACTTTCTGGCGGAAATAAAGACTAAGCTGGACTCGAGTGAATACAACCCGATGGATATTAAAAAGGAACTCGGAGTTACTCTCGCGACAATGTATCAGGGCGAAGAAAACGCGCTGAAGGCCAGAGAAGAGTTCGAACGAGTCTTCTCCGACAAGGGTCTGCCTGATGATATCCCTGAATTTACGGCTGCGGAACTGGGCGGGACAATCTGGGTAGTCAGACTTCTGACTCAGACCAAAATGGCCAAATCCGGGGGAGAGGCCCGGCGGTTGATCAAAGGTGGCGGTTTATATCTCAACGACGAGCGAATAACCGACGAAAAACTGGAAATTGAACTTGGTCAGGGTATGCTATTTAAGGTTGGCAAGCGAAGATTTTTCAAAATAGTTGAATAAAACGGGAAACTGCGGCCCGCGCCGACGTTATACAATATATGAATATATTAAAAAACAGCGCGATAATCCTGAAGCTGTCGCTGGTGACGACGCTGGCGGTTATGATTCTCAGTGGATGCGGCGCCAAAGGGCGCATGACTACTGTCACTGAGGAACGCACGACTACAAATGAACCGATTTCACCGGACGGCTACAATCATTTTGCCAATGCCAATATTCTTGAGATTTTGGAAGCTTATACCGAGGCATTGGCGGAATATGAGAAGGCACTCAAGTATATCCCGGAATCGGCAGTAATTCGGACCGATTACGCCCGCCTGCTATTTCGTTTGCAGATGATTCCTGATGCCCTGGATAATGCGCTCAAGGTAGAACCAAAGACATCCGATATCTGCTTGCTCATCGGCGACTGTTATCGCTTCCTTGAAAAATCCCAACCAGCCATAGATTATTATAGGAAAGCCACCGTACTCGACCCCGAAAATTTAAACGCCTATTGGTATCTGGCCGGTTTTTACCGCCAGTTTGGCCTGATCGATTCGGCCATATCGGCCTATTATCAGGTGGCCCGACTTTCCGACACCTATCGTATCTGGCAGGAATTGGGGACCATGCTTGGCCAGAAAGAAAGATATGCCGAAGCGCTCACTGCGTTTTCCAATGCCGTCAGGCATAATCCGGAAAAAACCAATATCAATTCGTACCTCGGCCTGGCCAGTGCTTACGATGCTCTCGATTCACTTGACCGGGCCCGCGAAATTCTGGATCAGGCTATTGCCCTGGACAAATATGACGTTAGAATATTCCGTCACATGCTCTCTATGTATCTTGCCCGTCAGGATATTAAAAACGCTATCGCTGCCTCCGAACAGGTCGTCGCCCTGGTACCTTCCGATTGGACCGCCCAGAGAAGATTGGGCGTTTTGCTTTATAGCGACGGCCAGCTGGATCGAGCCGATTCGCTGTTTAGCAATCGTATAGATTTCGGCGATGAAAATGTCCTCAATTATTTTTATCGCGGGCGAGTAGCGATTGAACAGAAACGGTTCGATGATGCTCTTGGATTGTTTCTAACCGTCACCGAGAAGGAAAAACCGTTCGTGGACGGCTGGCTTAATCGTGGTTTCGTTTATCGCGCAATGGATAGCCTGGATCGGGCGATTGAAGTCCAGAAGCAAGGACTTGAATATTGCGAAGATGACAAAAACCGCGTTCGATTACTATTCTCCATCGGCGCCACTCAGGAACAAAACGGTCAATTTCATGAGGCCGTGGCAACTTTTCAGAAACTAATCGACCTTGACCGCGACAACGCTCCGGCTTTGAATTATCTGGCCTACACACTGGCCGACAGGGGTGAGCAGCTAACCTATGCCCTCGAACTGATCGAACGGGCTATCGCCTTGGCTCCTGATAACGGCGCCTATATCGATAGTTATGCCTGGGTGCATTTCAAGCTGGGCAATGTCGAAATGGCCCTGGACCAACTCAAAAAAGCGGTGACGCTAATGGATAGCGATCCTGTAATCTTTGAGCATCTCGGCGACGTGTATAAAGCCATGGGGAACGACACAGAAGCTCGCCTTCACTATAATCGAGCATTGAACATCGATCCCGATAGTATCAGCATAAAGGAGAAAATGAAACAGTGAAAACGGCAGGGAGGCTGTTTCCGGTAATTCGCTTTTCCATATTTATCCTGTTTTTCTTTATTCTTGGCTGTGCCAAGTCAATCGCTCCTCCGGGAGGTCCGATTGATCGCACGCCGCCTGAAATCATCGAATCAATTCCAGTTTCGGGATCAGTGGGTATCTCTGTCGATTCCTCTGTAATCATCGAATTCTCAGAAGCAATTCACCCGGTGTCAACTCCCAAGGCCGTCTTCATTACTCCTTTGCAGGAGAAAGAACCGAAAATTAAGGTTAAAGGCCGCTTTTTGTCGATCTCCTTTGCTCAAAGTCTGGAGAAAAATCGCACCTACGTAATAAATCTGAATACCGATCTGCGTGATGCTCACAACGTGGCCCTTGATCAATCGGTCAATATCGCTTTTTCCACCGGGCCAACCATTGATATCGGTTCTATAGCAGGAACCGTTTTCGAGAAATCCAAAGGGAAATCCGGGATCAGCGTGGCGCTTTTTTCCACCGCACCGGAAGAAGCGGGTTTGCCGGTGGATTCGTTGACGCCCGAATACCTGACCCAGAGCGGCGAAGGCGGAAAATACAAGTTTGAATACCTGCCCGATGGAAAATACTATCCGGTGGCTTTCATCGACGGCAACAAAAACCGTAGCATTGAACCTAAGCGAGAAATGATCGGTCTGCCGTTTAGCGAGGTTTTGATCGAACCGGAAAACCGGCTCTTATCCGGGATAGATTATAGGCTGCATCAGGTCAAAGAGAAATATCCAACTTTACGCTCAGTCTCGATTAATCCCGATTTACTGATCAAAGTTCGTTTCAATCGCGAGTTGGATAAACACGAAGCCGAGACTCTCTTCGCCCAAGGCGAAATCAGGGGAGACAGCATCGAACCGATGGCCACCATGGATTATTATTCTGCCAAGCCGTATCCTTCTTCCGATTATTTCATCCGCAGCAAACCATTACAAACGGGCCTCAATTATACGCTCGCTTTCGATCTCGCTGAGTTATTTCCAGCCATACCCGACAGTCTGAAGCAACTATCGTATAAATTCACGGCTGTTGAAATTGAAGATCTCAGCCGGCCGCGGATTGAACGAAGTTATCCGGCCAACAAGGCAGTCAATATTGGAATCGATTCCCTCTTTCGCATTGTCTTTTCCGAACCGATTGATTCGACAGCCGTGGCCGGGGCGTTCCGGCTTGCTGATTCCTCCGAAGAGTGGCGGCCGGTGACTGTTACTCAAGAGAACAGCTTCATTTATATGGGAAAAGCGACCCAAAGGCTGCGACACGGAAAATGGTATCAATTGGAAATGGACAATCGCCGCATAATTGATCTGGCTGGTAATGCATTGGGTGATTCGACGACTATTTTAACGTTCACTACCGTCGGCCAGGATACACTGGGACATCTGAGCGGCGATGTAGTATTTACCGATGCCATTGACGCCGTATATCCGGTCGTGGTTTCTTTCCAGCCAAGCCCCCGAGGAGATCCGAAGCAAATCATTCTTCCGGCCGGACAGTCTGCCTTTATCATTGATTTGTTGCCCGGTTATTATTCGGTGTCTGCATATCTCGACCGCAACCGGAACAACCGTTTCGATTTCGGTTCAATTATCCCATATCAACTGGCTGAACCTTTCTCTGCACCAGCCGACACGATGCGCGTCCGCACCCGCTTCGAGTCCTCCGGTGTCACCATTCAATTTTGAATAAAAAAAAAGGCCGCTCGAAAGCGACCTTTTGAATTATAGTCTGATTTGGTTGAACCGTTACGGCTTATCCCACAGTTTCAGGATAGCTTTGCGCTGTTCGCCGTAAGAAACCTGTCCGTCACCACCAGCAACAGCCTTGGTCTCCCCATGACTCACGAAAAACAGCCGATAGAGATTTATGCCATAGTTATCGACCAGATAATACTTGGCGGCCGCGCCTCGCTTTTGGCCCAGAGTCATGTTATAGGCGGCGGAACCGGAAGGATCGGTATAACCGGCGATTTCCATAACCGCAGTCCGGCTGGCAACCATTTTATCACCGGCCTGATCCAAAAATTCGCTGGCGGCCATGTTGATTTCAGAAGAATTGAAATCAAAGAAAATTTCGCCTTCCCAAACGACTATGTAATCTTCAAATCCCTTGGCCTGATTGATGGCTATGTCGGTTTTCTTTTCCAGCTGAGTAGTCAGTGACTGCAACCGTTCCAGAATAGCCTTGTTTTCGGCGACATTACCGGCCACGCCCGAAACCGACGCCTCGCGGTTGGCTCGCTCATCGGCGACGGCCTGATCCACGTAGGTTTTTGAAGCTCCACACCCTGCCATTAACACCACGGCAAATAGTCCGGCGGCCACAAATATCAATTTAAAAAACGCTTTCATCATCTTCTCCCTGTGTTTCAGTTTTTCTCCCTTTATAGTTGCTCAAAAAAAGGCTAATTGGGAGATATTGTCAACATATTTTTAAAGATTATTGCTTGAAAGCTCCAGCCGTTATTCCCGATACAATTTGACGCTGAAAAACAAGAAAAACAGCCAAAACCGGAACCACCGCGACTACTGACCCGGCCATAAGCTGATACCAGTCAATCGATTGATAGCCCAAAAGAAGTGCCAGGGCGACCGGGAGCGTACGGTATTCCTCAGATGAAGTCAATATAAACGGAAACAGGAAACTATTCCAATTGGTCATAAAAACCTGTACGGCCAATATGGCCAGGGCCGGGCGGCATAGGGGCATGACAATTTTAAACAGTATTCGCATTTCTCCGGCCCCGTCGATCCGGGCCGCTTCCTCCAACGATTCTGGCAAAGTAGATATGTATTGTCGTACTAAAAATATGCCGATCGGATTGACCAGCCAGGGCAAAATCAGGGCCAGGTAACTGTCGTACAGACCAAGCTTGTTCATCATCAGATAAACCGGGATGATAACAATGTGCACCGGTACCATCAAAACGATCAAAACCGAATAAAACCAGAAGCGCTCGCCCGGAATTCTTTTGCGGGCCAAAGCATAACCGCACATGAAACAGAAAAGAATATTGGCTGTGGTGACGATGGTTGCGACAAAAAGCGAATTGAACAGATAACGCCCGAATCGATTGGTTGAAAAGATATAAGTGAAGTTGTCGAACGAAAAGCCGCCTCCCGGAATTTTAAAACTGAAAACAAACATCCACAGGAGAGGAAAAACCATAATCGCCAGAATCGCCATCAAAAGCAGATAGCGACCGGTTTGGCTCAAACGACTCATGCCGACCATCCGGTTTTAAGCAACTTAAATTGAATCAGAGAGGCGATAGCGATAATAGCGAAGAGGACATAGGCTGCTGCCGAGGCATATCCGAAATCGAAACGGCGCAGACCGGTTTCATAGACAAAATAGACGCCGGTGAAAGTTGAGTTGAGTGGACCACCTTTGGTCATGACGAAGATTTCGACAAAAACCTGAAACGACTTTATGCTGTTGATGACGATAATAAAAAGCGTTACCGGTTTGAGCAGCGGTAAGGTGATATGCCAAAATGTCTGCCACCTGCTGGCTCCGGATATACGGGCCGCTTCATACAGCTCGGTCGGAATAGTCTGCAAGCCGCCCAAAAACAACAGCATGTAATACCCCGCCGCCATCCAGATATCCATGGCCATGATCGAGGCCAGGGCGGTTTTCTCAGATAATAAAAACCCGACCGCAGGGGGGGTCAGACCGATCAAATCGGCCAGCAGATGGAGATATCCACCGCGGGCATATAGGTGTGAAAAAATCAGGGCAATGACTACCATTGAGGTAATCGAAGGCATGAAATAAGCGGCCCGGAAAATAGTTCGTCCGCGGAAGCGGTGGTTGATTAAAAGAGCCATGCCCAATGCAATAACCGTCGTAAAGGGAATTGTCCCGACAACGAAGATGAAGCTGTTTTTTAAGGCGACCAGAAAATCGGGATCGCTGAAGAGTTTCAGGTAGTTGGCCGCACCGATCCAATTGGTGTCGGCGGTTAGCAATCGATAATCGGTCAGACTGAGTACGAAAGAATAGGCTAGCGGGAAAAGCCAGAAAGCGAGAAAGGTCGCAATCCAGGGCGAAAAAAGAAGCCAGCCTTTAATTTTCCCGCTTTTGGTCATTCCTTCAAAAGTTCCTCAATCTTGGCCGCCGCATCGTCAAGAGCCTGCCTTGGCGACATGGTTTCATACAAGGCCGCCTCGATCGCCTTTTCCAGCCGGTCTTCGATATAAACCCAGCGGGGATGAACCGGCGGCATTTTGGCTGTTTTCATCTGTTCCACGAAAGTCTCAAAATGGGGCTGGGCCATAAAGGTGGCGTCGGCAGCGGCTTTTTTGGAAGCAGGGTTGGCCGTCCGGTTTTGCAGACAAAAGCGAAGTTGGTTTTTTGCCGAACAGATATGGCGGATGAGTTCCAAAGCTATCTGAGGATGTTCTGATTTGGCGTTAATCGCCAGGTATTCACCGCCGGCGAACGACGTCGAAGAATACATCCCATCCACACCCGGGATTATCATGGTGGAAAAAGCCATCTCCGGTCTTTCTCTGGCCATTCTTTTCAAAAGCCAGTCACCTGAGATAACAAAGCCTATCCGGCCTTCCAGAAAAGCATCCTCCAGCCTTCTTTGCGTGTCAGTCAGGCCGGTTTTACACAATTCCAGATAAAACCCCAGGGCGCCGCTCGCTTCCGGTAAATCCAAAAGACAGTTCCGGCCATCATCGGATAATATACGACCGCCGTTGGCCCAAAGGAAAGGTAGGAATTTCTTATACAATCGATGGCGTTCGGCGGAATTGGAACCGAAACCGAAAATATTATCATCAAGGGCGTTAATCATTCTTGACGCCACCAGAAAGTCATCCCAGTTCAGAGGTTCATAGTCGGCGTCCATCCCGGCCTTGGTCAACAGATCGGTGTTGGCATAAAGCACCCGCGTGCCCAATATCCACGGGAAAGCATATATCTTTTCGTTAAATACTGCCGGATCCCACATCAAATAATCATTGTGGACGTCCAGCACGGCCTCGGTAATATCGGCCAGATGACCGCTCGATGAAAACTCGGCGATCCAGTCTGATCCGAGTTCCACGATATCGGGGCCGGAACCGGCCGAAAAGGCTATGGCGATTTTGTCGTGACCGTCCGCCCAGGTCAAGTCGGCTAATTCAACTTTCACGCCGGGATGGGATCTTTCAAAATCACCAACGATTTCCTCGATTACCGGTTTGATCGCGGCATCGGTCCAGAATTGCCAGTATCTGATCGTCACTTGATTAGTATCCGGCGAACCGCAGGATAGCAAAAAAAGTGATAGGAATAAGACTGAAATTAAATATCTTTTCATGCGAAAACAATAGAGAGGTCAAAAGGTAAAGTCAAGAGCAAACTTATTCGGACCGATCCGGGTGATTGAGGTAATCAACAGCATGACCTGCCGAAAATGCAAAATAAAGATGAAAGAACAGAAAAGGTCGTTTCATAAAAAGAGAAAATGGATTTGTCCCAAATGCGGCGCGGTCAAAATGGAACCGGTTAAACCCAAAGGCGGAGGCTGATGGAGATAAAGATTGGCACTTCCGGTTACAGTTTCGAGGACTGGCGCGGGAATTTCTACCCGGCCAGGATTGTCAAAGGAAAAATGCTCGACCATTATCAGGCCTATTTCAATACTGTCGAAATTAACTCCACCTATTATCGCATTTGCCATCCGGCGATCATGTATAACATCGTCAAGAAAACTAAACCGGAATTCGACTTTTTCGTCAAAGCGAATCAGAGTTTGACTCATCAGCGCCAAGAGATAGAAAAACCGGCTGCGGAATTTCTCGAATCAGTAAAACCAATATCCGACCGGGGACAATTGAAGGGAATCCTGGCCCAGTTTCCCTGGTCGTTTAAATTCTCTCAGCGCAATCTTGATTACCTGTCTATTTGCAGAGAACTGATGCAGCCCCACCGTTTATATGTCGAATTTCGAAATGACGGCTGGCTGCGGAAGGAAACCTATGCAGCCATGGAAGGCGCCGGCATAAGCTATGTCTCGGTGGACGGTCCGCGCCTACGCGGCCTTCTGCCACCGGAAATGCGACTGATCGGCGACACCGCCTATATCCGATTGCACGGTCGCAATGCTGATCATTGGTGGAATGGCGGATCTTTGCGCTATGATTATAATTACAATCAGGATGAACTGAGAGAATGGAAGGACAAAATCGAAAGCCTGAAGGATCGGGCCAAAAAAGTCTTCATTTTCTTCAACAATTGTCACCTCGGACAAGCGGTTAAAAACGCTCGCGATATGATGCAAATGCTTGACCTGTAGGTTTTTGTTGACAGTTCAATGGTTCCGTCATTAAATTATCACGCTATGAAAGACTATTTGCAACTGCGGGCTATAAGCAAGAGTTATGGCGATGTAACCGCCGTCGAATCTCTCGATCTCTCCGTTCCCAAAGGATCAATCTACGGCATTATCGGTCCCAATGGCGCCGGTAAGACAACCACTATTCGGATGATTATGGATATAATCGCTCCTGACAGCGGCCAGATTTTAATCGACGGAAATCCTCCGGGTAACGATTTCAAAAACCGTGTCGGTTATCTGCCTGAAGAGCGCGGGCTGTATAAAAAAATGACCCTGCGCGAAGTTCTCCTTTTTCTCGGGCAATTGAAGCAGACATCCAAAAAGAAACTTGGAAAAGATATGGACGTCTGGCTGGATCGGATGGGCCTGGCTGATTACAAGAACAAAAAGGTCGAGAACTTGTCCAAGGGCATGCAGCAGAAACTTCAGTTTATTACCACGCTTCTGCACGAGCCGGATTTGATAATTCTCGATGAATTGTTTTCCGGTTTGGATCCGATCAATATCGAGTTGATAAAAAATATCGTGCTGGAGCTTAAGGCTGAAGGGCGGACTATCCTCTTTTCAACTCATGTCATGGAACAGGCCGAAAAACTTTGCGAATATATCTGTATGATCAATCGCGGGCAGAAGGTTCTCGATGGATCAATGAGTCAGGTTAAAAGCCAATACGGAAAAAACAGTATCCATCTCGAAATCGACGGCGACGGATCGTTTTTAAATTCTCTGTCCGGAGTGGATAAAGTCACCAACTTCACCAACTATTTCGAGTTGACTCTGGCTGATATCAGCAGGTCCAATGAAATCCTTCAGGCCATCGCCGACAAGGTCCCTGTTTCGCGCTTTGAAAGAATCGAGCCGTCCCTCTACAATATTTTCATCGATTTGGCCGGGAACCATGGCGGGGTTGCTTCGGGGAAGGAGTCGGCCGGTGAATAAATTCTGGATTATCTTCAAGACCGAATACGCTCAAGTGGTCAAGAAAAAGTCATTTATCATTGGTATAATCCTTACCCCGGTCATGATGGCCATGTTCACGCTGGTCCCGGCTCTTCTGGCCAATCGTAAAATATCCGAGTCGGAAAGTTACGCTGTCCTTGATGCCGACGGCCGGGGGATAGGGGAGAGATTCGTCACCGCTTTAGAAAAATACCGACTGGATGACGACAGCACCGTTAATGCCTACCTCCTCCGCGATCTTTACGAAATTGAATCCGCTGATCAGTCAGGAATAACTGAACTCCGCAGGGAACTTGACAGTCTGGTACTAACCAAACAATTAAAAAATTACGTGGCCATTTACCCCCGGGTTGAGGAGACCGATTCGGTTTTGATGGTCGCCAAATCGATGAGCTTCCGCACGGCCGGACGCTTCGACCGAACCATCTCTGATATCCTCTCAGCCATGCGTCTGGAGAATTCAAATGTCAACCTCGGTGTGGATTCGGTCTTAACTATGGCCCGCCGGATCGACATGATTCAGGAATCGCCCGGCGGCAAAAGCCGCGACTTTTTAAGCATATATCTTGGCGGGTTGATGTTTGTCATGATTCTTTTCGCCACCGTCATCGGTTTCGGGCAAATCCTCATGCGTTCCGTGCTGGAGGAAAAAAATTCGCGGGTAATGGAGGTATTGATCTCGTCAGTTTCGCCTTTTCAATTGATGATGGGTAAGATCTGCGGGTTGGGTGCGGCTAATCTGACCCAGGTGGCCATCTGGCTGGTTATGGGATCGATCCTGTTTTTCAATCGCACCAGTTTACAAATACCTGAACAGGTCGGCGCCATCGCCTTCAATCCGGTTTTCATCGGCTTTTTTGTCGTCTTCCTCTTTCTTGCTTACGTTATGTATTCGACCATCTTCGCCTTTATCGGCTCGATTTGTTCCACCGACAAAGAAACCCAGAATTTCATCTTCCCCATTACCATGTCCCTGATGCTGCCGTTAATTATCGGCATGTATATTGTTCAGGAACCGGATTCAATCCTGACGGTCGCCCTTTCGATGATTCCTATTCTGACCCCGTCGATGATGGTGTTACGTTTGAGCGTTATTGGTCCTGAGTCTTTCACTTTCGCCGACCCGATTATCGTTGAAGCTGTACTGGGAGTGATAATCGCTTCACTCTTCTCTCTGGCAGTAATCTGGATTACCTCCCGCGTTTTCCGGGTGGGAATACTGATGACCGGTAAAAGAGCCACTCTGCCTGAAATAATGAAGTGGATTCGTCATTCATGAAGTTTCGAGCAACCACATATGGGCTTTTAACGGTGATGTTCCTCATTGTCTATCTGGCCGTCTATGGATCGGGCAGTGATGAAAGGCCGGACTTCGTCTATAATCATCCTTCGCTCGATGAAATTAATCATGACCTCAATATCTGCAAAACCCGAAGCATGTCCCTCAATGCCAAATCAGTGCTGGTCATGGACAATAAACCGGGCGCCTGGATATTTTCCAAAAGACCGCAGCGCGTTCGCCCTATCGCCTCGTTGACCAAACTTTTAACGGCCATGGTTTATCTGGACACCAAGCCTAACCTCGATACAACCGTTTATATTTCCAGCCGCGATTGCTACCAGTCGGCCAAATCACGTATATACAAAGGCGAAGCTTACTGTGCCCGGGATTTACTTTATGCCGCGGTGATGGCCTCCGACAATCGCGCCGCAAGGGCTATTGCTACTGCTTCCGGTCTGGCCCGTCATACTTTTATTGAACGGATGAACAAAAAGGCTCAAGCGCTGGGAATGATGAATACCAAACTGTTCGAAGTCACCGGTCTGGATGAACGCAATGTTTCCACCGCCGCCGATATAGCCATCATGATCAATGCAGCAATGGGTTACCCGGAAATAAAAAACGGTTCCTCCCGCTATATACACAATTGCCAATTGCAGAATAAAAAGCGCAAAAAACGTTTCATAAATACCAATCGCCTGGTTCGCTCCAAATGGAATGTCCTGGCCGGAAAAACAGGCTTTATCATCGAATCCGACTATTGTCTGGCAACCATTCTCAAAAACAAGGCGGGCGAGGAAATAACGGTCGTAGTTTTGGGATCACCGACCAATAATATCCGTTTCAGTGTGGCCAGAAAGCTGGCTACCTATGGCTTCAAGCGAGCCGGGAGGTATAACGATGGGAAGCAAATCGCCGGTCGATGAATTGGTTGACGGTATTGACGCCATCGGAACCATCCTTGATGAAAATCTACCGCAAATCAAAAGCCGCCTCGATGAACTTTTAAACGACCAGATCGAAAACACAACCCATGTCAACCTTTTGCATCAATCGTCAAAGACGGTTGATGAGAACATGGTCGAACTGCGCAAAGCAGCCACCAATTCCGATATCCGTCAAGAAGAGGTTTTAAATTCAATAGCCGCCCTCGGACGTCGGCTGGATCAATTGCAGAAATCCATACTCGATCTGACCGTTCAGGTCGAAGAATTATCGATTGACAACGAATTAGTGGATGCCGTGAAAATGCTTGAGGACCGTGTGCGTAAAGTTGAACTTGACCCGAGCAAACCGGACGGCAATGATCTCGGAAAGCGGTTCTGATAAAACAGGAGACAGGTGCAATGCGCAAAGTGATAATTTTCGCCTTAATGGTCCTTTTTATAATAATGTCGATTTTATCCTGCCAGAAGAAAACCGAAACAGTCGTGGTCGATATCAAGCAGGGGATCGACAGCGTGGCCTCGGCCGATGGCGTCAATATTGTTTATGAAGTGTCAGGCACCGGATCGCCGGCCTTGATTATGGTTCATGGTTGGTCTTGCGATCGGGGATACTGGCGGGAACAGGTGAAAGAATTCTCGGCAGATTACACCGTTGTTACCGTCGATTTGGGCGGACATGGTCAGTCGGGCTTGAATCGCAAGACTTGGTGTATGCACTCGTATAGCGAAGATGTGGTCGCCGTGGTCGGTAAACTCGGGCTCGATAGTGTAATCCTTATCGGTCATTCCATGGGCGGATCGGTGATTCTCGAAGCTGCTCTCAGGCTTAAAGGCAAAGTCATCGCGCTGGTCGGCGTAGATACGTTTAATGATTTGACCAAGAAATATACGCCCGAGGAGATGTCCGCTTTTCTACAGCCGTTTGAAGAGAATTTTGCTAATACAACAAGGCTTTTCGTTCATAGCATGTTTGGTCCGCACGCCGATTCGGCACTACAGTCCGAGATTATAAACGATATGGCCGCCAGTCCGCGTGAAGTCGGTCTTGGGTCTTTTGAACAATATTTTCCGTATTATTTCGGTAATCCGATCAGTATCTCCATGAAAAAGGCCAACCTTCCGGTGCGCTGTATCAATTCCGACAAATACGCAACCAATCTGGAAGCGGGGAGAGCTATGGCCAAATCGTTCGAAGTCAAAATCATGAGCGGCATCGGGCATTTTGTGCATCTGGAAGATCCGGTTACGTTCAATCGTTTGCTTCATGAAACGCTGGATGAGTTGAAGGTCTTAAAGAAATGACTGTGCTACGGGGTAACTGGTGTAGGTGATCTGAGGGATAGCCTATTCGTCCGCACACCCCGGCTGTGGTGGATCACCGTTTTTGAACACATAATTTATTAAATAGACAGCGTCCCCAACATTGACGGCGCAATCGGTGTTACAATCGCCGATTTTTAACGGCTCAGGGGCAATTCCATTTTTAAATACGTAATTGATCAAGAATACAGCATCGCCGACATTGACCGTTTCGTCACAATTGGCATCGCCACATACGAGTGCTTGAGTACCAGCTCTGATCATTGATGGATCGCCATACAGGTTATAATCAAACAAATTCAGATATTCGAAACGATGATCCCAGGCATAGTTCAGGTTGCAATAGAATTTGGCGTCATAGAGAGCTTTGCCTACTCTACCGGGTTCATCGGGGCTACCCATCATTCGACGGTTAAACTCATAACATATGGCTTCAGTCCCCGAGGGTATCGAATCCCAATAGACTGCCACCGCGGCACTACGGGAGGCACTCAAAACGCCGGCGGCAGCGCCGAATCCGGGTTTAGTTAACAAATTAACACCCAGGTTCCCCACGGGATTTGGTTCCGGATAGCCGACATTGCAAGAAATGGCAAAAACGATTGAAGGAAAATCATCATCCAGGTTGGACCAATCGGAAATAAAGCCGGGATTGGCCATACCATCAGAACCGTCCATTTCCGGGACACCGTCACCGTCATCCGTTACCCAGACTATTCTACCGGCGCCCGCTGGAGAACCATGTCCCGACCAATTAACCACAGAAAACTGACCCTCCCGCCATTCATTTTCAAATGAGGTCATGTTCAATTGAGGCCAGTCATATTCAGAAATTGTCAATCCTTCCTGTTCACTAAAATGGCTTACGATCCAGCCTGCCATCAGGTCGTTCTCTATACCATCTACACACCGGGCTCCGTCCACCACTGGATAGCCACTATAGTCTTCGTTGGGAAGAAAGAGAATTGCGCCCCCATGTAATGCTCGATTCTTCCAATCCCCCATATCCTGCTCAAAAGATACCAGCTTGTTTAAGGTGTAGGATATGCGAGAAGTGTCGCTGGTGGGAATTCGTCCTACATAGATTTCGGGCATGAAATCGGGGCTATCCTGGGCATATTCTCCATAGAAGCCATCGCCGTCAGAATCCCAGGCGAGGTCATCATCATATGATAAGTCGGCATAATAGTAATCGGTGGGGACACCTCCGCCGGGATTCCAGGGATCACCGGGATTGTAACTATGCACATTTGCATCAGGATAGCAGAGTCGCATCGGGATGGTTTCTATATCACCAACG
Source organism: FCB group bacterium (assembly GCA_024231695.1). Lineage (GTDB taxonomy): Bacteria > Zixibacteria > MSB-5A5 > GN15 > JAAZOE01 > JAAEQF01. Next base: position 30,453 of record JAAEQF010000303.1, read on the forward strand.
ATAAGCATATACTCAATGCCCCATTGAACATAATATTCTCTTAGAAAATTACGTATCTGTTCGGCAAGATCAGCACCGGATTGATTTATAATTTCCGGATCGGTGATCAAAATGGTTTTGGGGTTATATCCCAATGATGATTTCCAATCAATGAATTCGGATGAATCAATTGCATCAACCAATGTATTTGAGGTCAGGATAATATAGTCATAGTTTTGTGTTGTTTTATTGAACTGATCTGATTGCGAGTCATACAAATGCGACATCTCGGCATAATTAGTAAATAACTGCGATGCCTGTTGGTCAGCCAGATCATCAGTCATCAGCATTTCCAGTTGACTTGTTTTCGCTCTTTTTATGATAGATTCATCAATTGTGATTCTGATCCGGGCGGCATCGTAATAGATTAGTTTGCCTGATTTGGGAAGATAACTAAACGGGTAGAAGGCGACCGAAGCGTACGAGTATTTACGAAGGGTTCCTCGTCCGGCCAGTTTGCCCTGCTGGGCCGGGTAGGGCAGATCCTCAGAATATACAGATATCCGATTTTCTTCCCATTCGTCAGGCAACCCTGCAAAAAGATCCTGATTTTGCTTCGAATCTGTAAGAGGCATTATTGGAGAAGAAGGCATAATATCAAATTCGCCCGGTAATTCGGTACCGTTAATCCCGATTACTTCTGCAGACAAAACCCGCGCACCGGGGGGGAGTGCAATCAGTACATTTTTGGCGGGAAGGAGAGGTTTTCCGGGAACCATTAAATAACCGAATCCATCCATTCTGATTAGCTGGCCCTGTTCCTTTTCGATAATTCGATAATCGGCAGCCCTGACTTCCAATTCGATCACATCGTTTGCACTCGCGGGAGGGCCGGTGAGCAGGATCAAAAGGAAGATCATGATCCTCAAAACCGGCAATCTCTTGTTTTTATGAATCAATGCCATCTGAGAATCTTTCCTTTCCCGCCATAGGAGTCGATTAAAATAATCCTGTTATCAATAAGATAAGCAATTTCGCTCAGAATGCAAATAGTCATACGTCTGACTCGTGGTTGATACGCGTAACAGATTATCGCACATGAAGTTTTTGGCTTTTTGGGTTCGTTTGCTCATATTTAAGTTTTTACCTCTTTTACGCATATGCGTGGATGGTTATGCTATCGCGTAAAAGTCTGGTAACGTGCGCTTTAGGACAATATTAGATTTACGCTTATGTTCTCTGGCACACATATTTATAGGCTCTTGGTCTTGTTTTTATAATAGCGGGCCAAGTCGGAATCAGTGGTGGTTTGATATGGAAAATGAGTGGGC
>JAAEQF010000304.1 GCA_024231695.1 FCB group bacterium
ATGTCCGGCGAAAAGTAACCTCCTTGCCTTAATTGCCCCTGCAAGAGCAGACGGCCGGTTCACGCCGGCCGTCTTGCTATCAGATACTGAATTTCCAGGAACAATAATAACTGTCCGGATGATTATCCGGCGGGCAGCAGATACATTCGGTTTTGATTCGAGGATCAATGGTCTCGGCAAATTTGGCGTATTCCACCAGCCCCACCGATTTACAGGGAAAATCAGGCCGGCCTTCGCGCTTGCGCGCCGATTGAACCCGGCAATCGATCATCCGGAAAACGAAACTGTTCTCGGTTTCCTCGACCACTTCTTGAATATTCAAATGAGCGTAGAGACGGTAGGCAAGAGCTTTTTTGAGTCCCTCCAGCCCGGAATTCGGTTCGATATTCTGCCGCTTCATTATCCTTTTGGCCTCGATCACCGTAAACCGTTCCCAAGCGGTGGTATCATGCCTGATTGCCGTTTCCATATTATGACCGGCTTCCACAGCCAGAAACCACAGCCCGTCATGGGCCAGCCAGTTTTTGGCAGCATCTTCGAGCATGGCTATCAAATGCTCTTTGGGCATTTGCGCCAGCTCTTCGCGTCGTTTTTTGTGATAATCTTCCATATCTTTCAAAATATCGGTCGGATAACCTCCAGGCAACCATAAACTGATCGAAGACACCGATTTATGTGGCATAAAAAAAGCCACCCGTGCACCCCTCCGGCACAGGCAGCTTTACCGAGAAAAAAGGACTCCTAAGTAGCGCAAAAAGGAGCTAAAAATGACAGTTAATAGATATAGCAAGCGATATGCCCTCCTCTATTTCTTTATCCAATAATTCTCATAACTAATAGTCCTATAACATATTACATCTTTGACGAACGTATTTCATCAGGGAACGAAAATCGGGGATGCCTACGATAGCTAACCATAAAAAAAGATAAGCGCATGTTAGTCATGCGCTTATCTACAACCACAAAATATGTGCGAACTCGTACGATCTTACGAAACGGCCACTTGGTGAAGATCGTATCGTTTCATTTTCGCTCGCAAGGTCGATTCATGAATGGCCAGAGTGCGAGCCGCCTGCGATTTGTTCCCTTCGGCCCGCCGCAGGGCTTTGATTATCAAGGCCTTTTCAAACTGCTCCACCTGATTGACCAGCGAAGCTGTTTGGCCGTCTCCATCATTCTGAACCAGAACTCCGGCCAACTCGCCCAGCGAATCCTCGCGGGCCATGGTCGAGAACAGTACCAGCTTTTTGACTTCCGACTCCAGCTGGCGCACATTACCGGGCCATGATCGTGAAGTGAATTCGCCGATTAAGGCCGAGTCAACCGATCCACCATCTTCCCCTACCCCTACCCCTTCTTTCTTGAGGAAGTAGCTCAGAAGTAACGGTATATCTTCGGGCCGTTCGGCCAGTGGCGGAAGAGTAAAGGAAATACCCGACAGACGATAGAACAGGTCGCGTCGGAAAGTTCCTTCCTCCACCATTCCCTCCAGGTCACAGTTGGTGGCGGCAACGATACGGATATCGAGTTTTTCCTCGACCGTACCACCCAGCCTTCTGGCCCGGCAGGTCTCGATCACAGTCAACAGCTTGGCCTGCGAAGCAAGTGACATTTCTCCGATTTCATCGAAGAAAAATGTTCCGCCGGCAGCGCGTTGCATTAAACCTTCCTTGTCCTGAGCAGCTCCGGTGAAGGCTCCTTTGAGATAACCGAACAGTTCGGCCTCCAGGAGAGTCTCGGGAAAGGCAGCGCAGTTGACGGCCACAAATCGACCTCGGCGCTCAGTGTGGGCATGGTAATGGCGGGCCAGAATATCCTTGCCGGTTCCGGTTTCACCGATTAGCAGAATCGGCATATCGGTGGCGGCCGCCTGTTTCAAATCGCGCATGATCTTCTTCATCCGCCGGTTGGCGGTCACGATAACCGGTTCATCGGACGGACGGCTGGACTTTTTCTGGTGTAATTGTCCTTCCGGTGAATCGAAGCCGTTGATCATCTCCTGCGTTTTCTCATACTTGCCGGTAATACCCAATCGCTGGTAAATATCGGCCGCCCTGAACAGGTTGGCCAAAATTCTGCGCGGCGATCCCAGCCCGGACTGAGCCATTCTGACAAACACTTCCGCTTTTTCGAAACGGGTGTCGATCTCATCGAATATCTCCAACGCCCTGGCGAAAAACGAAACGGCCTTTTTATATCCGTTACGCTTATCGGCGGCGGCGATGCGGGCCAACACCTGTAAAGCAGCGCCTTTCTCCAGCGGTTCGGAGATTTTATCGGTCATAGCCAAAACCTTATTGGCCAGACGCGAGGCAGCGTTGTTCTTGCCGCAGGCCATCTCCAGCTCAGCCAAAACCCTGAGCGGAGCTGCCAGAAGCGGAGAATCGGCGGCCAGTGCCCTGGCCATATCAATGGCCTCGTTGAGCGACCGACGGGCGGCGGTATACTCACCGCAACAAGTCAGCAATTCGCCAACATAGGTTCGATGAATCACCAGATCATGCCGCATCCGTTCTTTAATCAAAAGCGGATGAGCGTTAGTGTAATGAGTTTCAGCCATCTCATACCGCCCCGAACGCATCTCGATATAACCAAGAGACAAAAGGGCTTTAGCTGTTTCCCGATCGTCCCCGAGATCTTCGGATATTTCCAGATTCAACCGAAGCGATTCGGCCGCTTTCTTGAAATTCCCAAGCCGAGTATAAACACGACCCAGGTTACCCCAGAGATAGGCCAGTGTTTTGCGATCGCCGGCAGCATTGGCCAGCTTGACCGCTTTTAGCAGCTGTCTGATCGTATTCTTGTATTCCGCGCGCAAGTAATACACTCGAGCCAGCTGATTGACAGTATCGATTCTTCCAGCGCTGTTTTCGCATCGCCGGAAAAGCGATTCGGCGTCAAGAAACGCCGTTTCAGCTTCCCGATAATTACCCAGACTCACCAAGGCTTTGCCTGACAATAAATAGGCTTTAGCCAAATCCACGGTTTCTCCAAAGGGAGCCAGCAGTGATGCTGCCAGACGTGAGGATGTGAGGGTCTTTTGGTAATCACTGGAAAGATAAAACAGGCGCGCTTCATAACACCGAAACAATCCGGTCCGGGGATCTGTCCGGTCGGTAAATTCCTCCCGAGCCGTTGCGGCCAGTCGCAAACCACCGGCGGCATCTCCCATCTGAATCGCTCGCTTCAACTGGCGAAGCAATTCATTCCGGATATTCGGTTTATTTGCCTTGTTTTCATTCATGATTACCTGATCCCCGTTCCCTTATTGATGTAAATCGGCGTTCGTTTAATAATCTCTGTCTCGATGTTTTGCTCGATATACGTGGGCGTGCTTTTCTCCCAAAAAGGTTTCCGGATGATATCCGAAAGGTAAAGCCAGGTACGTTCAATCGTGATGGAGATAAATATTATGGGTACACCGCCGTTATTAATAACGACTCCGTCGCCCGGATCATCAATTCCGTCGCCATCATCATTTTGATTATCGCCGCCCCAAGGGTCAACATCCCCCACGGGCTCGCCAAGATTGGGGCCACTACCCGCCCACGCAGGCGTACCAATGCCCAACGCAAGAAAGGCCACCAAAACCAGTATTAAAGTCTTAGGCCACATTTCATAACTCCCAGTTAAGAGTTTAATGAATATATTTATACATCTATTTTTTTCAAGCGGCAGTGCGGGTGGGGGGAAATGAGGGGTTTGAGGTAAACACCACCCACTCACATCGATAATATACTAATTATCAAATATATAGTCAAGTGATATTTGAACTTACGCGACCGGCTGCCCTGAATGAACCTGCCCCCGTTTACATAGTACCACGGATTAATTCACTACAGAATCACTGTATCCGCGGGTCGACAGGACAAGTATAGAACTCTGCTTTTGAAGTAAAATCTGTGGTTGAACTCACGACAGTGAAAATCCATGATGAATTCATGGTGAATTTGTGCGGAGTCCGACAGGACAAGTATAGAACTCTGCTATTGAAGTAAAATTTGTAGTTGAACTCACGACAGTGAAATACAGGCTTCGCTTGTCCACGCGACAGCCAAAGAGTGGCTCCGCCACCGCGACAGTGAAAATCCATGATGAATTCATGGTGGATTATTTTTGAACGGTGATGTGATCGTAATAGCCATTAGCGCTATTCCACATTAGGGTCAAAATTTTCGATCAGATAAATGTCCCTTGGTACCTGACCGACCTGGTAAATAGCCCAATCTCCGTCCGGCGCCATTGCGACCATATGGCCGCTAACAATTGCGTCCATATCCGGAAACATTGCCAGAGTATCTATCTCGCTTGTTTCCACATTCACCCGTGCAATTACCCAATCCATGGTAAAGCAATGCACCCATCTGCTATCCCGGCTCCAGTCAAGTACCCAGGCTTCAAAATCGATCACCAAACTGCTGGAGTCATTAGCCATTGAGTAAATCCATATGTCGGCGCCAGGAGTACCCACACGTCCACGAGTGACTGCCATCAAACGTCCGTCGGGTGACAATCGCGAACGGTGGATTTTGCCTTTCGTTGGATCGTACTCCCAGGAGGTCGTGTCACCGGTTTCAGTATCCACGGATATTAGACTGTTCCAATCATCGCAACCTACAATGATTTTATCGTTTTCGGACCAATCGAGCCAGAAATCAGAGGGTAATCCTTCAAAAGTGAATAGTCTGCGAAGTGAACTCCCGTCCTTGTTCACTACAGTCAAATAGAAATTGCCGGCTTCTATGCTTTCGACTCCAAGGGCAGCGATGCGTTCACCGTCCGGCGACCACTGCGAGGAATTATTGATGATGCCGGTCCTTGTTAACTGGACCGCATCCCCTCCCTCAATTAACCGAACGAACACGTGGCTCTCCCCACCCGACTCCGCGGTATAGGACATGTACTGCCCATCCGGAGAAATCGACGGAGCGCGTATCGCTCCTGTCCCAAAGGTCAACTGCTTTCTGCGAGGCGATGTGGATTCCGATGAATCGTCGAAAAACACTCGCCATAAGTTGTAAACGGGATTGAATTGACGGCAGAGCAAACGTTTCCCATCTCCGGAGATTGAAATACCGATAGTAGCAGGTAATCCCGACAGGAGCGCTTCCGGCTCACCCTCGAGTTCCCCTGACTGTAAGTCTATGTTGAATCTCCACAACCG
>JAAEQF010000305.1 GCA_024231695.1 FCB group bacterium
CCCCAAAACCCCAAAACCCCATCAGTAACTTTTATAGTTAGAGATTTAAATAAGTGGAATTGAATTTAAATTTATATAGTAATTAAATTGAAAAATCAAATAGAAATGGAAAAAAGTAGTGTGTCTTTATTGAAGTATTTCATTGAAATAGTTAGATACTAGCATTAATATCAGTAGTTCACAAAGCGGTTCTCGCAAATTGATCACCAGGCGGGCATTTCTTTCTTCTCTTCAACCTTTTTGTGAGTCTCCTCTTTCTTGGCGACCTTAACGGGGGCAGCAACTTCGTAACCAACACCGTAGCCGTAGTCAGCGGAGCCGTAGCCGATGGCGCCGATGGAGCCAATGCCGTAGGCAGATCCACCTCTGTAGCCTCTGGAGATACCCTTTCCGCGGTAAGCGCCGTCCATGTCGTTGTCGAGGGAGTCGGGGCCACCATATCTGGAGTATCCGCCCATGTTGGCGGGGGTGGGGTCCTGACCGTCGTACTTGCGGTAGGCGTTGCCGAAACGGAGACCTCTGGAGACACCCTTAGCGCGGTAGGCACCGTCCATGTCGTTGTCGAGGGAGTCGGGGCCACCGTATCTGGAGTATCCACCCATGTTAGCGGGGGTAGGGTCCTGAGAGTCGAGCTTGGCGTAAGCGGTACCGAATCTGGAGCCCTTGGTGGTGCCCTTGGCGCGGTAAGCACCGTCGAGGTCGTTGTCGAGGGAGTCGGGGCCACCGTATCTGGAGTATCCGCCCATGTTAGCGGGGGTGGGGTCCTGACCGTCCTTCTTGACGTAGGCGGTTCCGAATCTGGATCCAACGAGGGAGGCACCATCGTTGACTTCGACGGGGGCGATGACCTTTCCGTGTCCGACACCGTAGCCGACGCGACCGGCACCGTAGCCGTAGCCTCTGTTAAGACCGTAACCATTGTCGTAGCCGATGCCAATGCCATCGTAACCTCTGTTGTAGCCATTGCCGTAGCCGTAGTCACCGTAGCCGTTGTAGTCACCGTAGCCACCGTAGACGCCGGAAGCGTAACCATTGCCGTAGCCGTAGTCGCCGTATCCGTTGTTGTAGTCACCGTAGCCGCCATATCCGAGACCGCGTCCGTAACCATATCCGTTGTCGTAGCCACCGTAGCCACCGAGGCCACCGTAGCCGGA
>JAAEQF010000306.1 GCA_024231695.1 FCB group bacterium
ATTCCGGCACATTCATATCGGCAGCCAATTTAATCAAGGCGTCGAGATGTTTCATCGAACTGTGGACGCACCCGTCGGAAACCAAACCGAAAAGGTGAACTGCCGCCCCGCGAGCAATAGTCTCATTTATCGAATCTACCAAAGCTTCGTTTTTGAAAAAGGAACCATCCTGAATCGACTTGTCGATGCGGGTGATTTCTTGATAGACGACCCGCCCGGCTCCAAAGTTCAGATGGCCGACCTCGGAATTACCCATCTGGCCTTCGGGTAAACCGACCGCCAGTCCGGAACCATCAATCGTTTGATAAGGCCAGTCCGAAAACAACCGGTCAATCTGAGGCGTACGGGCCGCTGTGATGGCGTTTTGATCGCTATTGGACCCGATACCATAACCGTCCATTATACAAAGAAGAAACATATCAGCTTATACGACCTTCAGAACTCTATCTTGAGGCGATTTTTTTAATTATCAGACCAGCTCAACGCCGTGATTGCCCTTTTTAATCCGGCCGATACGGAAACATTCCTGCCCTTCGGCAGAGAGTACACTTTCGGCCTTTTCCACGTCAAACGGCCGCACAACGATAATATAGCCAATTCCCATATTGAACGCATCGAACATGTCTGAATCGTCCACACCCCCGGTTTTCTGCAGATAATCAAAGATCGGCAATTTGGGGAAAGATTCGATTTCGATTATCGCCCGCAGTTTTTTGGGAATAATACGGATTAAATTGCCGGGAATACCGCCTCCGGTAATATGAGCCATACCACCCGGTCGTAGTTCGCGTAACAAAGCCGTCACCGGATGAAGATAGCTCTTATGGACGACCATCAACTCCTGACCGATTTTTCGGTCGAAGAGGTCAACTTGATTATCTATTTTCAAACCGGCAACTTCAAAGCATATTTTACGGGCCAGTGAATAACCGTTGGTGTGCAGTCCCATCGAGGGCAGGCCGAGGACGATATC
>JAAEQF010000307.1 GCA_024231695.1 FCB group bacterium
GAATACGACGGCTTGGGCCGGTTGAAGAAAGTCACCAACAAACATTCGCAGGTCGAATTTGTTTTCACCAAGGAAGGCCGTTTAAAGGAAGAGATCTTACGGATGCAGAACCAGGGCGAAGAAAGTTATGCCCACGAATATAGTGTAAAACACAGTTACGATGATGCTAATAACCAAACCATCGTGACCTATCCCTCCGGCAGGGAATTAACCTTTGCCACCGATAAGTTGTACCGCCTCTCCAGTGTCAAAACCGAAGAGGGAAACGGTATCGGGGCGTACACATACGATATATCAGGGAAGCTGACGGAAAAAAAATATCTCAATAATCTCAGCTTAACGGCTGAAAGTTACGATGTTGCCAACCGGTTATTGAAATTTAGGTACCGTAACATTTATGCGGAGAATATTTATAAACGTGAACTGAAATGGAATAAGCTGGACTTAAAAGACTACTCCGTTGACGGTGAGAAAGGTGAAACCTATATTTATGATGCGGCGAATCACCTGGTATGGCAGCATGACGAATTTACTAATTTCAGTTACACCATGGACATCGACGCCAATGAGAACCTCAAAAGCCGGACCCGTGCGATCCTGGACCTCAAGCTGGATGATGGAGATTCCCTGCCCATCGATTTCGAGGACTACAAGGAAAAAGACTTAAATGAAATTCCCCTGAGAAACAATAAGGTGTCTCATACATACAATGAACGTCATGAATTGGATACGAAAGATTCCAACGATGAAAACGAGTTTGAGTATGATGAAAATGGTAACCTCAAAAAATGGAAGAGCAAGGGACACGAATATTTCTACAATTGGAAAAACCAACTGGTAAAGGTTATAACGACGGTCAATAAAAAAACGGAAACCATCGAGTACCGTTACGATCCGTTAGGCCGCCGCATTGAGAAGAGGGTTACCGGTGCTGATGAGAATACCCATGTGACCCTTTACGTGTTCTCCGGGTTCCAGGTGTTGGAGGAATATGAATATGATGAAGGGCAGGCGGAACCGGAGCGGTTAACCTGGCGGTATATGTACGGCAGCGGTATCGACGAGATATTGGCGATGGAGACGGATCAAAACGGCGACGGTACGCTGGAACCGTATATTCCGCTGCAGGACACCAACGGGAATGTCATTGCCATAGCCGGCGGTCAAGCCCGGCTCATCGAAAAGGTCCGGTACGCCCCCTTCGGCCCCCATGAGATTCTTTACGACAAGGACCCGCCCAGGTTACAGTATATTGCCATGAAGGACGGTGAAATCCATGTCCGTTTCTCCGAACCGGTAGACCTTGGAGAAGGCAAGAGCTTCTC
>JAAEQF010000308.1 GCA_024231695.1 FCB group bacterium
TCACCGCCAGTGCAACCGACAGCGATGGACTGGAGGGAACGGCCTCCATCTCCCTGACCGTGACCGAACACGTCAACGTCGCCCCCGCCGTCGCCATCTCCGCGCCCGAGGACAACACCTCCGTATCGGAGGACGACGCGCCGTTTACGTTGACGGCAACCGCCTCGGATCCCGAGGACGGCGACCTCTCCGAGGATATTCAATGGACGTCGAACCTGGACGGCCCCATCGCCTCCCCCGCGACCTTATCGGCAGGAGCGCATACGATCACCGCTTCGGCAACCGACAGCGAGGGATTGGCCGGAGCCGCCGCCATCTCCCTGACCGTGATCGAACACGTCAACGTCGCCCCCGAGGTCGCCATCTCCACGCCCGCGGACAACGCCTCCGTATCGGAGGATGACGCGCCGTTTACGTTGACGGCAGCCGCCTCGGATCCCGAGGACGGCGACCTCTCCGCGGATATTCAATGGACGTCGAGCCTGGACGGCCCCATCGCCTCCCCCGCCACGCTATCCCCGGGAGCGCACACCATCACCGCCGGCGCAACCGACA
>JAAEQF010000309.1 GCA_024231695.1 FCB group bacterium
CGCGCGCCGGCCGGGGTCGCGCGCGAACGCGTCCATCGCCAGATTGGCGGCGGTGTAGGCGCCGTAGGCCAGCCCGCCGAGGAAGGAGGCCGAGGAGGAGATGAGGATCGAGAAGTCGAGCTCGCGGCCCCCCAGCACCCTTTCCAGGACGAAGAGGGCGTGGATCTTCGGGACGAAGTGCCACGCGGCCTCCTCGTAGCCGGTTTCCCGGATTGCCCGCACGGCCTTCTGTCCGACCATGCCGGCGGCGTGGATGACGCCGTGAAGTGCTCCGAAGCGTTCCTCGGCCGCCTCCAGGGCACGGCCCATCTGCGTCTCCTCGGTGAGCGCGGCGTCGAGCACCAGGACTTCGGCTCCCAGGGCCTCAAGCGCCCGCACTCGGCGGATCTTGTGGACCGCGCCGTCGGGGTCGGCGTCGGCGGCCTCAGCCGCCTCGAGCTCCGGCCACTTGTCTGCGGCAGGCAACGGGGTCTCCTCCGCCAGCACCAGCCGGGCGCTCAAGCTCCGCGCGAGGAAGCTGGCGAGCGCATAGCCGTTGCCCGCCAGGCCCCCGGTGATGAGATAGACGCC
>JAAEQF010000310.1 GCA_024231695.1 FCB group bacterium
CTGTGACCCGGCTGGAATGCATATACCAAATGATTGAGATTGAAAAAACGCTGGGCATTAAACTCGACAACCCCTATCCTGAGGAAGTGAGGCCATGATGTTGAATACGAAAAAATCGGGAATTATATATATGATGGCATTTATGCTGTCGATCAGCTTAATCCTTTTCTATGGTAACGGCCTGGCCCAGGATGCTCATGAAAACGAAACAGCCGAGGAACACGCAAAGCATGCTGAAGCGGACCAAAGTGAGTCGCATGAAAATGAAACCGCTGAGGAACACGCGGAGTATGCCGAGGCGGACATTGATGACGATCATGGCGAAGAAGAAGGTCATGAAGAGCCGGTGGTCAGTCTGACTCCGGCTGAGATCGAGGAGTTCGGATTGACGCTGGCCATCGCCGGTCCCGGAGTTTTATATACCGAGATCGAGGTTCCGGGTGAGGTTGTAGCCAACAATGATCGTTTGGCCCATATCGCTCCGCGCTTCCCGGGAGTTGTAACCGAAGTCAGAAAAACTATCGGTGATCCGGTGACTCGGGGTGAGATTCTGGCTGTGGTTGAAAGCAATGAGGGACTGGCCCCTTACCATATCAAATCCCTTCTGGATGGAACCGTGATCGACAAGCATATCACTATCGGTGAGGTAAAATCCGGTGACGAACCGGCCTTCGTTATCGCCGACCTGGGTACAGTCTGGGTAAATCTCAGTATTTATCAATTGAACCTGGCCGGTGTGAAAGTGGGAATGAATGCCGATTTGTCCTTCGGAGAAGGGATTCCTCATGCCGAAGGGGCAATCTCGTACATATCTCCGATAATCGACAAGCATACTCGGACGGCCACGGCTCGGGTGGTTCTGCCCAATAAGGATGGTCTTCTGCGTCCTGGACTTTTTGTCGTTGGCAGGATTAAATCCGCGGCAATAGATATTCCCCTGCTGGTTCCTTTGGCAGCCGTCCAAACATTTGAAAATGAATCGGTGATTTTCGTCCAGACAGATGAAGGCTTTGAAATTCGACACATCACCACCGGTCGCAGCAACCATGCCTTTATCGAGATAACCGGCGGCCTGCCGGAAGGAGAAACGTATGTGGCTGACGGCGGTTTCGTGTTAAAGGCGGAACTGGAAAAAGGTGAATTCGGACACGACCACGCCCACTAAACGAGGATACCGAAATGATAGAACGTTTGATTCAATTCGCGATTAACAACCGGTTTCTGGTACTCGTTTTCGCCGTCATCATCAGTATCGGCGGTTATATCGGTTTTGGGAATCTCCCGGTGGAAGCCTTTCCTGATGTTTCCCCCAACCTGGTCTCCATTTTCACCGTTACCGAGGGCCTGGCTCCGGAAGAAATAGAGAAGTATATAACCTACCCGATTGAGGCTTCGATGAACGGCCTTCCGGGAATCAAGAAAATCAGGTCGGTATCGAATTTCGGACTTTCAGTAGTCAGCGTCTATTTTGAAGACGACATGGATATTTATTTCGTCCGGCGCCTGGTGGACGAACGACTGCAGGAAGCCCGTGAACAAATACCTGAGGGTTTCGGAGAACCTCAATTAGGCCCGATTTCCAGCGGCATGGGCCTGATCATGTTTTACTACCTCGATGACACGACCGGAACTCGATCGCTTCAAGAGCTTCGAAGTATTCAGGACTGGCTGGTCAAGTTTCATTTGCAAACCGTTCCGGGGGTCACGGAAGTCCTGGGTATCGGCGGTTACGAAAAACAGTATCATGTCATCGTTCAACCCAACAATCTGCTCCGCTACGATGTATCTCTGGCTGAGGTGATCGAAAAGATTCATGCCAACAACCTCAATGTCGGAGCCCAGTTCATCGAGAAAAATTCCGAGGAATTCGTCGTCCGGTCGGTCGGTCTGGCCTCCAGTGTCGAGGATCTGAAAAACATCGTTATCAAAACCGAGCATAGCACGCCGGTCTATCTGTCGCAATTGGCTGAAATAAAAGTCGGCGGCGCGGTGCGCCGGGGACTCCAAACCCGCAACGGGATCAAGGAAGTCGTCGCCGGGATGATCGTGAAATTGTTCGGCGCCAATTCGTCCGAGGTAATTGGCCTGGTGGAGACGAAAATAACGGAGATCAACGAAATCCTTCCCGAAGGCGTCCATATCGTCCCCTACTACGAGCAAAAGACACTTGTCGAGGCCTGCGTCTCCACCGTACGCAATGCCCTGCTGGAAGGGATTGTTCTGGTTGTTCTCGTTCTTCTTCTATTTCTGGGCGGGTTTCGGCCCAGCCTGGTCGTTGCCGCCGCCATCCCATTCTCAATTTTGTTCGCCGCCATCTGGATGCGCCGGTTGGATATCTCAGCCAATCTGATGTCGCTGGGGGGACTGGCTATCGCCATCGGCATGCTGGTTGACGGAACGATTGTGATGGTGGAAAATATCGACCGCCGTTTACGGGAGGGTGATTCAAGTAAAACGAAATTATCGATAATTTCCGGCGC
>JAAEQF010000311.1 GCA_024231695.1 FCB group bacterium
GTAATCTCACATGATGAGTTTCTGGCTTTAATAGATGCTTTGCCGGATCATGCTAGGAGCCTGTCCGAGAACGTCCCGTTGATAGAGTAAATAATTAGATGATGATCGAAATATAAATATAATAATATATTGACAATAGGGCGGTTTTGTGATAGGGTGTTTGTGAAATTTATGATTGATTAAGAGGAGTTGGTTGATGGAGATTCCATTTAAGAAAGATCCGGTCGAATTTGAGCAGGGATTGTTGTTTCCGCCCAATATTTTTGATTTGTTGCCGAATGATCATGAGTGTTTTGTTTACGGTTCCCTTTTTGAGTTGCTTGATACGTCGAAGGTTGAGGAAACTTACAGCGTTTTGGGACAAAACGCCTATCATCCCCGGCTCGTTGTCGGGATTTTGATTTATGCTTACACCCAGGGAGTTTTCAGTTCCCGTCAGATCGAGAAGAAGTGTGGAGAAGACCTTGGATTTATGTATATAGCTCGTCTGCACTGCCCGAATTTCCGCGTGCTTTCGGATTTTCGGAAAGATCACTACGAGTTTTTCAAGGAATGTTTCATGCGGACCGTGATGTTGGCGAAGGAGGCGGGCATGGTGTCGTTGGGCCATGTCAGCCTTGACGGCGCCAAATTCGCCGCGGACACATCAAAGCACAAGGCCATGAGTTATGGTCGCTTGAAGGCCGTGGAGAAGGAGTTGGCCGGAGAAATAGAGTCGCTTTTGGCAAAGGCCCAAAAGTGTGACGAGGAAGAAGACGAGGAATATCACGACAAGACGGGCTATGAAATCCCGGAGGAGTTAAAGGTCAAGGAGAAGCGTCAGGCCAGGATCAAGGCGGCCAAAGAAGCTTTGGAGAAGCGTGAGCGTGAGTTGCACCCTAGCCGCAAGATTGAGGATAAGAAGCAGATTAGCTTTGCGGACATGGAGGCCCGCGGCATGGGTAGAAGCAATAATTTTCACTATGCGTATAATGGTCAGATCAGCGTTGATGAAGATAACCAGATCATTGTGGGGCAGCACTTGAGTCTGAATGCAAACGATAAACAGGAGGTTTCGGCGGGTCTGGAGGAGATTCGGGAGACGATCGGGGAGCTGCCTTCCCGAATGAGCCTTGACAACGGTTATATGTCCGGCGCCAATCTTTCGGAGATGGCGGGAACCGAGATTGACGCATACATAGCAACTGGCAGGGAGGATAAAAAGGATCGACGACCTCTGGAAGATTGCGACCGCAAGCTGAAGAAACCCGATTTTACTTATGATGCGGACAAGGATATTTTTGTTTGTCCCGCCAGCCATACCCTGAGATGCAAGAGCGTATCCGAAGACGGCAAGAAGGTTTACCGGGCTCCTCGTGAAGCCTGCGCGGATTGCGGTTACCGGAACAGGTGTTGTAAGTCGAAGAAGGGAGAACCCCGCACGATAACTACGGATAAATATGAGCCGCTACGTCAGGAAATGATCGAGAAGATGGAGCGGCAATCTTCAAAAGATGTTTACAAAAAGCGCAAGGTTATTGTCGAGCCGGTTTTCGGCCAAATCAAAAACCGCGGCTTTCGCAGGTTCGCTTTACGAGGATTCGAGAAAACAAGCGGAGAGTTTTCTCTGGTTTGCGCGGTTCACAACTTTAAGAAAATCGTAACTGCAGTTCAACGGGGAGACGTATGTCTCAACGACCTCAAATTAGCGATAACGACAACCTAACAAGGCCGATCCAGGCCTTGTTCAGCCCCAAAAGGCAATTTGCCGCAAACTAATCGAGACGATTCCCAAAATATAACCGAAATTCGACTATAACCTTTTAATTAAATTGAAATCGGCATTGTAATCATGATGTTTTCGGACAGGCTCCTAGGACTTTATTTGAATTGGTCTCTGAAGCTTTCATACTTCGTTCCAAATAGGACAGGAATCCCAGAAAAGTAGAATCGCTTAGTCGTGGCTTTTTATTGATTTAGCTTTCCACAGAGGTTAAACTAA
>JAAEQF010000312.1 GCA_024231695.1 FCB group bacterium
AACTGGTGGCCGGCCGAGACGGCATTAGAAGTCATGGTCGGCGCAATACTTACCCAAAACACAAATTGGACGAATGTGGAAAAGGCGATCAGGAATTTGAAAAAACAGGGGCTCCTTTCCGTGAAAAGCCTTTGTTCAATACCTGTCACCGAACTGGCCCAAGCAATCAGGCCGGCCGGCTATTACAACATCAAGGCAAATAGGGTAAGGAATTTAATTAATTTCATTATGGATCATTATGATGGGGACCTTTCAATATTATTAAAGGAAAAAACCGAAATCCTCAGGCCGGGCCTGCTTTCCGTTAAAGGCATCGGGCCTGAAACCGCGGACAGTATCCTTCTTTACGCGGCCGGGCGCCCAAGGTTTGTGGTGGATACCTACACCCACCGAATCCTGAGCCGCCATGATATGGCCGAGGAGCAGGCGGAATATCATGATATTCAGGATTTCTTTATGGACCACCTCCCTGAAGACAAGGCCCTTTTCAACGAATTTCATGCACTGATTGTACAAACAGGCAAGGTTTACTGCAAAAAAAAGCCGGTTTGTGATTGTTGCCCCTTGGAACAATGGTGATCGGGGCCTTCCGGGGCATAGCCGTCAGGCTAAGAGGCTGTAAAAAATAAATCGAGGATAATTGTCACTCAATCAAATTGATGATCTGACGAAGATCGTGAATCACTTGTCCGTTCACTGCTTCGGATCGACAATCTCGATCGATCAGGACGGAGGTCAGGCCGGCGGCCGCGGCTCCTTCCAAATCGTCGTCGGGAGAATCACCAACATGCAGAATGTCGGAGGCCGGGACGGCCAGCCTCCGGCCGGCTTCCGCGAAGATCGCGGCATCCGGTTTCTCGTGGCCGACTTCCGCGGAGGCTATGATGCAGGCAAAGTGATCGCGGATGCCGAGTTCCTGACAGAACTTCGCCAGGCCTGCCTGCCAATTCGATACGACCGCAAGTGGAATATCCCTATCGTTCAGGTCACGCAAGACGTCGATAACTTCCGGATAGACGCCAAATTGGTTTGGGCCAAAGATGTCACGGATTGTTGCCGCATGGGTCCGCGCCAAGGCTGCGTGGTCACCAAGCAGCTCGGTCCGATCAAACAGCCGAAGCGTGAACCGGTTCCAGAACTGCAATTTTGCGCTGGGGGCGCTACCCGGGTCGTATTCCTCCTCGTAGTATTTAAATACATCGTAGAGCACGCTATGCTCCCACGGCGCGGCCTGAAGTCCGTGTTGAGCCAGGAAATCAACATAGAGTCCGCCGCGGCCCTTCTCTCCGCGCGGATGGATTAGCGTCAGGTAAAAATCAAAGGTGATAG
>JAAEQF010000313.1 GCA_024231695.1 FCB group bacterium
GATGAAAATGTTTCAGTCTGTGTATATTTCACAGTTTGATCTTGTCGATATCCTCATGTTTGCCCAAAGTAACCAGAATATCGCCGGCCCGGACGATATAATCGCCTCCGGGAGCAAAATCAAAATTGCCACTCTCTACATCCTTAACGGCAATCACCGACAGGTTGTAATTGACTCTCAGCTGAAGATCCATCAATGATTTACCGACGAATTTTTCCGGCGGAGACAGTTCGGCGACGATATAATCACCGGTCAGGGGCAAATAATCGAGCAGATTGGACTGGGCGATCGAATGAGCCAGCCGGACAGCCATCTGTTCCTCGGGAATAATCGTTTCCGATGCTCCGACCTTTCTTAGTATCTTGGCGTGGTCGGAAGAGTTGGCTTTGACGATAATCCGCTTGGCCCCCAGTTCGCTGAGATACAAAGTAATGAGTATGGCCGCGTGCGAATCGACGCCGGTCGATATAATAAAGCAGTCGAATTTATCGACCTCAAGATTTTCCAGAAAAGCCCGTTCGGTAGCATCGGACAGGATCGC
>JAAEQF010000314.1 GCA_024231695.1 FCB group bacterium
GATGACCAGGTCCCCTTTTTCACCCAGTCGGGCGGCGGCGCCGTTGAGCGCAATCGTGCCGCTGCCGGCCTCTCCCTTGATCACGTACGTCTCAAAGCGGTTACCGTTGGAGATATTGGCCACCTGGATCTTCTCGTATTCGACAAGATCCGCCAGTTTCATCAGGTCCTCGTCAATCGTCAGCGAACCGACATAATCGATACTGCGATCGGTGATTGTGGCCCGATGAATCTTGGATTTACAAACTGTAATGGTCATTGCATTCGGTCTTTCCAACGTCCGCTCTTACGAGGCTTGAATATAGCAAATTCCTTTTTTTTCGCAAGGGGTTTGGGGTTTGAGGCCTCTAAGTAGTTGTCAGGGCTTGATTTCCACCCAATTGTGCGCCGGATACACCTCTAGTTCATCGGTGATATCGTCTATCGCCTGCTCCAGATTCTTCCAGTTGACGCGGCGCTTGGCGCGGGTGGCCTGGAGCCATTGAAAGTCGCTGTTTTCCTCCGAAAGACGGACCTGGCTTTCTGAAGACACTACCGCCACTATCTGTGGAAGAATCCAGATCTTGTCGTACTCCGGCTCGTAAAACTGGATAAGATATTCCGTCGCCCAAATCTTGAGAGGGGTCAGGCCGGTCTCCTCGGCAACTTCGCGAACAACTACCTGGGCTACCGTTTCGTTGCCTTCTTTGGAGC
>JAAEQF010000315.1 GCA_024231695.1 FCB group bacterium
TGCATCCAACGTCTATCATGACTACATCTGGTATCCGACGGTAGGCAAATCGATTATTCGCAAATTCAACAAGACCAAATGGGGCAAGCTGTTTTTGGATTACAAATCCGGCAAGTTCGCTTGATGCAGTTTATTCGTATTATCGTTCATAATAGTGCAATGCAACCTTTTTGTCCGGGGCTCGTTTAATAGCCATGACCGATTCCGCCACTGCCATCAACGTTAACCATCTCTCCAAGCAATATCCCGGAGGTCTGCGCGGCAATCCCGTACTGGCCGTTTCCGATCTCAGCCTCGAAATCAAACCGGGCGAAATCTTCGGTCTTTTGGGCCCCAACGGCGCCGGTAAGACTACTCTGATTAAAATCCTTTTGGGTGCGCTTCGGCCCACTTCCGGTTCCGCCTCGATCAACGGCCATGATATAAAAAGTTATCGGGCCCGCGAAAAATCCGGATTCCTGCCAGAAAACCACCGTTTTCCGCCTTACTTGACCGGGATGCAAATGCTCATGATTTTTGGCGGCATGCGCGGCATGTCTCGTTCGGCCATAAGGACTCAAGCCGATGAACTGCTGAAACTAGTCAACATGGAACGCTGGCGAAATACAAAAATCAAGAAATACTCCAAAGGGATGATGCAAAGGCTGGGTTTGGCTCAGGCCATTCTGGGCGATCCTGACTTGATCTTTCTCGACGAACCGACCGATGGCGTCGATCCGATCGGCAGGCATGAGATTCGGACTGTCCTGCTTGATCTCAAAAAGCGGGGGAAAACGATTTTCCTTAACTCGCATCTTCTGGCCGAAGTGGAAGCTGTCTGTGACCGAGTGGCTGTTTTGGACAAGGGTAAATTGATAAAGACCGGCCCGGTGTCCGGCCTGATAGAAACCAAACCGGCCTATCGGATCGAAACTGCCGATATGCGTCCCGAAATGCCGGAGCGAATTTTGAATAAGTTCCCGCAGGCCAAAATCGACGGAAAGATCATTACAATCACTTTCGATGAACCGCGCCGGATAAATGATTTAATAGACTACATGCGTGCCGACCGCGTTGACCTGCTGGCCGTATCGCCGGTCAAGGTCAGTCTGGAGGAGAGTTTCCTGACTCTTCTTAAGGAAGGCACAGACAATGAATAAGTTTATCGCCATCCTAAATGATTCAGTTCTCGAAATTCGCGACCGCAAAATAATATACCTGTATCTGGCCGTGACCGTCGTCATGGTGCTGGTTTTCGCCCTTATTCCGGATTCGTTGAAAGTAAACGGTCAGGATTTGATGGAAAGCGGCATAATCGATGACTCAATGATAACCGAGGTCGTCGCTCGCTTTTTTGACGGTTTTTTCGGCTTTATGATGTTTCTGATGGTTTTTGGATCGGCTGGACTTTTACCCTCATATTTGGGCAAGGGGAGGGTTGAACTCGTTTTGTCTCGCCCCATCGGCCGTTTTAAATTGTTATCCATGAAATTTATTGCCGTCTATCTGGTAATGATTGCCATTCTGGCGGCGGTGAGTACCATTATTTTCCTGACTATGTCGCTTCGTCTAGGCGGATTGTCCGGAGATTTTTTCTTTGGTTTGTTGTTTGCCTCTCTGCAGTTTCTGATTGTTTATGCCATAGTCTTTTTTATTGGCGTAATTTCCAACTCCGGTGCGGCGGCGATAATGGGTTATTTCATAATCCGTATCGGTGCCGGCCTTTTGGCCGGTCGCGAGGTTGTTTACGCCTTTCTGGGCGATTCGATCTGGAAAACTGTACTCGACGCGGTCTATCATATTTTCCCGAAAATTGGCGAAATGTCAGGCAATTATATATCAATATTAAGCGGTCGGGGATTTGGCGATTTCTATCCGGTCTGGTCATCGCTTCTATTTGCCGCCGTTCTTTATCTGCTGACTCTGCTCTATTTCAACCGCAAAGATTATTAATCCGTCGATTTCCATCTGGCGGATTTTTGCCGGGATATTCTCCTGAAGTTTTTTGTATAAGATATTGACCGTCATAAAAACCAGTTCGTCTTGTGGGAGGGACGATGAGAATATTTTTATACCTGTGCTCATTTATCATTCAATCAGCGGATGTGCGGGAGTTTATTACACGAATGAGGAACAATCCGAGATAACTCCGGAGGCCGTGGAAGGTTGCGAGGTGATTTACAATCCGGAGTTAATAGATCGGCGGTATAGCGAAATCGATGAAATTACAATAAAGCCGGAATCGGGCCAAGAAAGCGAGACTGAAACTATAAGCCGCCTGAAACAATGGGCAGTTTCCCAAGGAGCAGAGGCCCTTATATTATATAAGGAAAAAGTAAAGACCAGAGATGTCCCCGGTGTCGCCGGCGGGTGGTTTCCGGTCTATGAGACGTTCTATACCGGAATTGCGATTGAATTTTATTAGGCGGCTGTTTTCAACAACGCGACCATTGAACAATCATACAACTTGAATTATCCTCAATCCCTGCGTATATTCATAAAAATATGAAAAATCTTCAGGGAGATAAAAACATGAATCCGTTGGACTATCTTAAGGAAAACGAAGCGAAATCGCTGGAACAGCTTAAGGACCTGCTTCGCATCCCCAGTGTCAGCGCCCAAACTGCCCACAAAAAAGACATGGAATCCTGCGCCCAATGGGTAGCCGATTATTTGAAAAAACTCGATTTCAAGGCGGAAATCCTCGATACCGGCGGACACCCGGTTGTTTTCGGCGAATATCATAAGTCTGACGATCTGCCGACAATCCTGATATACGGTCACTATGATGTCCAGCCGGCCGACCCGTTGGAATTGTGGAAAACAGCTCCGTTCGACCCGATCGAAGAAAATGGATATCTGATCGCCCGCGGTGCGACGGATGATAAGGGCCAGTTTTTTGCCCATCTAAAAGGCGCCGAATCATATCTCAAAACGGCCGGATCTTTACCGCTCAATATTAAATTTATGATCGAGGGGGAAGAGGAAGTGCAGTCGGAAAATCTTCCCTTGTTTATCGAAAAGAACAAGGACAAGCTGGCCGCCGATGTCGTGTTAGTGTCCGATGGCTCCCAATTCGGTATTGATCTACCGGCCATCAATTATGGCTTGCGCGGAATTGCCTTTGTCGAAGTCAAAGTCACCGGTCCCGACCGCGACCTGCATTCTGGCTCATATGGCGGGGTTATTGCCAACCCGGTCAATGTCCTGGCCAAACTAATTGGCCAACTGCATGACGACGAAGGCCGAATCGCCATCGATGGTTTCTATGACAATGTCTATACTTCATCCGATTGGGAACAGAACCAGCTCGCCAATCTTCCGTTTGACGCCGATGAATATCTGGCTACGACCGGATCGCCCAAATATCGGGGCGAGAAGGGTTTTACGCCGCTGGAACACACCTGGATTCGTCCTACGCTTGATTGCAACGGTATTACCGGCGGTTATCAGGGCGAGGGCGCCAAGACGATTATACCCTCCTGGGCCAGCACTAAAATCACTATGCGGCTGGTGCCGGATATGAGACCGGATGAAATTTGCGATAAGATCGAAGCCTATCTCAAAAAAATCTGTCCCGACTATGTCACTCTGAAAGTCATCAAGCATGGCGGCGGCAATCCGGTGCAGGTTCCTACTGACGGTCCGTGGCTGAAAGCGGCGGCCAAAGCGGTCAAAACCGCTTTTGGCAAAGACCCGTTTTTTACCAAGGAAGGCGGATCGATCCCGGTCGTGGAGACATTCAGCGCCGTTTTGGGTCTTGATACACTCTTGATCGGCTTTGGCCAGCATGATGACAATGCTCATTCCCCCAATGAGAGATTTCTGATCAAGGATTTTCATCGCGCCTGCCAGACCTCAGCCGCGCTTTTCGATGAACTTTCAAAAGTGAAGGTATAATCAGATGGATTTGGGACTCAAAGATAAAACGGCTTTAATTGCCGGAGCTTCTGCCGGCCTCGGCCTGGCCGCGGCCAAAGTTCTGTTTGAAGAAGGCGCTCGCGTTGCTATCTGTTCCAGCAATCCCGAAAAGATCGAACAGGCGGCAGCGGCCCTTTCGACCGATAAGAATCGCGTTCTGCCGGTAACCTGCGATCTGACCGAAGCCGATCAGATTGACCGGCTGATTGGCATGGTTAACAAGGCTTTTGGAAGTGTCGATATCGTCGTGACCAATTGCGGCGGCCCGCCTCTGGGGCAGCACGATACTATTGGCGAGGAAGAGTGGCTTCTGGGGTATAACAAGACGTTTATGTCGGCCATCAGGCTCATTGACGGCGTCTTACCGGGCATGAAAGAACGCAAGTTCGGGCGGATCATTCTCAGTACTTCGGTCTCGGCCAAACAACCTCTGGATAATCTGCTTTTGTCCAACAGTTACCGGGCCGGGCTATTGGGATATGCCAAGACTATTTCGCGCGAACTGGCGCCTTTAGGTATAACTGTCAACACGGTTTTACCGGGATATACTCGCACCGAAAGGCTCGACTACTTCGCTGATGAAATCTCTTCAAGTACCGGCCGCTCTCGCGATGATATATTCGCCGACTGGGTGGCTACAATCCCGGTTGGTCGACTGGGAAAACCTGAAGAATTGGGAGCGTTGATTGCCTTTTTGGCCTCGGATCAGGCGGCTTATATCACCGGTACGTCCACTGCCGTGGACGGCGGCCGCACGGCCGGATTGCTTTAGGGCGAAGACCGGCATTGAACGCCATTCGATCGATACCGCTCTGGTTGATTTTTATCGTCGCCGGCGTTCATCAGGTGATTATGGGCGGGACATTTCCTTTCGCCCGCTATGTCCTGCAATTGATGGACCCCTTCGCGGTCGCATTTATCAGATATGTTCTATCCTCGGTCGTACTAGTGGCGATAGCCTGGCGAATGGGAAAAAAGCAAGATTCTCCATCAATAACCGGCCGGGATAAAAAGATAATAGCAATTCTCGGCCTGACCATCGTTGTCCTCAATCAAACCTTGTATCTGTACGGTCAGAAATTTACAACCGCTGCACATGGTGGTCTCCTGTTTGCGGCCACGCCAGTATTTGTCTATCTGCTGGCCATGAAACACCTTGGCGAAAAATGGTCGATCCGCAAGGGTATCGGTATTTTGATGGCGGTTGCCGGAACCGTCATTATCTTTTTCGAACAGGGACTGAAATTCAATTACGATATCCTGCTGGGTGATATAATTATTCTTCTGGCGGTTATTGCCTGGGCCTATTATACCGTCTATGGCAAACCGCTGGTGATGAAATACGGTGCGTTACGGGTTACCGCCTGGTCGCTTGGTTTCGGTACGCTGGTTTATTTCCCCTTTGGTCTTTATCGCTTGATTATCGCCGATCTGTCAAGAATGGACAGCTATGGCTGGCTGGCTATTCTATATATCGCCCTGATCACCTCAGTTATTGGCTACTCGCTTTGGTATTGGCTGATCAAACAGATGGAGGCCAGCCGCGTGGCCGTATTGACCAATATCCAGCCGCTGGTTGCCGGATTTCTGGGATACTACCTGTTGGGTGAGGCGATCACCTGGCCATTTGTCGTCGCCGGATTGATTATTCTCACAGGTGTGGTCATTACTCAAAGAGCCTGAACTTCCATTTTTATATTTTCTCCGTCTCAGCTTTTGAGTCTTTTTGTTGCCAGTTTGCTGATCCGGCAATAATATAACTCCGTTGTTGTTCAGCCGACGCAAGTCAGCGTCAATATGGGAGGTTGCCGATCATGAGTATCTTGACCAGATTACCCTCGTCCGAATATCTGTATAATAGCGTAATATCAATCTTTAAAAGATTTCCATTTGCCTCTTTGTGCGCCCTGTTCGGAACCGCCATGGCCATAAATCTCACCCAGTCAGGAGATATTGCCGGCGAAATGATAAAGCAGAAGCTTCTAATGATCTCCGCACTCGGATTGCCGCTCTTTATTGCTCTGACCGTTTTCGGCGAAAGTAGAAACTGGGATATCCAGAGAATATTATTAGTCAAGTTCGCGGCCGTTATCGTTATGGTGATTTACTATTTTTCTCTACCGGAGCAAGTGATTGAGACCGGTGTCCATTTTCTCCGCTATTGGCTTTTTCTTCTGGGACTTCATTTACTCGTAGCCTTTTTACCATTTCTCCGGGGGAAGGAGACAGGCGGTTTCTGGCAGTTTAACAAGACACTGTTTATGCGCGCCCTGCTGGCGGCACTTTTTACCGGCGTACTGTATGTAGGCTTGCTGATAGCTCTGGCGGCGGCGGATAATCTGTTCGGAATGGACGTAAAAGAAGAGCGCTATTTTCAGCTTTGGATATTGATTGTCGGAATATTCACAACGGGTATTTTCCTCGCCGGTATTCCAAAAAAACTTAATGATCTGAATGGCTCAATCGAATATCCAAAAGGTCTCAAAATTTTCACTCAGTATATTCTACTGCCGCTGGTGACACTATATTTTGTAATTCTGATAGCCTATGAGGGGAAAATTATTGCCACCTGGAACTGGCCCATAGGCTGGGTTTCACATCTCGTACTCTGGTATTCGGTGGTCGGTATATTTTCGATGCTGATGCTGCATCCTATGAGACAACAAAAGGGCAATTTGTGGATACAGGGATTTTATAAGTGGTTTTTCAGAACCCTGATTCCGTTGGTGGTCATGCTGGTTTTAGCCATCTTGAGAAGAATTTCCGATTATGGCATCACCGAAAACCGATATTTCGTGCTGGGTCTGGCGGCAGGTCTCATCATAGTAGTCGTTTATTTCATTTTCAGCCGGAAGAGAGACATAAGGATTATACCCATTGTCCTGTGTTGTCTGGTCTTTTTATCAGCCTTTGGACCGTGGAGTGCTTTTTCCGTATCGAAATCCAGCCAGTTGTCGCGACTTGGAAACCTGTTCACTCAAAACAATCTGTTGATCGACGGTCGGGTTCAAAAGTCATCCGAGGAACTTCCGTTCGAGGACAGACAAGATATCAGCAGTATCCTGAATTATTTAATGACCGTGCATGGCCCTGAATCAATATCACCGTGGTTTACCGACAGCGCTCTGGTTGCGCTGGATTCGATACCCGGTTACAAAAAGCCGATGGAAGTTACCGATTTTATTGGTTTCGAATATGTTACACGCTGGCAAAAGGAAGGGGAGAGTTCTTATATTTCCCTGAGCAAGGAAATCGGCAGTTCTTTTGCCCTTGAAGATTATGATTTCCTGATTGATTTCAAAACGCCGGCCATTCTTGACAGCGTTCTGGCCGTTGAAATCGGCGAGGAGACCTGTTCTATAAGGCTTGACACGATTCAAGTGCAGTTCGAAGTATCTTTAAGTGGCGATAGCAACATATTGAAACTTCCCCTGACCAAACCAGTTTTGGAACTCATGATAGCGGCCGACAAAGATGCCTTGCCACCTGGAAAAATGACATTCATCATGCCGGGCGATAATTTCAATGCTTTGGTGATATTCAATGATATCTCCGGTTCATATTGGGGGAGAGATTCAATTAAAGTGAACTCTCTTTCCGGTACTTTGCTGATTCAAAAACACTGAGTTCGCTTCAGAATAAACAATAAAAAGAAAAGGCCCCGCCGATGACGGGGCCTTTCACTCTTAAGCATAAAAGCTTTAGACTATTTGCCGCGCAAAGCTGAAGCCGAGAACGATTTTTCCATCTTTTTATCGACGAATAAGCCGTTTTTGCGAATTAGTTTGTCATCGAAATAAATTTCGCCGCCGCCATAATCCTTGCGCTGAATCTGAACCAGATCCCAGTGAATGGTCGATTGGTTGCCGTTGGGGGCTTCATCGTAGCATTGGCCGGGAGTAAAATGGAACGATCCGGCTATTTTTTCGTCAAACAGAGTGTCTTTCATCGGATGCAGAATAAAGGGATTGACCCCGATGGCGAACTCGCCGATATACCGGGCGCCCTTATCGGAATCGAGGATTTCGTTCAGCTTTTTATTCAGGCCGCTGCAGGTGGCATCGACAATTTTGCCATTACGGAATTCGAAACGGATATTTTCAAACGTAAATCCCTCGTAAAGCGATGGCGTGTTGTAGGTGATAAATCCATTCACTGAATCGCGAACGGGTGCGGTATAGACTTCACCGTCAGGAATATTCCGCTGGCCGTCGCATTTGATCACGCCGACACCTTTGATGGAAAAGGACAGGTCGGTGCCGGGAGCAACGATGCGGACCATATTGGTTTTCTTGAGAAGTCTGACCAGCGGTGTCATCGCCTTCGACATTTTGGCATAGTTCAAACAGCAAACATCGTAATAAAAACTTTCAAATTTCTCCTGGCTGGTTTCGGCTAACTGGGCCATGGCATTGTTGGGGAAACGAAGGACGCACCATCGAGTTCTTTTTACTCGCTGTTCGAGATGAACCGGCTTGTAATAAAGTATCTGATTTTTCCGCATCTGTTTTGGATCGATATCGGATAAATCGAACGGATTATCCGAACCGCGCAGACCAAGATAGGCGTCGCACTCTTTCATCAATTTGAGATGCAATTTGCCGAAAGCCTTGAATTGATCGTCGGATGCTCCGCCGATCCAATGACGCTGAAGTGATTCATCGCTGTAATACCAGAAGGGAACCGCTCCGATCCTCGTGGTTTCCTTGATAAGTTCCTTGGCCAGTTCCAGAGTGTCTTTGCCTTTGATCTCGATCATAATTGTCTCGCCCTTTTTCAACTCGACGGAATAATTGATCAAACTTTTGGCCAGAATTTCGTTGCGTTTATCTTTCATCATTACCTCGCTTTGCGTCTGTTTGAGGGCTATAATAGTATATTGCTTCGGTCAAGGCAACCGCTTTATCAAAAACCGCCTTCTCTGGCCAAGAATCAGCCAGTGCTTGCGCATGTGTCCCGTCAAAACCTCTTGGACAGAATTGATGTAGAAATTAAGAGATACTTTTGATAAATTAAACTGCCATGAAAGGAGTCGGCCATAAAAAATGGCCACAATCCGTTTCGCCTGTGCAGTTGAAAGTGGATTGCGGCCTTCTGTCAAACCCTTCTCAATTATATAGACGAGAAGAACTGTCCGAGGGTTGCTTCTTTTTTTGAATAACCGGCAATTTAGGTCTTTTTTTAAAGATAAAGCCTGATCTGAAATTCAAAGGAGGTTAAAATGGCTTCAAACGGTATCTGTCATATCGAAATCAGTACAGCCAATGTCCATAAAGGCGCCGATTTTTATAATAAGCTGTTCGGGTGGAAACTTAATTTCGACATGGGCGATGAATATATCCTGTTCCAGACCGAAGTCGGTCTCGGAGGCGGATTTACAAAGTCGGAAAAAACCGGTAGCGGAGGTCTGGTTATCTATGTTGAAGTCGATAATATCGACGCCTACCTGATCAAAGCGGTCGATCTGGGCGGAAAACCCGTGGTGTCCAAAACCGAAATCCCCAATGTTGGCTGGTTTGGTCATTTTGCCGATCTCGACGGTAACACCATAGGACTTTTTACGGCACAAGAGTAGCTCCCCGGCATCAACAATTCATAATAAAAAAAAAGAACCGGCCGCAGGGCCGGTTCTTGGTAGTATTCAGGATTTCAACCGCAAGCCTATTTCATGATCACCAGCTTGCCTAACTGTTCGCCCATTTCCGATTCGACATGCCACATATATATACCCGTGACTACCGCCTGCGTGTTACGGCTGATAACGTCCCAGACCTCGTGCTGAGATTCCGGGCCGCCTTCGGGGCGATAATGGTCGATTTCGCGGATCAGGTCGCCGTTGATCGAATAAATGCGAATCTTGCATACCCTGGGCAGATTGGCGAAATGGATTTCGCGTGATCGTTCGGCCGAATATTTGCGTTCGCGGTTTTCATAACCGGCCTCGGCATAGCCACCGTCGATACGATAAGGATTAGGGAAGACGATGACGCCCAGGCCCTCTTCTTCAACGATCTCGGCCGAAGGCAGAGGATATTCCTTGACGGCGTTGACCAGGGGCGAGGATTCCAATGCGCCCAGATCAACTTTCAGCGAACCATAATCAAAGGCCGTTACCGAGAAGTTATAAGGCTTGGACGGCTGTAAATTATCGATCACATATTCGTATTCGTAGTATCTCATCCAGCCTTCATCGGTGGTGTCTGAGGAATCGAGGCGTGAGGCCTCGGGATAGACACGGTGGATTAAGCTGGGGTTGCTCAGGTCCGATTCGTTCCAATCCTGTCCGACAAAATAGAGACGGTCATTCGTATGCGGATCGGTGAAATCACGGAATTCATTGTCGTGGACATCTGGATCGAAATCCGGGCCGTAGAGGGAACGAAGGCTGTCCAGGGTCAACGGTACACTGGTTTGTTCCCAGGTCAGAAGGATGTCGTCAAATTGAAAGACTTTGTAGTCGTGGACATCATATGAGGTCAGGAGAATATAATCCGTTAAGCGGTCACCTTCAGCATAGTAAACGCGATACCCTTCAAAATCCTTTTGCCGCGAAAAAACATCGTATGCGTTTTCCGATTCCTGGCCATTCCAGCGGATAGTTACCTCGCCGTAACCGGGAATTACAGTCAGGTCGGGCGGTGGTGGCGGTGAAGCGCCGACAAAGTCAGGAGCGCCTTCTCCAGTGCCCTGATAGCAGTCACTGGTTGAGTAGTCGCCGCGATAAAAAATCTTTTCACAGAATTCGATTATACTGTCGTTCGGAACTTCACATTCCGGGAAACAGAGCACGTCCGGTCCAACCTGACAACTCCAATTAAAACGGCCGGAGTCGCCATCGTTATCGGTATCAACACCCGGGTTATCAAAAATCCAGCTGGCCCAGCGGGCGTTCAGACCGAAATCATCGAAGTTCAACTCGTCGTAAAACTTGCTCGGTTCGGTTTCAGTGAAATAATCTTCGAAATCAGTCGGATTGACATGGAAATTGTCACCGGCCAGATAGGCCAAGGTGATGGGCAAAGTGTCGCCCGGTTGAACATCGAATGGGCCGAAAGAAAGCAGATACCGGGTATCATACCCATTGGCAAAATCGATGGCCAGAGATTGCGACGGCGGAGGCATATAACCTTCATCCGAATGATTGACCGCCGTGAAAAGTTGATCGTAATCGAATTCCGGATGAGACATTATATAATACTTGGTCTTGTCACCTGTCGGCGTGCCAAACTGGCCCAGAGGAAACTCATAGAACGGATCTTCCGGGGTGGCGGCCTTGCGTGGTCCGAAATCACGCGACGGATCGCCGTGGGAAATCCACCAGTTGAAATTACTGATCAGCGAATCGCTGGGCGAACGAACTACACGGGTGCCTGAAACGGCGCGGGCGGAAGTAAAGGCCCAGGCCGGCGGACCGCCTTCGGTAGTCGGATCGCCATCGTTATCGCCAATCCAGGCAATATTGACCGTATCAAACTCCATACAGAATTCGCCCGGCATTGAAACCGTCCGACGGAAACCGCAAATGTCGTCCTGAAAGCCATCGGCGTCTTTGGAAGTATGATATGCATCACCGTCAACATAAAGAGCCATATACAGGTCTTTGATCGGGAAGCCGCCGATATTGGTGATTTTGTAATCAAAAAGGACGAAATCTTCGGCGTAATCATAACTCCAGGCATAGCTGTTCTGTTGAACCGAAATGTTCAATGGCATATGACCACGATTGTCGAAACCGTCCTGTCCGGTCAATCCGGGATCGGCAAATGTGTCGGTGAATGTACAGAGAAAATCCTGTTCGGAAATGGCCTGCGGATCGTAATAACTTTTCGACTTCAGATTGGAGCGGACAATCATTGCTCCATCTTCGCCGGCATCCGGCAGAAGCTCGTTAATGCCGGGAAACCATCCATCGGCGCCAATCGAAACCAGGGTGTCGCGGCCGACTACGGCTCCGATCCATAAGGCGCCGGAGAAAAGATATTCGATATCGGAATTGATTGGATATTCGCCCGATGGGCAAATTTCGCCGTCGCAGATGGCATTGGAAATGAATCCAGTGCCGAAAGTCCCTGAATTGGTGACCGCAATGGCAATTTTACCGATATTATGAACCTCAAAACTCACGTTGGGCGTCTCATAAGTAGCTTTTAACAAAGCTGAACCGTCACCCCAACTACTCGACTTTTCAAGCAATGCCCGGGCATCCACTTTAATACCAAAACAGGTTACCAGTAGTGCCATCATGAACCACACGAGTTTTCCTAACCTCTGGCGCATATCACTCCCTACTTGTATAAACTCATAATGTAGATATTTCCACTCTCGCGATCCTCATACTCGGAATCGAATCAATAAGTTAACCTATCACACGGTAAAAGGCAAGCTCAAATCCCGGGCAAAACCCAACCGGATTGGTGACGGAATAAGGCGGAGACTCTATAATTGGACGCTGACGATTGATCTTTGTCCAGTCTATTTTTTCAAAATTGATAAAAAGAGCCGACCCATCAGCCGGCTTCCCAAAGATATCTTATTATCTTATTATCTGATTGGAGCTTATTTCATTATCACCAGTTTGCCCAACTGTTCGCCCATTTCCGATTCGACATGCCACATGTAAATACCCGTGACTACTGCCTGTGTGTTACGACTGATAACGTCCCAGACCTCATGCTGAGATTCCGGGCCGCCCTCGGGGCGATAATGGTCGATTTCGCGGATCAGGTCACCGTTGATCGAATAAATGCGAATCCTGCAAATCCTGGGCAGATTGGCGAAATGGATTTCGCGTGATCGCTCGGCCGAATATTTGCGTTCACGGTTTTCATAACCGGCTTCGGCATAGCCGCCATCGATTCGATAAGGATTAGGAAAAACGATGACGCCCAGACCTTCTTCTTCTACTTTATCGGCCGAGGGCAGAGGATATTCCTTGACGGCGTTGACCAGCGGCGAAGATTCCAATGCGCCCAGATCAACTTTCAGTGAACCGTAGTCAAAGGCCGTTACCGAGAAGTTATAAGGTTTGGAAGGTTGAAGATTCTCGATAACGTATTCATACTCGTAGTAACGCATCAGGCCTTCGTCGGTGGTATCGGAGGAGTCGTCGCGTGAGGCCTCGGGATAGACGCGGTGAATCAGATTGGGATTGCTCAGGTCGGATTCGTTCCAGTCCTGAGGTAAGAAATAGATGCGCCTGCCGGTCAACGGATCGGTGAAGGCGCCGAATTCGCTGTCATAGGCTTCGGGATCGAAATCCGGTCCATAAAGGGAATGAAGGCTGTCCAGTGTCAGCGGTACGCTGGTTTGTTCCCAGAACAACAGGATGTCGTTGAACTGTAAAACTTTGTAGTCATTGACATCGTACGAAGTCAAGGCCACATAATCGGATAAACGATCACCTTCAGCATAATACACTCGATATCCCTCAAAATCCTTTTGGCGGGAAAATACGTCATAAGCATTTTCCGAACGCTGGCCGTTCCAGCGGATGGTTACCTCTCCATAACCGGGGATTACGGTCAAATCTGGCGGTGGTGGTGGTGATGCGCCGACAAAGTCAGGAGCGCCTTCTCCGGTCCCCTGATAGCAGTCGCTGGTCGAGTAGTCACCGCGATAATAAATCTTCTCACAATACTGCAAGATGCTGTCATCCGGTGTCTCGCATTCCGGAAAGCAGAGTACGTCCGATCCTACCTGACAACTCCAGTTAAAACGACCGGAGTCGCCGTCGTTATCGGTGTCCACTCCGGGATTGTCAAAAATCCAGCTCGCCCAACGGGCATTCAATCCGAAATCATCGAAATTCAGGAGATCGTAGTAAATGTTCGGTTCTGTAGAAATGTAATCCTCGTTATCTTCAAAATCAGATGGTCCGATATGAAAATCGTCACCAGCCATATAAGCCAGGGTGATCGGCAGAGTATCGCCCGGCTGAACGTCAAACGGGCCGAACGACAACAGATAACGAGTATCATAGCCGTTGGCGAAATCTAGAGCCAGAGATTGCGAAGGAGGCGGCAAATAACCTTCGTCAGTGTGCGGAACGGCGGTGAAAAGCTGATCGTAGTCGAATTCCGGGTGAGACATCACATAGTATTTGGATTTATCGCCGGTGGGCGTACCCAAAGGACCAAGAGGGAATTCATAAAAAGGGTCTTCCGGAGTGGAGGCTTTTCGCGGGCCGAAATCACGCGATGCATCTTGATGGGAAATCCACCAGTTGAAATTGCTGACCAGTGAATCGTTGGGAGAACGGACTACCCGCGTGCCGGTTACGGCTCGAGGCGAAGTAAAAGCCCAGCCCGGAGGACCGCCGGTACTGTTGGGGTCGCCATCATTGTCGGCAATCCAGGCGATATTAACCGTGTCGTCTTCCATGCAGAACTCTTCGGGCATCGGCACCGTCCTCCGAAAACCGCAGATATCATCCTGGTATCCGGTATTTTCTATGGAGGTGTGGTACACGTCGGCATCAACATATACGCCCATGTAGAGGTCCCTGATAGGGAAAGCCCCGATATTAGTGATTTTGTAATCCAAAAGAACAAAATCCTCGGCATAATCATAACTCCAGGCATAACTGTTCTGCTGAACAGAAATGTTTAAAGGAATATGATTACGGTTTTCAATCGGATCCTGACCGGTTAGACCGGGGCTGACAAAAGTATCCGTGAAAGTACAAAGAAAATCCTGCTCGGAGATTGCGTCTGGGTGCCAGTAGCTTTTTGATTTGAGATTGGAGCGGGCGATAATGGCTCCGTTATCACCGGCGTCGGGAAATAACTCCTGTGTCCCATACCAACCGTCGCCGCCGACGGAAACCAGCGTATCGCGACCGACTACGGCGCCAATCCACAAAGCACCGGCATAAAGATATTCAAGGTTGGAGTTGGCCGGATATTCGCAGCCCAATACTACTTCACCATCAATTACGTTGTTGGTGACATAGCCAAAACCAAAAGTTCCGTAATTATTGATAATCATTGAAATTTTGCCGATGTTATGTACGTCGAACTGAGTATTGGGATTATCGATGGCAGTGGATGTTGGTTTCAACATCGGCCCGCCCTTTTCAGGATCTACCGAATCGTAGAGCGATCTCGCCCCAGTGTCCGAAAGGAAGCACAAACTAAATCCCAAGATCATCAAAGCAGTAAAAAACAGACGAGTTATACGCATTATGTAATTCCTCGTTGAAATCAGCCAAAAACCTGATTTTGCCATTTTGCATGTTGGCCGCTGCCTCCGGCCAATTAAAAAGCGAATCTAAGTGAAAACCGAAAAAATTGCAAGATGAAAAGTATTCACCCCATGCCGGCAATTCGCCATTATTCATGACTATTAGACCTATGACGACCTTGCCAGGCATTATGTTAAATTATATATGGATACAACAAAAAAAGGCGGCCATTGAATGGACCGCCTTTTCAAATTACTGCAGGTCGAAATGCCAGTTTATTTCATAATTACCAGCTTGCCCAACTGTTCGCCCATTTCCGACTCGACATGCCAGAGATAGATACCGGTGACGACCGCTTGAGTATTACGACTGATAACGTCCCATACCTCGTGCTGAGATTCCGGGCCGCCCTCGGGTCGATAATGGTCGATTTCGCGGATCAGATCGCCATTGATGGAATAAATTCGAATCTTGCAGACCTTCGGTAGGTTCGCAAAATGAATTTCGCGTGAGCGCTCCGCCGAATATCTCCGTTCGCGGTTTTCATAACCGGCTTCGGCATAGCCGCCGTCAATACGATACGGATTGGGGAAGACAATTACTTTGAGACCTTCCTCCTCCACTTTTTCGGCCGAAGGCAGCGGATATTCCTTGACGGCATTGGTCAGAGGCGAAGATTCCAACGCTCCCAGATCAACTTTCAGCGAACCGTAGTCGAAAGCCGTCACCGAGAAATTGTAGGGTTTGGATGGCTGCAGATTATTAATTGTGTATTCATACTCATAGTATCTCATCCAGCCATCGTCGGTGGTGTCCGAGGAATCATAGCGCGAGGCTTCCGGGTAAACTTTGTGAATCAGACTGGGGTTGGTCAACTCTGATTCGTTCCAGTCCTGGCGAACGAAATACATCCGGTCACCGTTTTTGGGATTGGTGAAATCTCGAAACTCGCTGCTGTATGCTGTTGGATCGAAATCGGGGCCAAATAATAGGCGCAGCGTGTCGATCGTCAACGGGATAATTTCTTGATCCCAGGAGAGGAGGATGTCGTTGAATACGTAGACTTTGTAATCCTCAACGTCATACGAAGTCATCTGAATATAGTCAATTAACCGGTCGCCTTCGGCAAAATAAACGCGATAACCCTCAAAGTCCTTCTGCTGGGAGAAGACATCAATGGTGTTTTCACTGAGCTGGCCGTTCCAGCGCAGCGTAACTTCGCCGAATCCGGGAGTTACTTTGATTTCCGGTGGCGGCGGGGGAGAAGCACCGACAAAATCGGGAATGGTATCGCCACGGTAATAAACCTTCTTACAGAGATCTATAATACTATCCGGCGGAAATTCAATTTCCGGAAAACATAATTCATCTATGCCACTTGGACAACGCCAATAAAAACGTCCCGAATCGCCGTCGCCGTCAGTATCCACTCCGGGATTGTCGAAAATCCAGCTGGCCCAGCGGGCATTGGTACCGAAATCACTAAAATCCAGGGAGTTATAAAAACTGTCCGGGAATTGCGGATCGAACAGATCATCAAAGTCGGTTGGCCCTACATGAAATTCGTCACCGGCGATATAGGCCAGGGTGATCGGCAACGTGTCGCCGGGCTGAACGTCGAACGGCCCGAACGATAACAGGTAGCGGGTATCGAAGCCACTGGCGAAGGCCAAAGCTTGCGATTGCGGAGGTGGTGGCAGATATCCTTGATTAGTATGGGAAACGGCTGTGTAGAGCTGATCGTAGTCGAATTCCGGATGAGACATTACATAATATTTAATCTTGTCTCCTGTGGGAGTACCGAGGTTGCCCAGCGGGAAAGGCTTGAACGGATCTTCGGTCGTACCGGCCTTACGTGGTCCAAAATCCAGCGCCGGATTATTGGAAATCCACCAGTTGAAATTGCTGATCAGCGAATCGCCCGGCGAACGTACTACACGCGTTCCAGTGACCGCCCGCGGCGAGGTATGCGCCCAAGCGGGAGGGCCGCCGACGGCTACCGGGTCACCGTCGTTATCGGCGATCCAGGCCAGATTGACCGTATCTTCCTCCATGCAGAACCCTGGCGGCATCGGCAAAGTACGGCTGAATCCACAAATGTCGTCACCCGAGCCCGTGGCCCCGGTTACCGATTCATGATGCACGTCGGCGTCGACATAAAAGGCCATATAAAGATCGCGAATCGGAAACTGTCCGATATTAGTGATTTTATAATCGAAGAGTACGAAATCCTCAGCGTAATCGTAACTCCACGCATAACTGTTTTGCACGATGGACAGCCAGATTGGAATATGGCCGCGATTGTCATTGCCGTCTATTCCGGTTATACCCTGATCGGAAAAAGTGTCAGTAAAAGTGCAAATGAAGTCCTGTTCCGATATTGCTTCCGGATCATAAGTGTCTTTGGTTTTGATGTTGGAACGGATGATCATCTTTCCGGCGTCGCCCTCGTCCGGGTTGAATTCGCTGACTCGTTCCGCCCAACCGTCTTCGCCGACCGAGACCAGAGTGTCTCGGCCTACCACGGCGCCGATCCAGAGCGAGGCGGCGAAGAGGTAGCTCAAATCGGAATTTATCGGAAATTCGCACGACGGAGCCTGTTCACCGTCAATAATCGGATTGTCGATAAATCCTCTTCCGAATGTGCCGTCGTTGGAAATGGCCATGGCCATTTTGCCGATATTATGAACATCGAACTGAATGTTGGGAATACCGTTGAGGGTAACCTTATAATTCGGCAATGTTCGAATCGTATCCCGAGCCTGCTGATTATTTATGGCAAAACCAGGAACGGTCATACACAACGTAACAACGATTACGATCGGTATTACAAGAAGGTGTTTTTTTAAAAACATATAGACTGACTCCGCTTGCGTTGCGAGGTTTTCATCCAGTCGGTGCTTTCACCGATATTATCAAGACGTTTGATACAATCAATACGTAAAATAAAAAATGGCAAGAGTTAATCGTATTTTTTCCTGGATTATTGGCAGGAAAGAGCGGTTCTCATCGAGAATACTTACTTTTGGGCTCGATTTCAGAGCCGAGATAACCTATAATTAAAAATGCCGGCGTGGTTAAACAAGTTTTTTGGAATGCGATTTGGCGCTTTCGACCGCCGGATTTATATTCTTGCGTTCGGTTGGCTGGTAACCGCAGCCGGTTTTGCCATGGTTATCCCCTTTATGTCCATCTATTTCTATCAGGAATTGGGACTGTCCATGTTCTCAATCGGCTTGTTTTTCGGATTTACGGCCGTACTCCGCACAGTTCCTCAGCCTTTTGCCGGATGGCTTTCGGACCGGCTGGGGCGAGTACCGATTATGGGCTGGTCGCAGATTTTACGGGCATTTACTTTCGCCGGCGTCGGGCTGGCCATTTTTCAGGACGCTGGGTTTTGGACCATAGCCGCCATTATCTCTCTTAACTATATTCTGGGAGCGGTGTTACACCCCTCGGCCAATGCCATGGTAGCCGATCTGGTCACCAAGGATCAGCGCATTCCGGCCTATTCCCTGCTACGTATCGCAGGCAATCTGGGCTGGGCAATCGGTCCCATGATGGGCGGGTTCATCGCCCACCGTTCCTACGGTGTGCTCTTTCTGGCCGCCGGAGCGATGGCGTTATTGAGTGGACTTTATTTTCTGCTGATGCTCAAAGATAACCCAAAATCAGGTGCTGATAATAATCAGGAATTCAAATTTAAGAACATTATCAAAATCGGCCGCGACAAAATCCTGCTTCGACACTGCCTTATCTCATTTATTCTCTTTTTGGTAGTGGCTCAATTTATTGCCCCGCTTTCGGTTTACGGTGTGGAACATATCGGAATTAATCGAGCACAATTAGGCTGGCTCTATACCCTCAACGGGGCCATGGTCGTGTTCATGCAGTATTTTATTTCATATCTTCTAAGGAATTCGAAGCTGACCAATCAGATGGCCCTGAGCGGAGTAATCTATGCCGGTGCCTATTTGATTATTGGGTGGGCCGCCGGTATGGAATTGCTGATTATTGGCATGGTCATCCTGACTACGGCCGAAATGATAAATTCGCCGCCCTCGGTTACACTGGTCGCCAACTTGTCGCCACCAGAAAAGTACGGTCAGTACATGGGAATGTACGGCCTTTTTCAGATGGCCGGCTTTTCACTGGGACCGACCCTCGGTGGATTCC
Organism: FCB group bacterium; assembly: GCA_024231695.1. Taxonomy (GTDB): domain Bacteria; phylum Zixibacteria; class MSB-5A5; order GN15; family JAAZOE01; genus JAAEQF01. Next base: position 19,259 of record JAAEQF010000315.1, read on the forward strand.
TATTTGATATTTTCAAATGGCGGCCGTCATTGATGTGGACGGTCGTGGCGGCTTTGGCTGTTATTTCCGCATTGCTCTATCTATATTTTGGCAAGCAGCTTTCGCCTGAAGTTAACAACGGCTGCCGGGGAGACGAGGTTTCTCATGCCTGAAGTGTCCCGGTTAACTGAAGCAGAATTGGCTTTTATCTACACTGAAATAGGTCGCGGACACCCATCATATCTCGATGGTATCATCGAGGAGATGGAACAAAACTATCCCCGACTGTCCTACTATCGCACAGATGTTTTCAAGTTATCCAAGGGCCTCTCGCTGGGCGCCTGGAAATTGGTTGAATGGCTGTATCGTTTTGGTTCATCCGGCGGGTTGATCACCGGGTTTTATAGCTGCCTGCGGAGGTTTACCGGCGCCGGACAGGGCGGGGGGAAGGCGATGATCGGAATACTCGGCCGCAACATAAAAAGGGAACTTGGCTCTTTCGACCGGCCCATTGTAGTTGCCCACCCACTTTTGGCCCGGATGCTTTCGGCTCAGAATAGAGTGGTCTATCAACATGGCGAAATGGCCGCACCATCCGAGGCCATGGTTACCGGTTGCACGAAAATACTGGTTCCTTTCAAAGAAACGGCCGGAGTTTTTGAGCGAAGCGGAGTTTCGTCAGAGAGTGTTACCGTGACCGGCCAATGTATCGAATCCGCACTGGCCCAAAAGAGTGGATTGGTCTATCGCCGCCGGCTAGATCGTCTGGCCGGGAAAGAACCATTGACCGTGGGCCTGTTCACTTCCGGAGCCTGTCCGGCCCGGCATCTGTCAAAATTGCATCTTATGGCCCGAGCGCTATTTCAGGCCGGTTATATGGTCTATGTTTTCTTTGATCGGGCTTATCAGGTTTGTGATAAAATTGCCGCCGATTTCCGACGTTCCGGTTTGCCGGTCAAGCGAAATGTGGATGAACCGGGAAGGTTGAAACTGTTGACGGCCGCCGATCGGCGCGAGGGTAATCAGCAGGTGGCGGCCTTGTTTGACCGTTTTGACTTGTTTGTGGCTCCGGCCCATGAGAGAACCAATTGGGCGGTCGGACTTGGCTTGCCGATGCTGATTCTCTGTCCGCATATCGGTTCTTACGCCACCCAGAACGCCGACCTGGCTCTGGACCAAAAAACAGCTTTCGAAATACCTGATAATGAATCGGCCGCCCGCGTACCGGAATTGATTGACCGCCTTCGACGATCAGGAGAATTACAAAAAATGGCTCGGCGTGGATTTGGCCACACTAAGATTCAGGGATTCGCTTCCTCGGCCAGGATATTGTCCCGCTTGAACTGAATAAAGCAGTTGAACAATCAGCGATTGTCGGTTATATTGGAGCCCATGCGTATCGAACAAAAGGGAAAACCCTTCGTCATTAAATCAATTGCCAATTAAGGCGATCACCTCCAAAACACGGCGGGATCATGATAAATTCCAAATGCCTTCTCATTGCTTTCTTATTATCAACACTCTTCTGTATCAATCTTCAGGCGGCGGCCCTTATGGCTCCCGACAAGGGCGACGGCGAGGGATATGCGCAGGATGCGACTTATGATAGTCCCAACTGGGGTATTGAGGTTCATAAAATAAACAACATCTGGCTGGCTGTTTCCAACGGCGGCACCTTCGGAATCGGTTTCTCCAATTCGGAAATGGACCCGGAAACCGGGGAACCGGCGCCGTCCTGTGAATACCCGGCCGGATCGGATATAACCTATCTTTACATTGCTTCCTTTTGGGCCGGTGCGGTGGTCGGCCGTGATACGCTGGTGACGGTTGGTTTTGATGGCAATCGTTTCGTCTCTGAACTTTGGCCTGATGCCGGTGACAAAGGAGCCATTGTCCGCCTTAGTAACATGAAGACTTCCCTGGAGTATTCGCTTGAGGCCGTATCCGAACAGGATTTCGTCTGCAGCTACACGGACACCTTCACCGACCCCGGACTGACCGGAACCGATCCGTTCGACAATCGCCGCCACCTGCCCCTCGGTCTGAAAATTCAGCAGCGGACCTATGGCTGGAGTTATGACTATTCGGAAGATTTCATTATATTTGACTATACTATCGAAAACATAAATCAGTTTCCCCTCAAACAGATCTATTTCGGCCTTTATGTTGATGCCGACGTCTATCATGAATCGGGTCAGTCCGGTGGATGGAGCGACGATATCTGTGGCTATGTTCATTCAATGCCATCAGTTGATATGCCTTGTTATGAAGACACTGTGCGGATTGCCTGGACTGCCGATAATGACGGCGATCCCAATCCCACCGCCGGCAATGTGCTTGATTTCCACTCTCCGGCCGGGCTGACCGGAACCGCCGTCTTACGCACGCCCAAGGACGATCTTCAATATTCATTCAACTGGTGGATTGCCAATAGTAACGCGGAATACGATTGGGGACCTCGGATGGCCGCCACACCCGAAAAACCCTTCCGCGATTTCGGAACCGGAATGGGATCGCCCAATGGTGATCTTAATAAATATTATGTCATGTCCTCCAACGAGTTTGATTACGATCAGCTGGAATCTGCCGTTTCCCATACCTCTCAGGGGTTCATGGCTCCTCCGAGTCGGGCCGAGGATTTTGCCGATGGCTACGATGCCCGCTACCTGTTTTCCTTCGGGCCTTTTGATCTTCAACCGGGGGACACCATCCCGATTACGTTGGCCTATGTGGCCGGCTCGGGTTTTCATCAATATGGCGAAGATTTTGAAGACTATTGGAATCCTTATCAGCCGCAACTCTATCAGGATCAGCTCAGTTTTGCAGATTTGGGCAACAACGCCAAATGGGCCCACTGGATTTTTGATAATCCGGGTGTGGATACCGATAATGACGGCGATTCGGGGGATTTTATCTGGGTCTGTGAATGGCCCGAATCAACCGTGTGTCTTCCCGGGGACCAGTTTACATCCGATACTTCGGTTGCGCCCTGTCGCCAGTACTTCGTCTCCGGCGATGGTGTGCCGGATTTTCGAGGGGCTTCTCCGCCGCCGCCGCCGCCGGTCAAGGTTTTTCCCGATTACGAAACCCTGCGGATTCGCTGGAACGGCGATCTTAGCGAAAATAATATTGATATCTTTTCCGGGTTGAAAGATTTTGAGGGATACCGGGTGTACTATGGTGAGGACAACCGGATCAGCGATTATGTGCTTCTGGCTACCTACGATCTTAATGACTACAACATGTATTACTGGGATCAGATTGCACAGCGCTGGGAGATTACCGAATTTCCGCTAACAATGGACAGTCTGAAAAACGTTTTTGGAAATGATTTCAACCCGCTTCTTTACCCTGATGCCGGTTCGGCCATGACCGGCGATGGCGGTACTTTTTACTATTTCGTGCCGGTTGAATGGAATGACTCCGATCTGAGCGACAAATCTGGCATTTATCGTGTCTATCCCGATGCCGACCCCAACGATCGCACCGACACGACCGAAGACGGATATCGCCGCTACTACGAATATGAATTCGTTATCGATAATCTACAACCCTCTAAATTGTATTGGGCCACCGTTACCGCTTTTGACTTTGGCAGCCGCAAAATAGCCTTGTCGTCACTGGAATCGGCCCTTAACCTGAATTCCGTCATGGCCTACCCGCTACCATCGACCGAACTGGTCGAGGAGCGCGGATTACAGGTGGCGGTTTATCCCAACCCATATCGCATTGACGGTGGATATGCATCTGCCGGTTATGAAAACCGCGACCGGACCAAATCGGCCGAAAGGGCGCGAGCGATTCATTTTGTGAACCTGCCTCATATCTGTAAAATTAGAATCTTTTCACTCAATGGCGATTTAGTGCAGGAGATCGATCATTATCGACCCGATGGCGACCCGGATGCTCAACACGAAAAATGGAACCTGATCAGTCGCAACACTCAGGCCGTGGTGACTGGAATATATATCTATCATGTTTCATCGGATATGGGTGAACAGGTGGGTAAGATCGTCATTATGAAATAGACTTTTTTTACCCGATTCAGGTGGGAGATGAGTATTAAAATCCGCCGTTCAGATTCGGCCTATTGCCTAAATCCCTTAGACGTATTATCTTCCCAAGCATGAAAATTTCCTGCTTTGAAGAAAGGAACCACGATGAAATTCATCCAAGCTTGCTCCCAACTGGTCTTACTCATACTCCTGGCCGGAGCATCAGCGGTTTTGGCCGCTGAGGGTGGTATACCGAATTCGTTGATTGACAGATTGAATAAAACAGAACTGGAAGGCGCCGGTAAAGCGATGGCCGACGTCGTTGCCAACAAAAGCATTAAGGACGTTGCTTTGAATCGGGAACGGTTTATTGCTCACAATTCAATCGTGAATCACAAAATTGAAACCGGTAATATCACCAACCAGAAAAGTTCGGGCCGTTGCTGGATTTTCGCCGGCTTCAATGCCATCCGCCCGCAGGTAATGAAGAAATACGACCTGAAACACTTCGAGTTTTCTCAGAATTACCTGATGTTCTGGGATAAAATGGAAAAGGCCAACAAATTCCTTCAATTGATGATCGATATGGCTGATCGGCCGCTCGATGACCGCGAACTGGAAATCGTAATTGACGGACCGATGGGCGATGGCGGCTGGTGGACCTATTTCACCGATCTGGTGGAAAAGTACGGTCTGGTGCCCAAAGAAGCGATGCCGGAAACTTATAACAGCTCAGCCACTCGCATGATGAACAAGCTGATTATCCTCAAAGTCAAGGAAATGTCTCTACAGCTGCGCCGCATGGCCAGTCTGGGCGCTTTCCCGCAGGAAGTTGCCATGGAAAAAGAAAAAATGTTGGCCGAAATTTACCGCCTGCTGGTAATGAATCTGGGCCAGCCGCCGACCGAATTCGTCTGGCGTTATGAAAGTTCAAATGACAGCATTGGCATTGTCACTCATCCAAAAAAGTTCACGCCCCAATCGTTTTTCAAGGAGGTGATCGACGTTGATCTTGGCCAATACGTGGCCTTGTTCAACTATCCGGGCAAAGACTACTATGAAAACTATGCCATGCGTCTCAGCCGTAATATGTACGATCGACCCAACTTTACTATCCTCAATGTTCCCATCGATACGGTAAAAGCTTATGCGCTTAAATCGGTCCTCGATTCCACTCCGGTCTGGTTTGCCTGCGATGTCGGCAAAGAAAACTACAGCGCCGACGGTAACGGCATTATGGCTCTGGATATTTACAACTACGAGGAAATTTACGGCGTCGAATTCGGGATGTCTAAACAAAGTATGATGCACATGATGGTCATTTCGCCCAATCATGCCATGACTTTCATTGGTGTCGATACGGCCGATAACAAGGCCGAAAAATGGCTGGTGGAAAACAGCTGGGGCGGCGACAAGGGCGATGACGGCGTCTGGTACATGTATGACGGCTGGTTCGACCGTTATCTCTATGGCGCGATTATCCACAAAAAATATCTGTCCAAGGAGTTGGCCGGTATATCGAAGAAAAAACCGATCGAACTACCGCCCTGGGATCCGATGTATCCCTTGAATAATCTGCAATAGGGAACAGGGCTATTTTCCTATAGAACTCTATGGGGTGCAGGATTACCTGCGCCCCTTTTGTTTTTGGCCGCCGTGAACCAAAGACTACTCTGCCGCTTGATTTAAACGGCGCGAAATAGTATATAGGTGTCGGTTAAAACAGGCGGAGAACTTGGATGAAGTTTCAGGCTTGCCGAAGCTAATTGGGTAATTGAGGATATAAATTATGGATAGAATTCTGGTAACCGGCGCGTTGGGCCAAATCGGATCGGAGCTGGTAATAAACCTGCGGAAAAAATACGGCGACGACCGGGTGATTGCAACCGATATTAGAATGCCGGCCGACACGACTTTACGCGATTCCGGGCCCTTTGAGTTTCTTGATGTGCAGGATGAACATCACATCACCCGTGTCATGCAGCAATACAAAATCGACACAATCTTTCATCTGGCGGCGGTTTTGTCGGCCATCGGTGAGACACGGCCCAATATCGCCTGGCAGGTTAACGTCGGCGGGCTGTATCATATACTCGAGGCTGCCCGCCAATATAAATGTGCGCTGTTTTTCCCCTCTTCGATCGGCGTCTTCGGGCCTTCAACTCCAGTTGAAGACACTCCGCAGGATACGATCATGCGCCCGGAAACGATGTATGGCGTCTCCAAACTGTCCGGCGAACTTCTCTGTGATTATTACCAAAAACGGTTTGGTATCGATACTCGTGGTGTTCGTTTCCCCGGCCTGATTTCCTATGAAACCGAACCGGGCGGCGGTACTACCGATTACGCCGTGGAGATGTTCTTTGAGGCGATCAAGCATAAGAAATATACCTGCTATTTGAAACCGGACACCTCGCTGGATATGATGTACATGCCCGATGCTATCAAGGCCATGATTGATATCATGGAGGCCGATCCGCAAAAGCTGGTTCACCGCAACGCCTTCAATATTACGGCCATGAGTTTTAGTCCTGAAATCCTGGCGGCGGCTATACGTGATTACATCCCTGATTTCGTTATCGATTATGAGATCGATCCGGTACGCCAGGCTATCGCCGATTCCTGGCCGGATTCGATGGATGATTCGGCCGCGCGTGCCGAATGGGGTTGGAATCCCAAGTATGGACTGGAGGCGATGACCTCCGATATGATTGAAAAAATAACCAAGAGACTCTACCGGACGACGTAAAAAGAAGAAGTGTCCGTAAGGAGAAAAAGCGATGCCCCATGAGAATTTCGTAAGTTTTTTGCGCGAACAGATTGACGAACTGGAAAAAACCGGAACGACCAAAGGCGCCGAACAAGTGGTAGTCAAAATTAAGCGATCGAAAGAAGACCGCGGCCCCAGATATCGTCTGGCCGGATATGAAAAGAAGAATTTCATCCGCATGAATGCCAATTCCTATCTTGGACTGGCTTTACATAAGAAAATGATTGTGGCCGAAGAGGACGCCGCCCAAAAGTACGGCGTCGGTCCCGGCGCGGTGCGCTTCATCAGCGGCACCTTCAAACCGCATATCAAGCTGGAAAAGAAACTGGCCGCCTTCCACGGTCGGGGCGCGTGCATGATCCACAGCTCGGCTTATACGACCATGCTCGGTGTCGTTTCCACCCTGGCCACGCCGGAAACGATCATCATCTCAGATGAACTGAACCATAACTGCATTATTAACGCCATGAAACTGGCCCGTCCCAAAGGGAAGAAAATTTTCAAACATCTCGACCTGGAAGGTTTGGAAACACAGATCAAGGAATCAATCGGACAATGCGAAAACCTCATTGTCATCACCGATGGTATATTCAGTATGCGCGGCGATTATGGTCCGTTGGACAAAATCTGTGAAATCACCAAAAAGTACAATGACAAATTCCCCAAAGACATAGTTCTGATCGTCGATGATTCGCATGGTGTGGGTGCCTTTGGAAAGACGGGGAGAGGAACCGAGGAATTTACAGGCGCCGATGGTATTGATATTCTGGTGGGTACGCTGGGCAAAGCCTTTGGCGTTAACGGCGGCTATGTCGTCGCCCACGAAACCATCATTCATTTTCTGCGGGAAAAGAATCCGTTCTATATCTACACCAATCCGATCACGCCGTCCGAGGCAGGGGCCTCGATCACAGCGCTGGAAATACTCGACAGCCCAGAAGGTCTGAGACTTCTTGATCATTTGCGAGGCATGACGGCCCGATTCGAACAGGGCCTTTTGGACATGGGGTTTGAAACCATACCCAGCGAACACCCGATTGTGCCATTACTGGTACGCGACACTGATAAAACTACACGACTGGTCAATTTTCTGCGTGAAAATGGAGTCCTGGCTACCGGGCTGAATTTCCCGGTTGTCCCCAAGGGCGACGAAACCATTCGTTTTCAGGTTAGCGCTGATCACACGCCGTATGATATAGACTGCGTGCTGAAAATTCTGGCTGAATTCAAAGAATCGGAAGGATAAAAATTACATCGACGGGATATCCCTCGATTGTTTTTGCTCTGACCGAGATATGAAAACGCCATCTGCCAAAAGAGAAACACTCGTCCTGCTGGCCGGATTACTCTGGTCAATCGTTGGTTCATCGCTGGTGATTGCCGCTATGCGCTGGCTCAGGGAAATCGACCGGGGTTTTATTCCTGCCATATTTATCGGTTTTATCGGTGGTCTGATAGTTTACCGTTTTGGATTTTCCAAACTGGCCGGAATCAACCTGGTGCGAATTTACTCGCAGTCACCGTTGAAAGATAAAGTCTGCGTATTCGCTTTTCAGAACCGGCGCAGCTATTTCCTGGTGGCAATTATGATGCTGACCGGACATTTCCTGCGACAGCTGCCGATTGACCGGCTCTATCTGGTGCCGGTTTACATGACCATCGGTCTGGGGTTATTTCTTTCCAGTCTGCATTATTATCGTCGTCTGCTCGGTAACACTGTTTAATAATAAGTCCCCCGCCAGCGATTAAGTCGGCGGGGGATAATATTTAGCTCCTCGAAAATCGATCACTCTAAATTGACGATAGCATATCTTTTGCTTTTTGCCGGATGAAAGAGTAGTTGAAACTGTTAAGTGTATTATGTTCGGCCGCCTGTTTGCAATAATCTTTGGCTTTCTCCGTATCTCCATTTTTCTTGAAGGCCAGTGCCATCCGGAACAGGTTGTAAGGATTTTGCAGGTTGGATTGTTCGTACTGAGCGATGGCCTTGCCGAAATCGCCCTCTACATAGGCAATCATTCCGGCCAGCGCATGAGCTTGTCTATCTTGGAAGGTGTTACCGATCTTTTCCACGGCCTTATGGAATTTCTTCGAAAGGACTTTGGCCTCCTCCAAATTACCCTGTTTAATGGCCACTCGAGCCGAGTTGAACATGAATCCGCGTCGAGCGTTGGCTTTTACCTCATTCGATACCAGGGCTTGTTCGGTCAGCTTCATCGACTTCTTAAAAAATTCAAGGGCTTGATCGGTGTTGTTGAGTTCCAGCATAATATTGGCCATCAGATTCATATCACCGGCCATGGCCGGATAATCATCGCTGTTTTTAGCCAGTGTGTACTGCTTTTTTAATTCGGACAGGGCCTTGTCCATATTACCTTCGTCAGCATAGGAAATAGCCTTGGCCTGCAAAGCAACCCGTCTTTGTCCGACGTCCGCGGCCACGGCATAGAATTTCTGTAACTGCTCGCGGGCTTTCTCATGCTGTCCCAGAAAATTGAAATCGGAAGCGATCCCGATATGCGAGTTGAAAAATACCGGGGTGATTCCCAGCGCCTTACGGTAATACTCAATCGATTCCTCGTATTTCCCCATTTTCATCAGCAACTCAGCATACGAATCGTAGGGGTTGGGATCATCCGGAATCAGTTTGATATACTTTTTAAAAGCAGTTTCGGCTTCTGCATACTTATTCAAAAATCGGTAGGAGTAACCGAGTTGGTTGTACGGCTGAGAAAATTCCGAATTGATCGACAGCGCTTTCTCATACTGGGCAATGGCCGCCTCATAATCCTGTCGGCCGAAAAAACTGTTGCCGAGCAGGTTGTGAGCGCGTTCATCTTTGGGGTAGGCGGCCACCAACTTTTTATAAATCTCGAGTTGTTTCTCGGCCTCGCCGCCGATGCCGACCTCTATCGCCCGGATCATCATCTGTTCACCATCGGATACATTTTCGACCAGAGCCAGAGCTTTGTCGAAAGTCTCAAAAAAACCTTTTACCGTCGGCAGGGTAAAGGACAGGTTGAGATAAGCCAGGGCAAAAGTAGTATCGGCTTCAACCGCCTTCTGGTAATACTTGCGTGATTCTAAAAACCGAAGTTTTTCGCCCAGATCACGACCCTGCAGGAAAAACTTCATTGCCTCTTCGGATGATGTCGTGATGGGGATCTTGCCGGGCTCAGCTTGCGCCGGAACTAATCCGGTGGCAAACAACAGGCTGACGGTAATCGTCAGCGCATAATTGAACGACTTGGATATTTTCATAACGGACCTCCGTATTCTTTAGTTTAAAATACGAAGTTGTTTAATAATTCGTTACAGTTTTTATACTGTTGCTATTTGGAAAATCAGGCTGAAAAAAACAACCTGCATACGGCCATCAGACTAGTTATTTCTCGTCCAATTCCAGCTCGACTATCGGATTGTCGGTATCCACCTGATCGCCCTCGGCGAAGTTAATTGCTTTGACCGTTCCTTTAGCTTTGGCGACGATGACATTTTCCATTTTCATCGCCTCGACGATAACCAGGTGTTGCTTTGGTTCAACCTTGTCGCCGACGGCTACGCTCAATTTTACAATTTTACCCGGCATCGGTGCAAAGACCTTTGAGGGGTCGGTGACAATCCCGCCGCCGCCGGAACCGCCGTTGGCGTCCTGCGAGGGTTGAGAAAATTCGTATAAACGGCCGCCGATATCGACAAAGGTCTTGTCGCCGTTGACCGCGGCATGAATTTCGAGGCGGTTGTTACCCTGCCGTAAAAACATCCGCCCGTCGGGATTGTAATCTATTTCAATCTTGCTTGAGCTTTCGGGGAAGGTGGCTGTGCGATTATCCTTGAGCTCGACCGTTTTAGTGTCGCCGTTATAGATAAATTCGTGAATCATCAGGCTTTCTCTCCAATACGCCAGCTTCCCATGGTCAGCCAGGGATTATAATCGGGTTGCGAGGATGAGCCGTTGCCGGCAGTAGTTGTCTTACGATTGGCATTGGCCACGGCCGCGGCCGCCAGGGCGGTTTCCAAATGATTTTCAGCCTGGTCTTCCCATTCGGAAAAATTGCGGTCGATGAAATCGGTATAGGTTTCACCACTGGCGAACTTGGGATGATCGACAATATCGGCCAGATAGCGGGCGGAGTGACGCAGCCCCAGAATCTTGTATTCATCCAGAGCTTTGATCATCCTTGCCCGGGCGGTCTCGCGATCCTCGCCCCAGACGATCAACTTGGCCATGATCGGATCATAATCGATGCCGATTTCACTGTCCTGGGTTACTCCCGAATCGACCCTGACGCCGGGGCCGGTCGGTTCTTTGTATAGCAGGATTTTGCCGATTGAAGGCATGAAGTTGTTGGCCGCATCCTCGGCGTAGATACGACATTCGATAGCATGACCGCGCTGGTTGATATTTTTGAAATGTTCGGAGAGCGGAAAA
>JAAEQF010000316.1 GCA_024231695.1 FCB group bacterium
CGGGAATGCCAATAACGTTTCCGGCGTGATGATCATAGATAATGAATACGGGAAAGTGCTGACCGGTACAAGAACCTTCGGTTCTATCCCGGCAGGCGGTAATGCTCAATCGGCAGGAGATTATGTTGTGATGGTTTCACCGGATTGTCCAGACGGCTATCTGCTTCCATTCGAAATAGCAATTACTGCTGATGGGACTGACGAAGTAATGTCGGTTGCTGAAATCATGGTTAACAGCCCGACTTTGACGGTTACCGGTATTACGATAGATGATGCGGGCGGCAACAACAACGGCTTACTTGATCCCGGCGAAACCGCAAACGTTATTCTTGATGTTCAGAATAACGGAAATGAAGACGCGATAGAGCTAAACGGGATTCTCGACACCGGTGATGCGTATCTGACAATTACAGATATCGATGGTAGTTTCGGGGATATACCGGAAGGTCAGGCGCGGAACAACAGCGGCAATCCATTTACTATTACTGCAGACAGCGATATTTTTGAAGGAAGAAAATGCCAGCTAATGATGACTGTGTCAAATTCTGCGGGGATGAGTTCCGAAGTCCCGTTTACGATCGAGATTGGCGAAATTTCTGCAGACGATCCGGTTGGTCCGGATGACTATGGTTATTATATTTATGATAATACAGATACGGATTATTCGATTGTTCCTACTTACGAATGGGTCGGTATTGAAGATAGTGGTACTCGAGTAGCTAATGGCGATGATGAGACGGATATTGCATTCATCCCGTTTGATTTCGTTTATTACGGCAATGTATACCGTCACATAACTATATGTTCGAACGGTTTTGCAGCACTCGATACAGCGGTAGTTGATCAAGGTGGAAATCATTGGGCACTGTTCTTTAATTGGCCGATGCCGGATCCGGGCGGTCCCGGTGGGATGATCGCTCCTTTCTGGGATGACCTTAATGGAGGCAGCGGTACCGGAATATTTTACGATTATGATACTGAAAATCATCGTTTCATAATTTCATGGGATCATATCAGAACCGCTTGGTATAGTGGATCAGCCTACGAATCATTTGAGATAATAATTTACGATGCAAATTATTATCCAACAGTAACCGGTGATTGCCGGATTGAATTTATGTATGAAGATATCAGTGATAGCGATGGAGATGAAAACTATTCAACCGTTGGATTCGAGAGCTTCGATGAACATGATGGACTTGAATATGTTTTCTGCAGGTATTATGATGACGGCGCCGCTTCGCTTGTTGATGGTCGGTCCTTATTGATAACGACTAATACCGGTCGGGGAAGAGTGAACGGGCAGGCGACCCTA
>JAAEQF010000317.1 GCA_024231695.1 FCB group bacterium
AGCGCGGGCCCACGTAACCCGAGAGACGGGTACACCCGAGCCCTACTACCTCCCCCCCAGCGCGTGGTCCTGCGATCCTCTGGGGGCAGCGCGCCCCGCGCACTTTCGGGGGGCGCGCGCGCCATGCATTGGGGCGCGCGCCGGCGCGTTGCCCCTGTGCCACCTTTTGGTGCATGCACCAGAGGCGCGCACTTGGCGCAGCTATGGGGGTGCTCCCGCCGCGACCCCACAGGCAAGCCCCCTGAGAGGCGCGCGCCCTGAGCGGCGCGAGGCCCCGCGCTCCTGTACCCGCCAAATGAGGTGGCGCGCCAAACAAGGCGTGGCGCCCCAAGCTGGCTGTCCGCTTTTTGAAAGGTGGAGGTGGTGTTCGGTCCACAGTCCCCAATGTTGAAGAACTGTGGCCACCGTTCATTTTTTTTTCTGGCCCCGCAGGACCGCATTTTGCAGTTGGGACGTTCGCGATACCTAGATTTGGTGCGTTTCACACGTACACCCACGCCGTGTGTTTTTGGCCAACTGCCGTGCTTTCTGGGTTCTGCGTGCACAGGAGTGGGGGAAGACTGGGAACGTCACCTGGTGCAGAAATGGGCATTAGCGGGGTTCCCCCACCACCTCCTAGGTTCCAAGTGCGAGCCATCAAGCCGAAAAGTGCTGTATTTGAAAGCTGGGAGTTTCGCATCTGGGCAACCCCCACCCCTTTTTTTCTCCCACCAGGCGCGCAATGCGCGCCGAAGAAATTTTGACCCTCTGATTTCCGAATATACAAAGGGGAAAATGCTCCGCGCAGCCTACATTTTTACCACGGCGCTATACCCGCCCTTATATTGACCCCCATAACGTCACGCCTGACAGCTGTTTCCCCCATAATGGTCCGCCCAAAACGGGCTGTGTATTTCTTTTTGCTCGGAATGGGGGGCGGGCGAATAATTTTTTTTCGGCTCTAGGGGGCAACATAGAAATACTTTTATGGCACTGCGTGGCCAAGAAAAAAATTAGACGTGCAGGGCCGAAGACGTTCCTTTTTTTCCA
>JAAEQF010000318.1 GCA_024231695.1 FCB group bacterium
ATCGCTGATTAAATCTCACCCCCATTTACACATCTATGCGTTTTATTGGTAGTCGACATCCTCGTCTGTCCCGCCCACAAAACTCTTTTTGGCTTCTCAAGCAGTGGAGTTGAATAGCAAAAAACCGCAATTCTGGATTGAATAAGGGGCGGGTCGGATGCGTATATAATTATGATATCAAGAAATATTGCAACCGAGGCAACCGATGGGTTGTCTGGTATGTAGAAGAAAGGCCAAAAGCAGGCTTTGCCAACAAATACAGGCTCCGCCTGTGAGGCCAGCGAAAAGAAAGCAGGCTCCGCCAGCAAAAGCAGGCCTTGCCTGCGAGCTTTGGAGGATTGAGTGTCTTCCCGATTGGCGATAAAAGTGATTGAATCAGCGGTGATTATTGTGTATTATAGGTTACTGAGGTGGAATATATGATTCAGGTGGATAGTATCTATAAATCGTTGAAACGGTTGACCGCGACGATCGGGCTGATTTATCTCGTGGTTGCCGGTTATGGGATCGGTTTTGCCGCCGGTGATGATTTCTTTTTGCGTCAGAATATTGACGTGGCCGGAAATATCCTCGGTTGCCGTCAGGCCGATTTTAACGGCGACGGCAAGATTGATCTGGCCCTGATAGTTTCCGAACCGACCGGTAAAAGAACTATAAAAACCTATTTACAACGAGAATCGGGTCGGTTTCCGCCCGGCGCCGGTCAAACTATCGAACTGCCCTCCTCGACCAACATGGTCCAATGCAGGGATATGGACGGAGATGGGCGCAGTGAAATCATTACCATCGATCACGACGGTTTGCGGATGTTTGCTCACAACGGTGAGCGTTTTGATGATAATCCCAAAACCGAAGTTCCGGGGCCGAGTATTTTCAATGCCGGAATAGAGGGTTCGATTTTGTCGCACAAGTTCCTCTATCCAGTATCGGGGACCTGGGTGGCGTTCATGCCGATTTACGACGGTTTTCTGCTCTGGGAGTACAAGGGCGGTAAATTCATCCGGTTGGGTCGTCTCGATACCCGCCATGTGATCAGGTATATTGAGCGGCCGGTCAAACTTTTCGGTTCTATGAACACGGTATTTTCTATGGCTCTGCCAGAAATCACTGTTGGCGACAATAATGGCGACGGCCTTGATGACATTTACCTGACCTGGCCCACTCGTATTGCCATTTACAACCAGACCGAAGCCGGCCAATTCGACAATGAAGGTCGAATCGATTTTGATTTTCAACGGCTGGCCAGTGGGAATTTGTGTCAGGCCCGGCTGGTCGATTTTGATCTCGATGGCCGTCTTGATCTCGTTTGCAGTCAATCGATAGGCGGTGTTTCGGGGGCTCACACCGAGATCAATTTTTTTGGCGCCGATCGTTTGCGCCAGCAGAATCGTTCGGCCAGTCATAATATCTCGCTGACCGACGCGCACGGCAACCTGATCATCGACAACATCGACCGTTCCGGTGGTCTGGAACTGGTGGTGCCGGCGGTGGAATTGGGGATTATGTCGGCGGTGAAGATGATGATCACGAAGAAAACAGATTTTCATTTGTTGATTTATCCGATCGACAATCTCGGTCGCCCGGCAAGTGATCCGATTATCCGTCGCAAAATAACTTGTCGGCTCGATTTCGATAATGCCGATCCGACGGCCAATATCCGTTGCGATTGGTCCGGAGATTTTAATGGTGACGGTTTTCCCGATCTGGTTTTTGCCGATGGCGGCGGACAACTGATGTTTTACTCCGGGATGGCCGAAGAATATATTGAAAAGAAAGCGTCGCTGGTTATAGATGTGGTTGATCCGGAGTTTATCAAGATCACTCAATTAAACAGCGACGGCCGCTCCGACCTGATCATAATCCATAAGCCGGGCAGTCAGAGTTCGCGGCTGACCCTGTTGGTGACCAATCGTATCGGTTGATCGGAAATAGTATTGCTGCTCGACGTGGTTATGTCGTCGGGATGAAAGAAATTCAATAGAGCCATGTCCTCATCGATACTCAACATACTGGTAAAAATAATCGCCGTTTTGCTGGCGATATTCCTCTGGTTCAATGTTATCACCAAGAAGCAGTATGACTACGAACTGACTCTGCCGGTGAGCGAAATTGATTTTCCAGCCGGACTGGGTCCGGTTAATAAAATGCCCGATTCGCTGACCATCAAGGTTTCGGCCACCGGAAAAAAACTTTTACGCGACGACTGGAAGGCCTCGGGTATGCGTCTCAAGGCTACCCGCCTTCGCCGCGGCATGACCAATCTGGAATTAAACTCAGAGACAGTATCGCTGATTCGGTCCGAAGACGTTACTCTGCTGGATATTTCCGGGATAAGTTCGTTCCCGATTCAACTCGACAGAATTGATTCGGTGCTCAAACCAATTGCCTCGCGGCTGGTCGTTATTCCGGCCGAAGGGCATATGATTGTCGCCGGGACCGGAGATATTAATCCGATTCGAACCCAGGTGATCGGTCCGGTCATGCTTCTCAATCGGATCGACTCAATTTATACCGAACAAAGAATTATTGACAACGCAGAGGATTCGATCAATCTTATTCTTGATCTGGAAATACCGGAAGAGATGATTCTTACCTTGGGTCATGATTCGGCAGAAGTGACCCTGATGTTGGATCGGGTCAAAGGTCGAGTATTTGAAGATCTTCCGATTACTTTTCAGGACAACCAAAGCAGCCGGCGAACGATAGTCGATCCGCAACGGATCAGGGTGGAGGTCGAAGGGCCGCAAAATCTGATTGATAATCTGGATGCTGTGAATATTCGCCCGAGTATTAAACCCAACGGCCTGATGCGTACCGGCTATGTCGTCCCCGAAATTTTTCTGCCGGCCAATGTGAGGTTGATCCGGATAACGCCTGACTCGGTGCGCATGCTGGTATCCCCGTGATAGTCCTTGGTCTTGAATCCTCCTGCGATGAAACTTCGGCGGCCATAATCAAAGACGGCCGAGAAATTCTGGCCAATATAATCCACTCTCAATCTGTACATAAAAAGTACGGTGGAGTCGTACCCGAATTGGCCAGTCGCGAGCATGTGGAGAGGATCATACCGATAATCGATGAGGCTTTAACGACGGCCGGGTTGACGCTTCAGGATATCGATGGTTTCGCGGCTACGTTCGGGCCCGGTTTGGTGGGAGCGCTTTTGGTGGGATTGTCTTTGGCCAAATCGCTGGCCTATTGCACCGACAAACCTTTTTATGCCGTCAATCATCTGGAGGGTCATATTGCCGCCAACCTGCTGGCTCACCCGGATATGGATGACAGTTTCGTCACCCTGCTCGTGTCCGGCGGGCATACGATGCTGGTGGATGTGGACGGCCTTGGTTCCTATCGGGTGTTGGGCCGGACGCTGGATGATGCCGCCGGTGAAGCTTTCGACAAGGTCGGTAAACTGCTGGGTCTGGGTTATCCCGGCGGGGCGGCCTTGGATAAGCTGGCTCGGGAAGGGGACCGCGATTATTTCAGGTTCCCGCGAGCTATTCGCGATCCCCAGCGGCTGGATTTTTCGTACTCCGGTCTCAAGACCGCCGTGGCTTTGCATATCCGTAAAGTCCCCCCCGATCAATTAGAGGCCCATAAGGCCGATATTGCCGCTTCCTTTCAAGAGGCGGCAGTCGATGTCCTCTGCGACAAATCAATGATTGCC
>JAAEQF010000319.1 GCA_024231695.1 FCB group bacterium
TGCCGATAACGGCAACGCAACATTCGCCGACGGTATTTACGATGTCGATCTGGCCAGTCATGACGGAACAAACGGCTTGAGATTAGGCGGCACTTTAGTGACTTCGTCTGCTTCGGAATTGAACTTGCTGGACGGTTATACATCAATTTTGGACGAAGATAACATGGCCAGCGATTCAGCCACTTCATTGGCCACCCAGCAAAGTGTTAAAGCATATGTGGATAGCGTAACCGGTGAATCTACCACCGCCAGTAACGGTTTGACAGAATCGGGAGACGATATACAGTTGGGCGGAGCCCTTACCGGCAATGTGGCAATAACCCAAAGCGATGCGGAAACATTGACCTTCACCAACGCCGGTTCCGGCGATACGACCTTCAACATGTCGAGTACGGGAGACTTTACGGTTCAAGATAGCGGAACGACAGTATTCACTATTGCCGACAGCGGCAACGCAACATTCGCCGATGGTGCTTACGATGTCGATTTGGCCAGTCATGACGGAACAAACGGCTTGAAATTAGGCGGCACCCTTGTGAGTTCGTCTGCAGCGGAATTGAACTTACTGGACGGTTATACATCAATTTTGGACGAAGATAA
>JAAEQF010000320.1 GCA_024231695.1 FCB group bacterium
CAGCACGGCGAATTTTACCTACCGGAGTGACCGGCAGCGATTCGGCAAAAATAATGCTGCGCGGCTTCTTGTAACTGCTGATTTTATCCCTCGTCCAGTCGATAAGTTCTTTCTCAGAGGCCTCTTCTTTCGCCTTGAGCACAACTACCGCCCGGACGACGCTGCCCCATTTCTCATCAGGCACGCCGATGACGCAGGAATGTTTGACCTTGGGATGTTCATCAATGATCTCTTCTACCTCGAGGGGAAAGATTTTTTCGCCGCCGGAGCTGATACATTCTTTTTTTCGTTCAACTACACGAATTTCACCTTCTTCGTCAAAATATCCCAAGTCGCCGGAGTATAGCCAGCCGTTCTTAATGACCTCAGAAGTCTTGTCTTCATCCTTGTAATAGCCTTTCATCATCGTATCCGAGCGATAAATGACTTCTCCGATCTGCCCGCCAGGCAGATCAAGGTCATTTTCGTCAACAATCCTGGCTTCAAAAAGCGGTTTGCCCACCGAACGATCCTTCAGGGCTGAGGAATCGGCATCGAGGCGAAGAGAAGTCATTGGCGTCATCTCTGTCTGGCCGAAGATATCCATAATAATCGACGCCGGGAAATGGTCGAGGAGCTTCTTTTTTAAGGAGGCGGGATTAACGCCCCCGCCGGTACCGCAGAACACTACCCCCTTGAGGTCATAATCTTTGATAGCCGGCTCTTCGGCCAGCATTTTCCAGCCTGTAGGTACATTTACCAGCATATTGACCTTTTCCGCTTTGATCATCTTCAAGACCGCCGCCGGGTCAAAATGGAGCATATCGGGCTGAATAAAGGTAAACTGACCGGTAAGGGCGGCCATGATGATGAGATTGTAGGAGGCAACATGGAACATCGGCATAGAAGGCGTCATGATCCGGATGACGCCTTTGGGTCCGAATCGGATCATCCGGTGATTGGCGATTATATAGGCCATTAAACGGCTCACCATCTTGTGGGTAATCCCGCTGTTTGAGATATATTTTCCGATAGGGCTTCTCATGAATTTTATTAAGAAAGCCGTGCCCGGTATCGGCGAGAGTTCGGCCAGTCGGTAGATCTTTTGATCAGACATCGGCATGTCGGCCAGCCTGAAGATCAGGTCCCGGCCCATATATTCCAGCATTTTTACATGGGCTTGATAGCTAAGCATAACCCCTTTCGGCCGTCCGGTAGTGCCGCCGGTATAGCAGATCACACAAATATCTTCAGGCCCGACCTCGATTTCCGGGTCAACGGCGGGATATTCGGTCATGAGCTCTTCATATGGGGTCATGTCTTCAGGGCAGTTTTTCCCGGCACAGATAAAATGACGGATGTTAGGCAGGTTCGGCCGTGCTTTTTGAAGGGCTTCGAGCCATAAATCTTCGACAAAAAAAAGGACCGAGTCGGAATGGTTGGCTTGAAACGTTATCTCTCGCGGCGTAAAACGGTAATTCATCGGCACCGGGATGCCGCCTGCCTTCTGGACGGCATAGTTGATTTCGAAAAATTCTGGACAATTGCGGAAAA
>JAAEQF010000321.1 GCA_024231695.1 FCB group bacterium
ATCGAAACCAAAAATAAAAACGAAAACTTGATCAATAAATACGTTTACGGTTATAATAAGAACCATATGAAAACGTTCGAGCAGCGGGTACATGAAGAGAGCAAGGGCGACCGTTTCGCTTACGATGCGGTGCAGCGGTTGACTGGTGTAAAAATGAATGTCCCGGAAGCGGAATTACCCAATGCGGATACGGTTGAATTCGAAAAATCCTGGAACGCCCAATACGATAAGGTAGACAACATCCTGAATCTCGTAAAAACCAACGATGAAAACACCCAACAAATCCTGACCACCATAGACACAGACCAGGCCAAGTTGAACCAGTACACCACCTTCGACCAATGGGCTTTAACGTACGACCAGAACGGCAACATGACGGAGAAGGGTGGACAGCGGTTTACTTACGATTACCGCGACCAATTGGTTGAGGCGACGGAAGATGATACCACTTTAACTTTCAAGTACGATCCCCTGGGCCGACGTGTAAGAAAGACGGAGTCGTGGCCGAACAATAATAAAACCACCAACTACTTTTATTCCGGTAACCGGGTTATCGAGGAGCGTGATGGTGATGACTTGGTTCAGAAGCAGTACGTTTACGGAAATGGTATCGATGAGTTGGAGGCTATAATTGTCCCTGATCATGAGAATGAGGTGGAAAATTTCTACTATGTCCACCGCAACGCCATCGGTTCCGTAACCGCCATTACCGATGCCAATGGAGACATTTTAGAGCGGGTAACCTATGATGTTTTTGGTATGCCCACGTTCACTGACGGTAATGGCGCTCAGTTGATGTCTTCCGTCATTGGCAACGATATCTTGTTCCAGGGTAGGAGGTACGATAAGGAGACGAATCTTTATTATTACCGGGCGCGGTATTA
>JAAEQF010000322.1 GCA_024231695.1 FCB group bacterium
AGGTGATCATCGGGTCGATATCCCACGCTTTATCATGCCAGGTTTCGCCGGAAGCATAATTGACCATTTCCCGTGAATCATTGTACTGCACGACCAATCGCAGGGAAAGTGCGCGGCTGGCTTGATAACGGAAACGAGTCCGCAGGATAAGCTGTTTATACAGCTCATCTCCGGATTCAATATCGGAGCTCTTGGCATAGCTGACATCCGGTTCGATCATCAACCGATCAATCGGTTTGAAATCAAGGAAAAGATCCAGGCTGGTTTCATTACCCTTAACTCGCAGACGGCGGGCAATACCCCGTCCTTTTTCATTGAAAGCGCCAACGCCAAGCTGACTGTTTATCCGGCTGTTGACATTCACGTTGGCTTCCCAGAGCTTATCGAACTCAATCCCCCGGTATCTTTCAAAAATACGGCCATAACCGAAACTGATAAAGGTCTGGGCGAATTTCAACCGATTATTCATCGAGAAGAAAATATTTTTATGTAACGGAGCGCCGTCGAAATTCCACCGGCGCGAAGTATATATCTGCGGTGTGATCCGTTCCAGAAGACCTTCCTCGGAATAAAAAGTGTACGAGCCGTAAGCCGAGGCATTGCGATAATTACTGGCCGGATCAAAACCGGTCTGGGTGCGATAAGATGGGCTGACCTGATTGTAATCAAGAGTGAAATTCAGATTACGGCCATTGCGCCGCAAGCGGCTGATAAAGGCATGTCCGGTATAAGATTCACCATCAAAGGCAACAGTATGCTTGCCGTTGTCGAATTCCATCTCGTCCAGAATCATGGCCACCGAATCTTCATACCCCGGAGTAACCCATCCGGGGAAAAAAGTACTGTGCGAATGGTCATCCGGTTCATCGACATGACTGGCGATAAACTGGCCATCGATGCGGTAATTTTGAGATAGTCGAATATTGCCGTCCAGGGCCGCAATCGAGCCTGATCCGCCGCCATCCTGACGGCGATCGGAGAAAAAGACGCCGATCCGGGAATCATCGCCGACGGTTTGGAGGCCGCGCAGGACATTGGTTACGCTTTTATCGGTGTTTAAAGTTATGCTTCTTTGATCCAGCGGAATCATATAGGGCGAATTTTCATCCACGGCAGTGAAGAAACCAAAAGTGGTCCCGCCCATCCTGCCGGTGACCTTGGCCGCCAGTTGCGGATCGTTAACTGTTCTCGTATAGAACGAATTGAACAGGGTGCGGAAAATATCGCTCCCTTCCTGAAAAAATGGTCGTCGTTCCGGATAGAACAGGGCAAAAGTCGAATTGACATCAATCTGGGCGGCGTCGGCTTCGATCTGGCTGAAATCAGGATTGATAGCCGCTTCGGCTATGACATTGGAGGAAAT
>JAAEQF010000323.1 GCA_024231695.1 FCB group bacterium
CAAAACCCCAAAACCCCGTGAGAGTGAGTATTTTATATATCTAAGTTAGCTTAAGTGACTGAAATGAGTGGTTTATATTAAGCGTAGTAGACACGATGTATGTTGTTTTTTATGATTTTTAAAATAGCAGAATAAATAAAGGTGCCGACAGCGTACGCTTAGTGATGCCGAAGGGGTCAACATTGGCGTAGATTCCTTGTGTTACTGAATTGATTAACTTGCATACGTTGTTTTGAGCTTCTTCTAAGGCTCCCTAAAATGTTAACTCACTTCTTTTCTTCGTCTTTCTTCTCGCCATCCTCTTTCTCTTCTGTCTTCTCAGCCTCCTCTGCAGGCTCTTCTTCCTGTTTCTATTCGTCGTCCTGACCTTCGGAGGAACCCTCTTCGCTGCTCTGAGCGTAGATGGCTTTACCGATTTCGAGGGAGGAGTTCTTCAGTCTTTCGAGGGCTTCCTCGATCTTGTCGGCGTCCTCGGCGACGATGGCCTCGTTCACTGATGAGATGTCACCGTTGACCTGGTCTTTAACATTCTGGGGGATGCGTGCACCGTGCTCCTAAATCTGCTTC
>JAAEQF010000324.1 GCA_024231695.1 FCB group bacterium
CTTATGGTAGTATCGACTAAATGAAAGTTCTATATAACGCTCGCCCAAATATACTTTTTTGTTGTTATAATAATTCCCGCTTTTGCCAGTAGAACCTTTTCCTTCTTTTTTCCATTGACCTACTTTTTGGTCATAAAAGGCATTGTCAACCAACCCTTGGTCTAATAACTTACGAAGAATAACTTCTCTGCTTACACAATATAGGTTTGCAAGTTCGGAAATGACGACATCGTTTATCTGAACCGTTTTTATTCTTTGAGTAAAATCATCATTGGGTACAAGAAAGATTCCTGCCCTCTGTGCCAATAAGAGTGAGACACTTTCCCAGGGCATATTTAGTGTAGAATAGGAGGGCGAGAGGAGTTGCAGTATGAGCAAGGATCGACAGGCAGGCAGCGGGGTGTCGTTTTTGGGGGCTCCGCGTAGTGGAGGCGAGCGAAGCGAGCCGGAACGGAGCGGAGCCCCCAAAAACGAGGCGGATTCCACCCCACCCGACCCGGAGGTTCCTGACCGTCCACTCCGTCGAAGGTTCAGCGCCACGTACAAGTTGAATATCGTTCAAGAGGCCGACCGTTGCGACAAGCCCGGGCAGATCGGCGCTCTTTTACGTCGTGAGGGGCTTTATTCCTCCCAGTTGACCGCCTGGCGCAGGCTGCGCGACCGGGGCGCTCTGGACGGTCTGGCCAGTAAAAAACGCGGCCCGAAATCTGAGCCCCCCAATCCTCGTGAAAAGGAAATGAATCAGTTGCAAAAGGAAAACGCCCGTTTGCAAAAGAAGCTCGCTAAGGCGGAGGCAATCATTGATTTTCAAAAAAAAGTTCACGCCCTTTTGGGAATTCCGCTGAAGGAAATGAGCGAGGACGACTAATGGAAACGGTATTCCAGGCAAAGCAAACCCTTGGTATCGCACCGGCTTGCGCTGCCCTGTCGTTGCCCCGGGCGACCTTCTACCGCTGGCTTTCTCCTCCGGTTCCCAAGGTTCGCCCCACACCGAAACGAGCCCTGTCGGATGATGAGCGCCGCCAGGTTTTGGATGTTCTTCATGCTCCGGAATTCGTCGACAAAGCTCCTGCTCAAATCGTCGCAGCCCTCTTGGATGAAGGGGAGTATCATTGCTGCACACGTACGATGTATCGCATTTTGGAATCTGAAAAAGAGGTGAAGGAGCGCAGAAATCAGCGCCGCCATCCCAATTATGCGAAGCCGGAGCTGTTGGCCACTGCGCCGAACCAGGTCTGGAGTTGGGATATCACCAAGCTCAAAGGGCCGGTGAAATGGTCCTATTATCACCTCTATGTGATCCTTGATATTTACAGCCGATGCGTTGTTGGATGGATGCTCGCCCATCGTGAAAGTGCGGCCCTGGCCAAAACGTTAATCGGAAAAAGTTGTGCAAACCAGAACATCGAACAAGGGCAGCTCACCCTTCACGCCGATCGTGGAACGTCAATGAAATCTAAACCCGTGGCGCTTCTGCTGGCCGATATGGGGGTCACCAAGACGCACTCGCGGCCCCAGGTATCAAACGACAATCCCTTTTCGGAAAGCCAGTTTAAGACGATGAAATATCGACCGGAATTTCCAAAGCGATTCGGATCGATTGAAGACGCGCGGAGCTTTTGTCGGTCATTTTTCGATTGGTACAACAACGAACATCGCCACAGCGGCATCGCCATGCTCACCCCGGCGACCGTCCATTACGGGCGCGAAAACCAGATAGTCGAGCAAAGACAGGCGGTTCTGTTGAAGGCATTTGAAAAACATCCGGAACGGTTTGTGAACAAAATCCCAGAACCAATGAAATTACAGGAGGCGGTTTGGATCAATCCGCCACAAAAAAAGGACGAGAAGATTGCACACTAAACTTTGAATAGCGGTGTCTCATTATTGTTGACACGTTCCGCTGCAAACTGATTGCAAGATATTTCTATTTGTTTTGCTTCGCCTTGCAAGTGTTGGATGTACTCATCATTCGGCGTATCAATGCCTCCTGTTCTGAGCAAAAGGTGGGCAAGTTCATGGAAAAGTGTGAAAATTTGGCGTGTTGCTGGTTGGCTATTATTTATGTAAATTACAGGAAATGTTTCATCGTACAGACAAAAGCCAGAAAAAGGTAATTCGGGGGACGCCATACTAATTTTTCAAATGGCA
>JAAEQF010000325.1 GCA_024231695.1 FCB group bacterium
CGTGTCATTGGGCACCCCAAAACCGGTCAGTTATGGGCGCGCCAAAACCGGTCACTTTCTATTGAGAGTTATATTGTTTGAATTTATGTTTTGCAAGAGATTTATTTTATTATAATTCTATTTTTTGGATTTTTCGTGTTTTCTTGGCGGCGCTGTTCTTCAAGCGGTAGCTTTTTCCGGTAATTTGCACTATTTCAGCGTGGTGCAGAAAGCGGTCCAGGATGGCGGTGGCCGACGGGACGTCGCCCAGGAGCTTGCCCCAGTCTTCCAGCGGTCGGTTACTGGTCATGATCGTCGAGCGGATTTCGTAACGACGCATAATCACTTCGAAGAGGTATTCGCCGCTGTGCCTGGGCAGTTGCTTCATTCCCATATCATCAATAATCAGCAGGTCCGGTTTCAGGTATTTTGCTAGAACCTTATCGATCTCTTCCAGCGCCCCGTCCTGCCTGAAGTCGCGCACCAGGTCAAAGATAGAGCGATAGCGAACGGTATGACCGTTCTTGACGGCCTGGTAGCCGACGGCCTGAACCAGATGACTTTTTCCCGTGCCGGGCGGACCTAAAAACAAAATATCCTCGGCCTGGCGAATGAACTTTCCGCAGGCGAAATCGTACATTTGTTTTTTATTAATTGTGTTGTTAAACTGCCAGTCAAAATCTTCCAGGGTTTTTAGTTCCCGGAATTGGGCCGCTTTAGTTCTTCTGTTAATTTGCCTTTCTTGCCTTATTATTATTTCATCCTGTAAAATCAGCTCTAAAAACTGCTCGTAAGAAAGTTGGTTGCCGGACGCTTCCTGCAACCGAACCTCCAGGCAGTCGGCCAGCCCGGAAAGGCGTAATTGTTTCAACGGCGTCAATAATGAATCTTTCATTGGTTAGTTCTCCTGTTTTCAATAAAATTCTGGTAATTACTCATATCACGTATAATGGGATGCTCATCAATAAACTCCATTGTCTGTTGAGCGGGAAG
This sequence comes from FCB group bacterium, assembly GCA_024231695.1. Taxonomy (GTDB): domain Bacteria; phylum Zixibacteria; class MSB-5A5; order GN15; family JAAZOE01; genus JAAEQF01. Next base: position 973 of record JAAEQF010000325.1, read on the forward strand.
ATTTTGTTCAATAATTATGCGAACGGACTTTAATCGATAGGCCCCGCAGGATATGGCTTTTTGACAAGCGTCGTCTATTTCATCGCGCGAGTGTTTATTACACAAAGACAGTAATCCCAGGATGGATCGCTGGCCGGTGACTCCGCGAACGTCAATGACGTATTGGGCCCAGTGGAAGGCGTTTGGGCCGATCATGATCGTTTTGTTTATAAGCCATTCAATGCCCTTCTCCAGCCCGTACCGCTTGCGGTCGTGAATATGCTTGTCGTCGGTCTGAAACCGGCCTGGTTCGGTCTTGCTGTGTATAGAGATCTGCTGCATTTTGCAGTCGAAGATGCGTACGATTCGACTATCCCAGCGCGCCCATACTTTTCGGCCGAAGTATTCCGGCGGAACTGAATAATACGCCTTTTCAATTTCAACGTGTCCGTCCCGATGAACTTTTCGCGGGGCTTCCTCAAATGACGGGAAAAGATCCGCCGGCAAATCCTTTAACGCCGGCTTTTCCTTTTCTTCAAACATTTTTTCCACTTGTCGTCGAGTAGTGCCGTGAATGCGTTTATCGGCGATGTTCCGCTCCCATTGCAATAAGTATTCATTCTGTTCGTTGAGACTATTGAACGTCTTGCCTTTGAGAGCGTTGGATTTTATATACTTAACTCCAGATTCGACCTTCCCTTTGTGTCGAGGAGTATAAGGCTTAGCGGGCAGTACGACGGTGCCGTAATGTTCACAGAAGGATTGGAGTTTGGGGACAACCTCAGGATCGTACCAGTCCGCCTTACTGACCGCCGCTCTTAAATTATCGATCACCAGGGTTTGGGGAACGCCCCCGAAATGTCTGAAAGCGTTTTCCAGGCAGCGAAGAAATGCTTCGGTAGTCTGACGGAAGACGCACTCACTATAGGCTTTGCGGGAACAGCTCAGGACGATGCGAAAAGCGTGACTTCTCTTTCGTTTGCCGTTGGGCATTATAATGGGAGCCGCTGACCCGAAGTCCACCTGGGCCTCCATGCCGGGCGAGCATTCCATACGCCGAAACGGCAGAATATGAACCTGACGCAGCTTGTTGACGTAACGCTTGACGCTATAGTAGCTCCCGTCGTAATTGTGTTCGGCAACCAGATCCTGGTACATTCTTTGAGCGGAAAACTCCTGCTTAATCATGCTTACAATAGCGTCGTGATATCCCACGCACCGGCTGGTTGAACCGGAGGGAACGGAGATTTCGGCCGCCTCAGAGCCGGGGGGCGCAGTGACTGGTTTTGAATCGATCAGAACCGCACCGGTTGAGCCCAATCCGACAGTCTCCAGATCAGCCTCTGGAGGGCCCAAGTCGCTCTCCGCCTGCCGCTTCCGCTGATTGACGTAGCGATTGACAGTGTCCTTGTTAACACCTAACTCCCTGGAAATACGGCGGTTAGACCAGCCACGCTCTTTTAATTGTAATATTACCTGTACATTAGTCATCTTCAAATAGTTCGCCATCGTAAGCCTCCGCTATTCTGGATAGTTTTCTCCAGATTAACAAAAACTTACATCTATACTACTCAATTTTGACCGGTTTTCAGGCGCCCACTAGTGACCGGTTTTGGGTGCCCCTTGACAGGTGGGAAATTAAGAAGATGGCCTTCAGATAGTGGATTTGAAACGAAAATATGTTATTTTAGAATCAAAGGGGAAAAGGTGAGATTTGCCATATCGGAAAAGATGAACCGTATTAAATGCGAATAC
>JAAEQF010000326.1 GCA_024231695.1 FCB group bacterium
AATCCAAACCGATTTGATCTTCTATTAAACAGTAAATGATATAATTCGTCTATATGATATAGAAAACACTTGACATTATAATTGCTGGTAGTTATGATGTCAAAAGCAGCCCTACCGAGAGAGAAATCATAAAGAGGAGAACACGAGGCTCGAAGTGTATCCATGAGGTCTATGGGGATATTTCGTAGCAGGTTATTCTATGCCTGCAAGTGACGGCACTTTGATCGTTGAAGGGTGTGGTTGGTTGATGTATAATATTATGGTGAAGGAGGTAGTTATGTGTAACGCAAAAACTATAGTAGGGTTTATGATAGTCCTTGCTTGTTTACTTGCAACTCTGGGTATGAGTCAAGAAACGGGGTATCTCTTACCTTTTAATGCACGGTTTGAACAAGACAATGCTAGACTTGTGGTGGGTGAAAATAGTATAACACTAACTGTTATCTCGCGTCGCCAACATGACTCAATTTGGGTACATATAACCTCGCTAGGTCAGTTTAATTGTATCACTGATACAGCGTGGTTTTTAAATGTCGAAAAAGGCGATTCAATTGAGTATACTATACCGATTGTATTACCGGCCAACGACACGGTGGGCATCGACGCCGATTTTTCAATAGATGGTAAACACTATTTGGGCACAGGCATCTATTTTGTGACTACGGGCGATAAAGTTGAACTGTTTCAAAGCAAACCGAAACCTCCTCCTCCTCCTCCGCCGCATTACGGCGTACCGGACAGTCTGCATCCGAGGCATACCCGGAAACTGTCGCCACAATACGACACCTTGACATCGAAAATCACCGGGATAGTGACAGATGATGAAAGACGGAGGATTTTGGAAAGTAAACCAATGATCAATGCCGACGTGCAGGTGATGCGTTTCAATGGCGAGGATTGGATGCGCCGGAGGGGGGAATACAAGTTTGTACCCTGGGACGGCAAGACCACAGAAGAACTTCATGCCGAGACCATAGAACAGCAACGAATCGCCAATGAGAAAGAGGTCGAGGTTGTTTTCGATCTTCGCCGATCTGAAGACTATGAATATGTCAAAGGCCTTGTTTCCGAATTGACGGCGATGGATGAACCCGGATGTTACCGGGCGGTGGTTAAGCAACGCCTGGCCCGAATTATTAAATCTCGCGGTATCGGTGTTGCTCTTTATCCCGACCTGCCCGGGACAATAAAACCAAAAGAGAGCAATGACACGATCATAAAGCCGAAGTCACCCTCCGGTTCCCGAATAGACAGCGAAAGTTTTCGCCAGTCTATGGGCTGGGAGTTGATTTATCGAGAAAGTTTCGAAGGAAATTGGCAGCCATCTTGGCGTGCGAGCGACCATAATGTAGCCGGCGGATTTGACTTTTGGGATACAATCCCGTCCGGTTATTCCTGGTCCCACGTTTCCGATGGTTTGTATTCCGTATGGTGTTCGATGAGCGGTCAAAGACCGGTCACCGATAAGTACGATTTCGATATGGACGCCTTGTTTTCTGTCGGTTGCCTGATGGAGGGGTATGAATACGCGGCTGTCGAATATGATTATTGGTACATCATCGAAAGTGACATCTATGGATTATATGATTTTTGTAGAGCCTATTATTCATTCGATGGCTATTACTGGACCCCCTTTTCCGATCTCTATGTCGGCGATTCATACGGATGGTGCCTCGATGATTACTATGAAATAAATTTGTACGGGCGGGACACGGTCTATTTTGGCTTCCGCTTTTACAGCGACGATGTGGACAATTACGAAGGCGTATTTATTGACGATTTTCGGGTATACGGTTATAACGATCTCAAGCCGGATATTGTCCCGGCGTGGCCGACCGGTTGGTCCGGCCCAATTGTACCGGCCAGTCAAGATTCGACAAATCAGGTAGGCGACCTCTGGGCCGACAAATACACCTTCATCGATTTTGGTGCGGCAAATATCGGGCAGACAAAAGCCGGACCGCTTTCTGTTGATTTATATCTCGATGATTCCCTGCTTTGGCGTGTTGACATCACCGATACAATAAAGGTAGGCCGGTATGAGGCTGCAGTAGATCAACTCACTACCATCTCATACGGTTTTCACACTCTGAAGCTTATCGTTGACAGCGAGAACGAAATCGATGAATTGGATGAAACCAACAATGAATATTATGAGACATTCTATTGGGATTCGATGTCGATTTATATTGACGGCCGGGTCGAATTCCGCGATTTGGGTAACAACGGTGCGCTTATGCCCGCCCGCGATGTTATCGTCGAACTGTGGGATCACAACTATGGTTACACTGATGTAAGACTGCTCCCCGATACGGAGATTCGGACTGCCGAAAACGGCGACTTTTCTTTCGGCTGGATCAAAAATTACGACACCAAGTACTTTAACGATGAGCTTGATCCGTATGTAAAGGTAAGTGCGTTAAACGAAGGCGCACGAGTTCGTGCCCGGCAATCCGATACTTTGGCATATTCTTTTTATGAGCCGTACTACAGCAATGCAACCGGGTTTTTGAATATTGCCGTGCTGGCTAATGATGATCAGAGTGGACGGATGTATATAGCTGATAAGATACTGGATGGCTATCGAGCCTGGGATGCCCTGCCTTTTGCCAATACTCTGCGTGTGGAAGTTATATTGAACGACTCGGCCACCAACTATTGGAAAGGCATGAATACCATTTTCATTGACACTTCAGATAACTGGGATAAACGGCGGCCGGATACTTTTGATGAAGATGTTATCCTTCACGAGTATGGTCACAAACTGGCACATGATTTTGATCATTTAACGATTGGCGGAGGTTATGATCATGGATGGTTTTCAAAAATATCCAAAGAATTGGCGGCACAGGAGGCATTTGGACATTTCTGGTCTTGTTTTGTCCGACAATCTAATATTTTCTCAAATAAATGGCGTAACTATTCTGAGCTTACTACTGCAAATTTGGAAGATGGTACTCACTTTCTGAATCAGATACTTGATGGCTCGGCCAATGATTCGGGGAGTATGTGCGAAGGGGCGGTGGCCGGGATGATGTGGGATATTTACGACAATGTTGCCGACGATCAGGATGCCGATGGAGTGGGAGATTACATTGACAACAATGTTTATAATCTGCTGGAAGTCCTGACCCAATATCACCCCCGCAACAGCGATGATCTGTTCAGTTCCTGGCTGGATAATTTCTACGGCAAAAATCCGGAATTATGGGCAGTCTGGTTCGAGCACGGCGACGAAGATCGCGACACAATCCAGCCGGATGGTTTTCTTACCATAAACGGCGGCGATACCCTGACCCGATCGTTTGATGTCGCTCTCAGTCTCGAATACTACGATACCATTAGCGGCCTTGATCATCCGAGGGCGGGCATGCAGTTTCGTAACAACTCC
>JAAEQF010000327.1 GCA_024231695.1 FCB group bacterium
AAAATTGCTCAGGCTCAGGCTGATGCCCAGAAACTGAAGGCTGCTCCTAAGGACACCACTAAGAAGATCGTCATCAAAAAGCCCGCTGGATCTGGTGCTCAAGGTCAGAACAGAGAAGAGTTCGAAAAGGTTTCCACCCGTCCCCAGACTGCTGGTCCCAGCAGAGGTCGTGGAGAGCGTGGTCAGGGCCGCGGAGGCCGTGGCGGCGGAGACAGAGCCGAGAGAGGCGGAAACAGAGGTGGCCGTGGTGGCGATAGAGGCGGCCGTGGTGGTCGTGGTGACGGCGAAAGAGGCGGCCGTGGTCGTGGCGATGGCGAGAGAGGTGGCCGCGGACGTGGCAGACCCCGAACTGCCGTTGAAGATGGTGAGCAGGGTGAACAAGGCGAGCGTCGCCAGAGACAGCCCCGTGAGCGCAAGCCCCGCGAAGACGGAGAGAAGGGAGGCGAAGGCCGTGGTCGTGGACGTGGTCGCCGCACCGAAGGAGGTGAAGGTGAGAACAGAAGACCCAGACGTGAGGATCGCGAGTAGAACAACGACCAGCCAAGAGAAGAGAGAAAGACCGTTCGCAGAGAGCCAGAGCCCGTTGAGGAGGAAGTCGAAGAGGTCGGCTACACTCTTGATGACTACTTTGCAGACAAGTCTGCCAAATCCACAGGTCTTACCACTGGTGGCCAGTAGGAGATGAGAAAGAGAGAGAAGATCACTGACAAGGTTCAAGAGAAAACTGGCGACAAGGAGAGAAAGATGAAGATCGACAACAACCTTTCTTGGAGAGACAATCACGCCATTACTTCCGTGCCCAACGCCCATCTTCTTGGCTTCCAGGCCCCCGTTGAGGTTGAGTTCAGTGAGGGTGGACGTGGTGGCCGCGGTGGCCGTGGCGGTCGCGGTGGTGACCGTGGTGGTCGCGGTGGAGACCGTGGTGGCCGTGGAGGCAGAGACGGTGGCCGTAGAGGAGGCCGTGGAGGCAAAGTCGTCAACAACGAAGACTTCCCTGCCTTGTGAGTCAAATTTGAAATTCAAAGCAAACCTTTTAGTCCTAACCGACTGAATAACAAATCTTGCTTTTAAATCAACTTGCATATTCAATGGCGCAAATCATTTGTAAATATTAGCTTCTACG
>JAAEQF010000328.1 GCA_024231695.1 FCB group bacterium
ATAGAAGCCGAAAGGCATAGCCCATGAACGTCGCAAGTAGTTCCCGACGACAAAAACTAATCCGGCCATAAAATAGGTCATATCGGCCCAAGCAATGGCCAGTTCGTCGGCCCGAAACCAGCCATATTCCGGATTGAGTATAATCGCTTCGGACAGACCCCACTGGACATGAAGCTGTAGACTTATAATCTGCAGAAGTTGTGTAAGCGGCCCCAGGAGCCAGAGTAGAATAAATGTACCAATAAAGGCGCGACTTAATCGCTTCTCGGGCTTCACGGCAAATACCTCCCGGGTATTTTATGGGCGGCGGATGTCCGCCTGCCCGGTGTTACCTCATAAGGTGAGTTCAGCTCCAGGCATCGCCGAATTCTCCAAGTTCGGCAATAGCCTCAGAGACGATCTCACGAGGTATCGAAAAATACTTTTCAACCACTTTTGGAAGTTCATCCCGGTCTCGCAGTTGATGAATATGATAATCCATCCCTTGCGATTCGATGACCGACAGATTGTGGATTACGAGTGACCGATCCGGGAAAAATCGAACCAGCAGGAGCGCGTTCATAAAAGTTGAACTGTCACAATACGAATCCTCTATAACTCGCGCAAAATACTCAATCTGCCGAGGAACCGGTTTCGCCATATACCCATGCTTATGATGGCCGTCTCTGTACAATTCGAGGCGCGAGTTACCGTTCCTGTCTTTGGGTTTGAGCACATACCGGTCGCGCCCCAGGGCTATGACATAATCCTGCTTCAGATCGCGAGACAATGGTTCTAAAAACGGTGCGGCATAACCGGCGTCTATGATGAACTCCCGTCCCTCAAGCGATACCATATTGACCAAGTGAACATCGGGATTTTCCATATCCGCTCCGCACAGCATGACATCGTATCCCAAATGCGCAAGCAACAGATGCAGACAGTAATTGTTGGAATAACAGGTTCCACCAAAATTGTAACGCTCAATCCCCTCGATTAACTGTTCAAGATTGGGCAAGCGGCGCAGATTGTGATGCTTCATATAATACAACTTGGAAACATTTTCAAACGGCACGCGCGTCACAAAGGCTGCTACGAGTTCGGCCAGCGCCTTTTGGCTCGGTTTTCGATTTCCAACCTTCAGATGTATCAGCAGCCTCTCAAGGAGGTTCGAGTCCGGCGATTGAAGAGACATTCAATATTCCATTACACTTCATGCATTATAGCGAATAGTATTTATTATTTTGTTATAAGTCAAGAAAGAAGCAGGCGGAGCCTGCTTTTGCTGGCGGAGCCTGCTTTTGCTGGCGGAGCCTGCTTTTGCTGGCGGAGCCTGCTTTTGCTGGCGGAGCCTGCTTTTGCTAGCGGAGCCTGCTTTTGCTGGCGGAGCCAGTTTTTGGTTCGTCTCGCTTCGCTTGCCTCACACAGGCAGAGCCTGCTTTTGGTTCACTAACTCTTTTTTGAAATTGTTAATCTCATCTTTGAGTTTCTGATCCTTTCCAATCTGCAAGTACCGTTCAAGCTCTTTAACCGCCGAGGCAGTATCTCCCCTATGGAGTCGCAACAGACCTCTAAGGTAAAACACTTCCGCTGGATAAGATTCGTCAGATAATTGCCTAAAATAATATAACGCCGAATCTGGTTTTTCCTTTTGCAAATAATATTGACCCAGCGAAATATATGGCTCCGGGATGGTGTGATCCCCAGCAATACATTTGTGCCAGAAATGCAAAGCCATGTCGGTATTACTCATACCCATATGGGCCTGTCCCAAAAAATTATAGATAACCGGATTAGAGGGATTGAGACCATCGGCGATTTTGAGGTTTTCCAAGGCCTCGGCGTATTTCCCAAGTTTTACCAGGGTCATGCCCAGATCCATATACAGGGCGAACCAGGCCGGGTTTTCCTTAAGACCGCGCTTAAACACAGCCTCTGCCCGGGCATAATCACCGCGATGATAGAGAGCACCACCTTCACGATCCAATTGGCGTTCAGGGAAATTGCGTTGACAGTATCGTCGGAGTCGATTCGCCTCGGGTTGATTGCCCATCTGATCGGCCAGAGCACCCATCGTATAGAAGGCCGATCGAGAGTGTTTGGGATCACGCTCCAAAGCATCCATGCTGAAAGAGTATAATCCTTCGACCGAGTTGTGAAGGGTCAGCCACGGGATAAATACAGAAAGACTCAGAAGACAGAGCATTACCGAGGCCGGTTTGAACCAACGTACACATTGAAATCGGTCGAACCAGATGTAGATCCCGGAAATACCTGCTCCAATTAGCATGATTGACATCAAATCCCAATCGCGGGCCATCCCCATCTTTGGTTCAATCACAAAAGCCGCAAGAAGTCCGAATATCGTGGCTACCCAAAGAAACAGCTTCACGGAATCTGAGTTATCTGTTTTGGGCTTTTGACGTGCGAACAATATGACCACCCCAACCACCAAAGACACAGGCACGATCATTACCAGTAAATTCAGGTAATCGACAATATGACTCGGCGATAAGAGGTAATAATTGTCGAGAGTAAATCGGTCGCCCAAAGGAGGAAGAAAAGCCATCTTCCAGAAAAGGGGCGCCCAGAGCCTGACTCCAGAATAGACGGCTATAAATCCGATACTCATTAAGGACAGAAGGATTTTAGTGTGGCGAACAACAAAATCCCTGATTGACCCTCCAAAAAATGTCAAGAAAACATAAACAACCAGAGCCGGCAGAAATACTAAACTGATAGTATGAAGGAAGAGGGCAATGCTATAAGTTATCACCGGTATTGCCGATTTCTTATTATTTCGTAAGGAAGCGATACTCGATATCATGAAGACGGTAAGAACCATAGCAACAATCGAATAATTTTCCACATACCCGAAATACAGAATCATATTTGCGGTAAGTAGATTTAAAGCTATGAATGAATAGTAGCTGAAACGATTGGCTGTGATTTGTCGAGTATAATAGGTCAGTACGGTTACGAGTATGGCTCCGCTGGCGAAGGATATCATCTGGTAGATAAGACGTACCGATTCACTGGTCATCGATCCGAATGTTTTCATAAACCACAGATGGATAACCACTTCTCCGTACTCGCGGTATTTGATGCTCATATGCGGGCTGGAAATCATCATGTAGCCATCGCCAAGGAAATGAGAATTTACTTTCAGCAAATAAAAACCCAAACCCGCCAAAACAATAATCATGATTGGGACAATCCATCCCGGTGAGTATAGCCGTTGATTGTCATCGGTAGCCGAGACCGCAGATTGAAAATGTTTCTTCCTTTGGATAAACAGATACAGCGTCATTAAGAACAATAGCGGATATAAAAAAGCCATGCCGTCGATATAGGCAGCGAAATTGCCCCCCCACAACCGAGGCTCCGGTAGAAACGAACAGATTAATCTGATGGCAAGCATTACCGTCACTGATACGAAGGTGACGGTTAATAGTCTGTTTGAGTCTTTTTTCCCGTTGGTCATATATAGTCCAAGTAGTCTATTGTAATACTTTTGGTGAATATAGTTTCCCAAGGTATGATTGAGAAGTTAAAAATGAAGTGACATAGACTCGCGACATAGGCAACACCCGCTCACGCTATTCGTGCGAATGATCTGAGTAATGATAGCCTTTAGTGAAAAGGGTAATAATAGGCGGGAACCCACCGCGACGCGGTGGGCCACAACACACCCGAGTGTTCCCTATGCCAGGGAATAGCCGCCGTCAACGACGATTGTCTGGCCGGTGATCCAGCTCGATTTCGGCCCGGCCAGAAAGACAACCACGTCGGCCACCTCTTCCGGACGGCCGATACGATCATACGGCGTCCGCCGCACAACCTCTTCCACCAGATCCTTATAATTGGGAAAGCTTTTCAAAGCATCGGTATCGATAAAACCGCCGGAAACGCAGTTGACCGTGATTCGGCGCGGAGCCAGTTCATAGGCCAGATACTTGGTCAGGTTTTCGATAGCCGCTTTGGAGACACCGATAGCCGCATAGCCGGGAATATACCTTTGCGATCCCAGCGAGGACAGCGATACAATTCGTGCATTGTCGGGCATGATCGTCACCGCCTCCTGCACGCATAGAAGCAACGCCTGGGCATTGGTGTTCATAGCCAGATGCCAGGCTTTGTCGTTGATTGTCAAAGCCGATGAATACAGCCCCAGGGCGGCGTTGGAAATAAGGATATCGAGTTTCCCGAACCGTTCCTTGATTTTTGTAAAAATCGGCGGCAGTTGATCATGATTGCCGATATTGGCCCGATGAGCATAACTCTCGACGCCAAACGCTTTTATTTTTTCAACCGCTTCATTGGCCGCATCGCGGCTGCGGAAATAATTGACGACCACATTGGCCCCTCGTTCAGCCAGCCCCGTGGCTATCGACAAGCCTATCCCCTTGGTTCCACCCGAAACAAAGGCCGTCTTGCCGGCTAAGTCCTTGCTCTCCTCCATGCCATTCCTTTCCCTATTTATTTTCAATAATTTAGTACATGCACCGTATTTGTCTATAATCAAACGGGTATGGCCTTAACAACAAAAATATTTTCCAATTGTTTCAGGTTTTTATATGGCCCGTTGAAAGCTTGATAAACAGCTCAGAGCGATTGGGTTGACTCTTCCATTTGCACTATTTCGGAAAGTTCCTCGAAATCGACCGGTTCGAAAGATGTGTCGAAAATCTCGGAATAAGCCTCAGTCAGCCGGTCGGCGAATTCCTCCAGGGCAATTTTCCATCCCAGTTCTTCGGAGGCGCTGGTCATAATTTCGGGGTTGAGTCCACAGGGGCGGATAATATTGAACTTTTTCATGTCGGTCGTCAGGTTGACCGCCGCTCCATGATAGGTAACCCAGCGGGTAACGGCCACGCCGATGGAAGCGATTTTACGACTGTCTGTCCAGACCCCGGCCTGACTCCGAATGCGGCGACATTTCAAACCGTAGGTGTCAAAAGCCCGGATTATCCCTTCTTCCAGATTTTCGATATATATATGTAAATCCTTCCCCCGCCGGCTGAGGTCGATAATCGGATAGATGACCAGTTGGCCGGGCCCATGATAGGTCAGCCCGCCGCCACGATTGATATTATGCGTTTCCATATTTTCCAGACCGGATTTATCCTCTTCCCGGCAATCGCGACCGATAGTGACGACATCTGGATGTTCGGTGAAAAAAAGGGTATCGCGAATGGAACCATCAATCCGATAACGGATCATCCGTTTTTGCCAGTCGAGAGCGGCCTTATAGGGTCGTCTCCCCAAAAAAAGTTTCCAGCCGAAAAACCGATGCTTCATTAACGCAGTCTCAACAAGAGCAGGGACGGATCTTCAAGGTAGCCGATCAACCGATGCAAAAACTGCACGGCCACATGGCCGTCAATCAAACGGTGATCGAAAGACAACCCGAACGTGGACATGTGGCGGATGACGATTTCCCCGTCGCGGACGACCGGTTTCTCGGAGATATTATGAATCCCCAGAATGGCCACCTGCGGCTGGTTGATAATCGGCGTCGAGGCGCTGGCCCCGAACATGCCGGCGTTGGTCAGGGTGAACGTCCCCCCCTGGACTTCGTCCAGAGTCAGTTGTTCAGTGCGGGCGCGGTTTCCCAGATCGGTCAACTGGATGGCAATGTCAATTATCGACAACCGATCAGCGTTGTGTACGACCGGCACGATCAAACCGTTCTCGCGAGCCACAGCTACACCGATATTGTAATATTTTTTGAGAATAATCTCGGTATCGGTCATGGAGGCATTGAGGACAGGAAATTCTCTTAAGGCATCCACTGCCGCTTTCATAATAAACGGCATATAGGTCAGTTTGACGCCATAAGCGGCAGCAAACCGATCCTTGTTAGCCCGGCGATAATCGACCAGGGTCGTGAAATCGCAATCTTCAAAGGTCGTCACATGCGAAGAGATCTGCACCGACCGAGTCATATGCTCGGAGATCATCTTTCGGGCCCCTTCAAGCGGTAACCGTTCTTCCACCCGGTCACCTTCACCCAAAGCCGGGGGAACATACGAAGGAAAGGGCACTCCCGGCGGCGGGGTTGTTGCCGATGGAACCGATGGAGTAGGCTTGACAGGCGCGGCGGGAGCAGGAGTCGAAGCAGCGGCGCTCGATACGGATGACCGGGCAGCGGCGGCCTTTTGCACGTCCTCTTTGGTCAGCCGGCCATCTGGGCCGGTTCCGGCTATCTGTGCCGGATCAAGACCATATTCGCGAACCAGTTTTCTGACGGCCGGAGCCATTTTGGGTTTTTTACCGGAAGCTTTGACTGGTGTGGCGGGAGCCGTGGCTGCCTTGGCAGCTGGTGCTTTGGCGGTGGCCGGTTTTTTCTCGGGGACGGAGGCTTTGACCGAGACTTCACCTTCGGTGGCAATTGTGCAAATTACCTTACCAACCTCAACCAC
>JAAEQF010000329.1 GCA_024231695.1 FCB group bacterium
CTGCGTCTCCACCGTACGCAATGCCCTGCTGGAAGGGATTGTTCTGGTTGTTGTCGTCCTTCTTCTTTTTTTGGGTGGGTTTCGGCCCAGTCTGGTCGTTGCGGCCGCCATCCCGTTCTCGATATTGTTCGCCGCCATCTGGATGCGCCGGTTGGATATCTCAGCCAATCTGATGTCGCTGGGTGGACTGGCTATCGCCATCGGCATGCTGGTTGACGGAACGATTGTGATGGTGGAAAATATCGACCGCCGTTTACGGGAGGGTGATTCAAGTAAAACGAAATTATCGATAATTTCCGGCGCCTGCCAGGAAGTCGGTCGCCCAATAGCCTTTGCCATAACCATCGTTATCGTTGTCTTTTTACCCTTGTTCACTCTTCAGGGAGTTGAAGGTAAAACTTTTCAACCGCTGGCTATCGCCGTCGCGCTGGCTATGTTCGGATCGCTTATCTTCGCCTTGCTGATTTCGCCGGCACTGTCGTCGCTTATCATGAAGCCGGCCGGATCAAAATCCCGCCGCCGAACTGGTGATCAAAACAAAATCGTCGCTCTTTTGATTCGAGTTTATAGGCCGATTTTAGGCTTCCTCATCGCCCGAAGGGCCTTGGCCGTAACTCTGGCTGCGATTTTGATAGTAATCGGCCTGGCGGTATTCCCACGGTTGGGATCGGAGTTCACGCCGAAACTGCAGGAAGGCACGATAATTGTGAAGCTGACCATGGCACCTTCGATTTCGATCGACGAGAGTAAACGGCTGACCATGATTGTTGAACGCCGGTTGACGAAGATACCGGAAGTCAAAGAGATAGTATCCCGCATTGGCCGAGGCGAAGTCGGAGCACATGCTCACCCGGTCAATTCAGTGGAAACATATATTGCCCTCAATCCAATGGACACCTGGGAAAATGCATCCAGCCAGGAAGGATTGCTGCAACATATTCGTGAGCAGCTTGGAAATGTGCCCGGCGTACGCACTAATTTCACTCAGCCGATCGCTGCTTCAGTTGATGAACTGCTGGAGGGTGTCCGGGCCGAACTGGCCGTAAAACTTTACGGTGAAGACCTGGAGATACTGAAAGCCAAAGCGGATGAGATTGCCGAAGCGGTCAGCAGTGTTGAGGGCGCGGTCGATATACAGCCCGATCAGGTTACCGGCCGACCGCAACTTTTGATCAGGATTAATCGCCAGGCCATTGCCCGCTACGGTATCAATGTTTCCGATGTGCAGGATGTCATCGGTGCTGCAGTCGGCGGAGAAACAACCGGTCAGATATTTGAAGGCATCAAGCGGTTTGATATTCTGGTGCGCTATCAGGAGCAATACCGGGATACGCGGGAAGCGATTCAACAATTGATGGTGCAATCTCCCGAGGGCGCCTGGGTGCCGTTGAACGAACTGGCTTCTATTGAGGAAATGATCGGCCCCCGGCAGATTACCCGCGAAGATAATCAGCGCTTTATCTCCATTGCCTGCAATGTGGTGGGAAGAGATATCGGGTCTTTCGTGGGCGAAGCACAAAAGGCTATCGAGGCCAATGTCGATCTGCCGCCGGGTTATATGGTCACCTGGGGCGGGCAGTTCAAACTTCAGCAGGAGGCCAATCGCCGTCTGACCGTTGTCATCCCGCTGACGCTTATCTTGGTGCTCATTCTTCTGTTCGCCAGCTTTAAAAGCGTGAAAAGTTCTCTGTTGATTGTCCTCAATATTCCTCTTGCTCTCGTCGGCGGCATAGTCGGGTTGTGGATATCGGGACAAAACCTGTCGGTACCGGCCTCGGTCGGCTTCATTGCCCTCTTCGGTATCGCTTTGGAAAATGGTATGGTTTTGGTAACCTACATCAATCAATTGAGGCAGTCGGGCCGGCGGGTCAATGAAGCCTCGTTGGAAGGAGCCCTCTTGAGGTTGCGACCTGTTTTGATGACAGCTCTCACCACCGGCCTCGGCCTGACCCCGCTTTTGTTTTCACACGGGATCGGTTCCGAAATTCAACGACCGCTGGCTACGGTAGTTCTGGGAGGTCTGATCACTTCGACCATCCTGACGCTTTTAGTAATTCCAGCCATTTACAAATGGTTTGCTCCGCCAGTCAACGGCGGTCAGCAGGTTTAGCAAATAAATACGGGGCGTTGACAGGCAATGTCGGCGCCCCGATGGTTTCGCTCTTTCTTATCAGATCATGAGTTAATAAAAAGACTCTCGGAAAACCGAGAGTCTTTTGTGTGAAGGAATGTACTCTATTTGTATTCCTACGGGCATTCACCAGGTGCCGGGCCGCTTTTAAACACATAGTTTATCAGATGAACAGCATCTCCAACATTTACCGCATCGTCGCAATTCACATTGCTAACTTCCAAGGGATTAGATGCTGGGCCACCTTTGAAAACATAGTTGATTAGAAACACGGCATCACCTACATTGATCGCTTCATCGGCATTGGCATCGCCCAGTATATACGGATTTTCACAGGAGAAAAGAGTCATTTGGAGATCGTCTATGCCGGCCTCCACTACCGCGCCATCGCCCAAATCTGATACCTCGAAGCGCAGTCTTACCGTTGTTGTCGGCGTCAGGAAATCACTCAGTCGGAACGAGTAAACTTCCCAGGCGCTGCTGCAAACTGGACCCGCCGAATCAACCTGGACCCAGCCGGCGCCATCGTTGTTGGAGGCATAGATACGGAAGACGTTGGCGCTGGGATTACTTCCGAAATCATTACTGTACCATAGTGCAAAACTGATATCGGCATCGTAGCCTTCCAGATCGTAAGCAGGCGAAATGAGATAAGAATATCCGCCGTCAACATCGGAATTACCATAAACATTGTCCGTTAAAAAACATTGCCCCGATCCATCGTAATCGGTGGGCGGATCTCCGCGTTCACCGCCACCGGCAGGAACACCACGATCCCACATTCCATCAGCAGCATCACCGCTTACAGCCCAGCCTTGATCGCTTTCGAAATTATCGGAATACAAAGTGGTAATTGTACCCACTGAAGCGGTCAACAAATCAAGAGGTGCAGTGCTCGGGAAAGTAATCGAGGCTCCGCCATCGCCTTCCGCGCTGAAGTAATACTCCGGATTATCCTCGCAGACTACGGCTGGCAGAGTGGCCAGATAAGCGTTACCGCCTTGAGAAGTCAATGGTGACGATACAAAATCGCCTCCATCATAGCGATAATAGAGCAGGCATGAACCCGGAATATGGGTTTCATCCATATCCTCAATTTCCACGGCTATATCAACTGCTTCTCCCGGATCGATTAATGACGGCACTCCATCGGGTAGGAGAATCGAGAGCGCCTTATAAGTAATGGCCAGACCTTTGATACAGAAATTGGCCGTAGTATCGTCATCGTAAAAATCCGCCCAAGCCGCGCCATCCCAATAATGGCTTTGCCCCGGTTTGGAAGTGGATTCGACGATGGTACGATATTTCGCACCCAGCAGCACTGGGACATCGGAAGTTTGATCATAGGGATGTCCACCGGCTGAAAAATTAACGTAAATATAAAAATCATCGCCTTCTGTTAATGTAAGCGGCGCGTCCAGTTCGACCGTATGGAAACCGGTGTAGTCGACGGTTCCTGTCTTCGAGGAAAGTTCATTGGTCAGCGTAGTGCCGTCAAAGTCGTCATAAACAATACAGTTGAAGGTTACATTATCGACGGCTGTAAAAAAGCTGACTGCTTTCAATTTTTCATCACCAGCGGCTGTAAAGGCGTTAAAGGCCTCGTCGCAGTCAGTTTTGGTTTCCCGCCAACCGTGGTAGTCATGGTAATAAAACCGGTTATAAGGCATCGGCCCGACATTCTGAAACGAGACCGCTCCCATCTGAGGTTCCTGACAGCTGTGTTTATCGTAATAGGATATCCAAAAATAGCCGTCATATCCCCATCCGCTTCCCCAGCTGTTCTTGCACAGCCAGGCTCCGGGCAGAGGCGCTTGCGTCGTCAGAGTGTCGTCCCAGCCGATAATAGCCACCGAATGATTGGGATCGGTAGGATCGGTCGGCGGTTGATAATGAATATAGTTTTCGATGAACGAGCCATCGGAACAAAGGCAGGTGGCCAGAACGCCATTGCTCATGATTTTGTTTTTAATCACGTCGATATTGCTCAGGTCCGATTCGGCCGTGTACCACTCAACATCCATGGCATAAAAAGAATGAAAACTGGTATCCGATCGCAATGGGGGTGTACTAAAAGACTGCCCGTCAATATCCCGTACTGCTCCCTCACCGCGAGAAAGATAAGCGGTAGATACACGATAATCGCCTCCTTCATGCACAACCAAGCCGGAGCCGGTCGGAGGATCAAGATCATCGTTGTTATGCTGATTGTAACCGTTCCACCAGTCGAGGTGATATTCGGCTAGATTGGGCTCCCCGCTTTCGCCGGATTGCGTCCAGATACCGGACATGAGCATATTACCTTCCATGGCAGCCATCGTACCATGCGTCCAGCAAGTTCCGCCCGATTGGCTTTTAACCGATGTAACATAATTGGTACCGCCAACATCCCTTAAGTCATAAGTGATTGGTGGATCAGCAACTACGTTTACAGGATTTAATATAAACATTGTCAGAATTATGGCAGCGAGAATAGACTTATGCATGCAACCTCCCGGCGGGTAAAAATCAAATGGCGGTATGAACGGTACCCTGACGTCAGTATTATCGACAATATAGTACAAGTTGTTGATTTGTCAAGGATTAAGCGTGTATCGTCGTCAAAAATCAGTAGGATTGGCCCAATTGATGATAAAGTAACCCTAAACACCTGCGATACTCGCATAATGGATATTATTAATCCATAATGGATATCTCCATCTAAGTATATGTTTTTTCGTTGACAGAATATAATTAGTTGTTATCTTATGATTAACATCTTGGAAATTCATCAGGGAAAAAAGTGACTCTAATCGCCGGGCTTTGTAGGGGATTGCCTGTCAATTTGTGGTATGTCACAATACCTGCATTACTTGTGAGATTTCAGCCATAGTCGTATCGGTGGTTCCACATGCCGTTACCTGAGTGTGTCAGACAATCGGAGGAAGAATTCCATGAGAACAAGAATGTTAACGTGTGTGGTCCTCGTCGCGCTAACCCTGTGCTGGGGCGCAGCCTTTGCCCAGGACGATCCGTTCGGCGGCGGATTCGATATTTCCTTTGAATTTGGCAAGCTGATAGCCACTATGGGAGAACAAAACGATACCCTGCAGGGTTGGATTTTTGACTGGTCTTCGGTAGATGATAGTATTTACCGGGTGAGTGCCGAACCCTTTGCCGACTCTCAAGATGGCGATGATCGGGATTTCGCGGCGGGTGATTTCAACAATGACGGGTCGGATGATATAGTAATGGCATGGAGTCGTTCCGATGGCGGGATATTCGTCGGCATTCCAAACTACGACCTTGACACTATGATTCTGGTGGATTGGAACACTCCCGATCCGCCCATAGCCGCGGGCGTATTGTACGCCACTGATTCTTTGGCCGAGGTACTCGGCGAAATTCGGGTCGTGGCCGGGAATTTTTATGATGACGAGGCTGCCGAGTTTGTCCTGGCCTATTTGGCGGCCGACAGCACAGTTTCCATAACGGTATTCGACGTTGACACGTTAAGCCTGACACCGGAGGCGATGGGCTCTATTTCGGATCAGGCGATCCATACCGAAATGCCGGAAGCTCAGAGATTCGGCACGGCCAGCAGATTCGATATCGCCACCGGCGATCTTGATAATGACGGTACCGACGAAATAGTCCTGATTGCCAGCGACCCGGCGCAATCTCCGGAAACTGATGTGATAGTGGCTGTTTACGATTACGATACCACGGCCCACACTATCAGTTTTGTATCTCAAGATTCCCATCTGGCGAATATGAAGGCTTCCGAAGTATCCTGTCTGCGCCGACTTGCGGCCACGATGGGAGATTTCGACGGCGATGATATCGCCGAGGTCGCTTTCGTCGATGACTGGGCGCGAAGCGATGAGAATACGCTCCATTATGCAAACACGCATTTTCTTGATTTAAGCAGCGATATGATGTCTATCGAACGATCCTGGGACTGGGATTCGACCGGCTGGGCACACCTGCATCCCAAAACGTCACTCAACAACGACGTCCATTGCTTAACCGAATATAACGGAGATATAATCGCAGGAGGGTTATTTACATCTGAATACTCCGGGACTACTAC
>JAAEQF010000330.1 GCA_024231695.1 FCB group bacterium
CGGCGGCGGCCTACGAAAGTGCCCTCGACACCTTCCGCTCTGCCGGAGGCCGCCTCGGCCAGGGTCACGCGCTGGCGAACCTGGGCTGGCTCGAGCTCGCCGGCGGCGACGTGGAGGCCGCCTCGCGGCGGCTGCGCGAGTCCCTGGCGATCCTCTCGGAGTGCGGCGATCCCAACGGCGAGACCTACGCCCTCGTCGGCCTGGCGCGCGCGGCGCGGCTGCGCGGAGAGTTCGGACCGGCTCGGCGCCATCTCGATCGCGCCGTCGAGCTCGTCGAAGGGCTGCGCACCGAGGTCCGGGGTGAGCTGTCGCGAAGCTACTTCCTGGCCACCCGCTACGACGTATTCGAAGAGCTGGTAACGCTCCTGATGGAGCTTCATCAGCGCGAGCCCACAGAGGGATACGCAAGGCAGGCTCTGGAATACGCGGAACGGGCGAGAGCGAGGAGCCTTCTCGAAGGGCTGATCCGTGACGAGGGCTCCCGGAGCGACTCGGAAGACGCCGATCAACCGCGCCGGCGCCGCATGCTGGCGGAGATCCGGGCCCTGGAGGCGCGCCGCATGGCCCTCGCCGAGAAAGGCGCCGGCGATCCGGAAATCGAGCGGCTCGAGAAGCTCCTGCGTCAGCGCTGGCTGGCGGTCGAGCGCTTGGAGGGCTCCGGCGGGGCGCAAGCGACCGGCGTCGCGTTCACTGCCGAGCAGATCCAGGCCCTGCTCGACGGCGAGACGTTGCTCCTGGCCTATTTCCTGGCCGAG
>JAAEQF010000331.1 GCA_024231695.1 FCB group bacterium
GAACATATCGATAAAATAGTGGATATCGATCAGTCTCCCATCGGACGAACTCCTCGGTCAAATCCGGCAACATATACCGGCGCGTTCACCCGCATTCGTGAATTGTTCGCCACTGCCCCCGAGGCTCGTGCGCGAGGCTACAAACCAGGCAGGTTCTCCTTCAATGTAAAAGGTGGGCGTTGTGAAGCCTGCCGCGGAGAAGGCTATATTCAGATCGAAATGCAGTTCCTGCCCGATGTCACGGTTCCCTGCGAAATATGTCATGGAAAGCGATACAATCGTGAAGCGCTGGAAATTCGCTTCAAGGGTAAAAACATCGCCGAAGTGCTGGCAATGACCGTGGAAGAAGCCTATCGCTTCTTTGAAAATTTCCCGGCTCTAAAATCCAAATTCGGTACGCTCAGAGACGTTGGACTGGGCTATATTCGCCTGGGGCAACCAGCTACAACCCTTTCTGGGGGAGAAGCGCAAAGGGTGAAACTGGCCACTGAGCTTTCAAAACGCGCTACCGGCAAGACGCTCTACATCCTAGATGAGCCAACCACAGGCCTATCATTTCACGATGTAGCAGCCCTTCTCAAGGTGTTACAAAGATTAGTCGATGCAGGGAATAGCGTGATCCTGATCGAGCATCACCTTGACCTGATCAAGTGCGCCGACTGGATCATCGATCTCGGCCCCGGTGGGGGAGACCGGGGGGAAAAAATAGTTGCCACCGGCACACCGGAAAAAATTGCTAAAGCCAAGAACTCATTCACGGGGCAATATCTTTCACAAGTACTGCACTAATTCAAACGAACTCGTGATCGGCCCGATAAATCGCCTCGATAGGTATCACCCGATTATTACTTAAGAATCATGGACTGCTATTCTGCATTAATCGCAACGAAATGAAGGTCTTATTATAGTGAATTATTGCCATCGGCTAATAATGGTACAAAGCAAAAGATGCCCAATATTCGAAGACAAAACCGAGTAATTACCAGCGATATCGGAGCTGACAAAGCAACACCCACCGGGCTATACCACGGGTGGGTAATCGTTGCGGCAGGCTTCGTGCTGGTGATGGTGCTTTATGGCGCATATTACTCTTTTGTGGGCGCGTTTCTTACTCCAATAGAGGAGGACCTCGGC
>JAAEQF010000332.1 GCA_024231695.1 FCB group bacterium
AGCTTACTTGAAAGCCTGATTCAGAGAGTTGATAATCTCGTCGTGAGTCTTCCGCGGACGCTCTTTGGTCACACCCTCAACCGGAATTTTCAGGGCGGGTGCGGGAATAGCCCAACCGTAAATCCGGGTATATTCATAACTAGCGTAGCTGTACAGCCTACCGGTGATATAATTACCGGTCCAATTGGAGGCACCTGAAACAGGATCGGGGCCGGTAACCGGAACGATATTGACATAGATATAGTAAACCGAATCGGTCAGCATTTCCGGCGTGACGACAAATGAAGTGTCGGTGGTGTTGTAATAGCGGTAATACCAATCCGAACTTCCATTAAACATATCGCGAATTTCGACCCAGATGTTGTAATAGTCGGCGTTGGCCGATTTCGCCCAGGTAACGGTAACCGAATCGCCAACAGCAATGGTGTCCGCATTATATGCAGGGGAAATGACTGAGTCGATTTGGTCATCGTCGTAATCGAGCATCTTCAGATTACAGGTAGCAGTCATACCGTCGCCCCATACCTTGAAGGTGGCAATATCGCCCGATTTGTACATATAGGTAGAAGTGTCACCGTCCTCGCTGAAGTAGATTTCCCAGTAGTTATCACCGTAGTCGTAGTAGTAGTCGTAGTCAATATCGTCAGGTTCAACCATGGAATCACCGACCATTACCGAATCGATATTGGGCATGACTCCGGCAAAGCGGTGAACCCGCATTTCGTACATATACAGTTCGGGATCAAGGTATATTACCCCATCTGCCCAGCCCTTGTAAGTGATCTGATCTGCACAAGTCGGGCAATCGTCATCGTCGTCGCTACAGCCGACACCAATCAACATAGCGGCAATGAAAATTCCAGCGAGGATAATTAGCTTTTTGAACATAGCTTCTCCTTTTAGTGTTTGATCTAGCCATTTGATGTATTGAGGGCAAATTTAGATGTTTTCATTTATCCGGGCAAGTTAAAA
>JAAEQF010000333.1 GCA_024231695.1 FCB group bacterium
CACTTCAACTGAACACTTCACCTGAACACTTCAGCTGAACATTTCAAGCATTTTTTTTAATATAAGTTAGGTGTCGTTCGAAGCGGCGTGGATCCCTGCCCACGCCTACCTTTTTTGTGCGCGCTGATAGCGCAAAGCAAAGATCAATACACCTAGGGAAGATTTGCAGGGATTGCCAAACTGTGAATATGCGCAAACCAATGACCTCGGCACCTGGAGCGAAATGAAGAAAATGAAAGAAATGAGCCTTCCCATCCAAATAAGAGTTGACATTGGAGCTTGTTTGCAGGGATGCCACAATTACGGACGAGGGAGCCAAGAGAGAGAAGCCATCCGACACCGCCGCAACCGCACCAGAGGAGGAGCAAGCCAGGCCGCCCACCACCACCGCAGACGCACCAGAGGAGGAGCAAGCCAAGAAAGAGAGGCAGCCCACCACCACCGCAGACGCACCGGAGGAGGAGCAAGCCAAGAGAGAGAGGCAGCCCACCACCACCGCAGACACACCTGAGGAGGAGCAAGCGAAGAGAGAGAAACGGAGAAAAAAGTTTGGAGTTGTACCCGATGCTTCACCAGTACGCTTATGTGACTGGTTTTGTCAGACTTGAAGTCTACATAGGATCAACAACCTCGAGAGAAAGGGTTGCAGCCACAACCTGGAGTGGGGTGTCAAGGTTGTGGTTTCACCAACAAAAGTGAACAACACACAGCGGGATGTCCAAGTTGTAGCTGCTGCCTCGGGAGGCGGACACTTCAACTGAACACCTCAACTGAACACTTCAGCTGAACACTTCAGCTGAACACTTCAGCTGAACACTTCGGCTGAACACTTCAACTGAACACTTCAACTAAACAGCTCAACTGAACACTTCAACCGAACATTTCAACTGAACACTTCAACCGAACACTTCAACTGAACACCTCAACTGAACACTTCAACTGAACACTTCAACCGAACACCTCAACTGAACACCTCAACTGAACACTTCAACTGAACACATCAACTGAACACTTCAACCGAACACTTCAACCGAACACTTCAACCGAACACTTCAA
>JAAEQF010000334.1 GCA_024231695.1 FCB group bacterium
CTACCAATTACTAGGCAATCGTGATTGCCTGCCTTTGCCTCCTAAACCATACGAATCCGCCGAGTGCCGCCAGGCCAAGACCCATCAATAGTAGCGTGGGTAATTCAGGGACAGGAGCAGTGACCTCACAAGCATCCCCCTGTCTATCCCCATCCGCATTCGCCTGATCAGGATTGTAGACGCAGGGGCAATTGTCTTCGCTATCGGGAATGCCATCGCTATCGCATTCTTCCTCATCATAAGGGGAAGGATCGCATTCGTTTCCGAGCCCGTCAGCATCCGAATCCTTCTGGTCCGGGTTGTAGGTTCCGACGCAGTTATCTACATCATCGCAAACGGTGTCCTGATCTACATCCAGGCAATCATCGCACACATCTCCGATACCATCATCATCGGCGTCTTCCTGACCCGGGTTGGCAACTGCGGGACAGTTATCGGAATCATCGCAAACACCATCATTATCACCATCGGCGCAACCGGCGACCTCACAGCCATCGGGGATGCCGTTCTGATTTACGTCTACATTATCATCAAATCCGGGGCACCGGTCCGCATCGCCGCAGACCCCATCGCCATCCGCATCATTATTGGCATCGTTGGGGCAGGCATCGCAGGCATCGCCGATCCCATCGTTATCACCGTCGGTTTGACCCGGATTGGCAACTGCAGCGCAATTGTCCACATCGCCGCAGACACCGTCATCGTCGGCATCATTATCGGCATCGTTGGGGCAGGTATCGCAGGCATCAGGTGTGCCATCGCTATCGCTGTCAACCGCTTCCCCGGTGATGGAATAGACATGAGGCAAAACACTCTCGAACTGCAGTTGCCCAAAACC
>JAAEQF010000335.1 GCA_024231695.1 FCB group bacterium
GAGGAGCCACGCCAAACCCGTTTTTTTACTACGCACTCACCGGGACCGCCATTCTCTTGGTGGGTGACTGGCTGCCCGATACCACTGACCTTTCCTGCCTTGTAGACGCTCTCTGCACGGCCTACTGCCTTGCTGAGTGGCTAAAATAGGTAATCAAGGGGTGTGGGCCTGCTCCACGATCAAAAATGCGCTGTAGGCGCTCCTTACCGGGGTGAGCCGGAACAGCAAGAGTGGAGCCCTTGTCTAAAAATGGGTGCCGGATGCACTCAGTAGAGTGTTCAAAGAGGATGCTTTCCCAAGTTACACACAGGCTGCTCGGGTAGAAATAAGGTAAAAGAAAGGTAGGGGCAAAAAATCGGGTTTTTTCTCTTTTATAATCAATGTATTACAGAGGGGCGGCGCGATGCTATACCGATAAAGCGCGATGCTATACCGATAAAGCGCGATGCTATACCGATAGAGGCGCGACGCTATACCGATAGCTTGGATTCTGCACCGATAGCCTGGATTCTATGCTGATAGGCGCGATGCTATACCGATAGCCTGAATTCTATGCCGATAGGCGCGATGCTATGCCGATAAAGCGCGTACTATCGGGGCATCCAGGCACGTGCTATCGGCGTACCGGACCTCGTACTATCGAAAACGGGACCACGTGCTATCGGCGTACCGAAAACCCAGAGGAGCCACGCCAAACCCGTTTTTTTACTACGCACTCACCGGGACCGCCATTCTCTTGGTGGGTGACTGGCTGCCCGATACCACTGACCTTTCCTGCCTTGTAGACGCTCTCTGCACGGCCTACTGCCTTGCTGAGTGGC